>CAZTUJ010000007.1:0-1566 GCA_964616855.1 uncultured Gammaproteobacteria bacterium | reverse complement strand
CTGCCGGGGAAGTGGGGATGAAGGATTATCCGTACAGTAAAGCCAAGCAGTTTGCTAAAAATTATGGCCGGACGGCTGGCGAGGCGGAGAAGAAATTAAAACAAATGTCCACTGACTTATTTAAAATGTATCATGAGGCGCATCGGGGCAAAACAGACTTATATGTCGCTTTAGAAAAATTTATTTTG
The DNA here is from genome assembly GCA_964616855.1 of uncultured Gammaproteobacteria bacterium. GTDB lineage: Bacteria > Patescibacteriota > Patescibacteriia > Patescibacteriales > UBA12465. The sequence goes on along the minus strand of CAZTUJ010000007.1, from coordinate 1,378 downwards.
GAGTTGTAATGTAGAATCTATACCGTCGTCACCTTAGGCGTCCTCCTCCATTTTAATAATACGACTAGACCGAGAATAATATATATAACCATCGTGAACATTGCAATACGGTAATTAATACTTTCAATACCAAGGACGGCAATAATTCCTCCCCAAGTTAGCGGACCAAACAGGGTAGCAAATCGTTCAGCCAGGGTGTAAAAAGTGAAACCATAAGTCAAATCTTCCTTGGCTAAGGTTTTACTAAGATAAGACCGAGAAATAGTCCAAATTGGTCCCATTAGAAAACCGAGAAGAACGGTGCAAATAGTTAAAGAAATCATCCCTCGGCATAAGGCCAGGACTGGAATCAAAACCGCCCAGCAGGCCAAAATTATTTTTAATGTTTTTAAATCACCAAATTTATCAGCTATCCAGCCAGCGACAAAAGCCCCGATTCCGCCCATAAAAAGAATAGCTAATAAAAGATAATTTTTTACATCATCTGAAACCGCAAAAACCCTCTCCATATAAATAGCAAAATTATTAGACAAGGTTAGGAGAGCATCATTAAAGAAGAAGAAAGCAACGAGTAATGGAACTGCGACTGAGACAGAAAAGAAAACCACCATCTTTTTGAGATATTCTTTCTCACCTTCTCGTAATACCTTAATACTAAGCTTATTACTCTTTGGTTTACTATCCACGAAAGAAACCATCATTGGAAGGGCTAAGATAATAAAAATAATCAGCGAGGGAAACAAAGGCTGTAATCTGGTAGCGGATAGTGGCAAAGCGATTAAAAGACCTGCTACCTGTCCCATACTATTAGAAAATTGACCGATTCCAGACACTCGAGCTCGGTGTGCTTCGTCCGCCACATCTTCCATTAATGTATTATAGAAAACAAATGAAAGCTGATAGAAATATTGTCCTATTAAGAAGAAGATAGCAATAATGAAGATGTGTTGTGTTCCTAAATAAGCGAAAACCGTCGCTAAACTATACCCCACAAATGTTCCGATGGTGGCGTAATTTAATAAATATTTTCTTCCACCATATTTATCAGTAAAAGAAGCTAAGGTCGGGGCTGATAGGAATAGCAGTATAGAAGTTATGGCGAAAATAGCGTTATACCAAAAATCTGATAGACCACCATCAATTACCATCCATTGAGAGAAATATAATAGGAAGTTAATAAAGACAAAAGAGTTGGCAAAGTCGTACAGGGACCATTGAAATAACCTTTTTTTGTTCATATTATTAATATATCATTTTTACCCTCAGATAAAAAGAGAAGGCGCGCGGGGCCCTGGGGGTCCCGCGCGCCAATCAAAGGTCGCTACCTCGATAGTAGACACTGTCCTTTCTCGCCAAAAAAACGAAGATCACACTAATC
>CAZTUJ010000006.1:0-52626 GCA_964616855.1 uncultured Gammaproteobacteria bacterium | reverse complement strand
ACCGCCATCTTCAGCTTGGAAGGCTGACATAATAACCACTATACGATACCCGCCTTAATCCTGGACTTATAATAAGAGATTTTTTCGGAGACGTCAAACCCCTTAGCGACTGTCTTTAATTGAATAAATAAAGAGGAAACCGGTGGTCATGATAATAGAGACAAACAAAAAGAGATATTCGATGGGGTAAAAAAGAATAATTACTCCGGCCAAGGTCGTACCTAGTAGATAGCCTAGGGGGGCGGTGGCGCGGAAGAAATTAATATAGTGAACATCTTTAGCACTGACAATTTTGAAGAAATAGGATTCACGCATGGCTTCTACTAAGGCGGCCCCGACGCGGCTTAAGAACAGAAGGCCACCCCAAATCCAGGGGTTCGGTGTTTTTATAGCAAAAAATAGGAAGAGAGCGAGAGCAATAATACCAATACCAACGCTTAGAATTTCTTTTTCACCCCAATATTTATCAGCCAGCCAGCCAGCGGGAATTTCAAAGAGAACAAAGGGGATAAGCATGACGGAAAACATTAAACCTAGAACTGACCAGTCAAAGCCAAGATATTGATGGAGATAAACGGGGATGTAAATAACCGCACTGCTGAAAAATAAATTTAACAATAGGGCAATCATAAAAATGCCACGTAAATTAGGATTTTTCCAGATTTTTTTAGCAGTGTCAGGGATAGCTTTATCGGGATAATGTTTTTTATTATCTAGCTGACAACGGCTTTTTATTAAAATTACCAAGAAAGGCACTAAACAAATGGCGGCGGCAATAAAAACCCAATAGTAGTCTCCTTTTTGTATTAAGTAGCTCGACATTGTCGGAGCCACAATCCAACCTAGATTAATGGCAGTGAAATAGATGCTTCTAGTTAAGCCGGTGGAGGCATTATCAGAGAAGCTCTCTACCAAAATATCCATGTTAATCCAAATCAGATTACTGGCCACGCTCAGTAGGATGAAGGCTAAAAAAACCGTGGCCGGTTGGTTAGCAATACTCATTCCCAGTAAAGAAAAGATGAAAAGAAAGAGCACAATTTCGGTGGCGGCGATATTGCCTATTTTTCTTATTAGCTTAGGGAAAAAAATAATGGCAAAAACAGTAATAAAATTGGCAGCCGCAAAAAAGATGCTTACCCAAGATAAGGAAAGAAAATTACCAAGAAAATTAGATTGGATGTAGGTGGGTAGGGCGTTAGCAATTGCTAGAATTGTTCCTAAAAAATAAAGGATAAGGAGATTCTGTTTTTTGTTTACACGTTTATAGAGACCGAAAAACATAGAGCTTATTTTTTAAAGGTTTTTATTAACCAAGTAATGCTAAAAATAATAATTAGAGCACTAATAATTTGAGGCCAGCGCCAAATTCCTAACATCGGGGTAACATCTACTTTAATAAACTCTAAAGCCAGACGTAGGCTGCCGTAAGCCAGGAGATAGATATTAATGATGATGATATTTCGACGTGTGTTTAAGTTTGCCCGCCAGCGGTAACTTAAATAGACGAGAGTAATAAAGATTAAAAAGCAGCCAAAGCTTTCGTAAAGGAAGGTGGGGTGGAAAAAATCGTTAAATAGATATAGCCAGGGCCGGTTCTCTATCGCTATCGGTATACCCCAGGGTAAATTAGTGGGTCGGCCGAATAATTCTTGATTAAACCAGTTTCCCCAGCGACCAATGGCCTGTCCAAGAGCTAAGGCCGGGACAATGATTGCGGCCAGTTTTAAGGAAGAAAGGTGGTGGCGTCGAGAAAAGAGGTAAAGAGTAATGGCTCCGGCAATAATCCCGCCGTGGATGGCAAGGCCGCCTTCCCAGATTTTTAAGATATTTAAGGGGTGTTGGTAATAATAAGGTAGCTCTAAAAAAATCTCGTAAACCCTAGCACCAAGTATCCCGGCAATTATTAACCATAGCGATAAGTCAATTATTTTTTCAGTTTTGATTTGGTGCCATTTCGCTAAGCTTTGCGCCACGATAATACTGGCGGTCATAGCTAATACCAAAAAGAGACCGTACCAATAAATAGTGAGCGGACCCATTGAGAAAAGCACTGCTTGAGGCAAAAAAGAATGTAAAAAGTTAATCATGCCTGAAAAAATGAAAGTGCGGGCGGAGAGACTCGAACTCTCAAGAGTTTCCCCGCTTGGTCCTAAACCAAGTGCGTCTACCAATTCCGCCACGCCCGCAATAAAGCATTCTTTATTATATTATGGCATTATTATGATAAAGTAAAGAATGTGCTATAATAAAAATAAGATTCAATAAAAAATTTAAAATAAAATTCTATTTATGACTAAGCCCGTTTTTGTTCGTTTTTTTGAAGAGCTCGCCATTAAAGACGTGCCTTCAGTTGGAGGAAAAAACGCCTCTTTGGGCGAAATGTACCGCAAGCTCAAGGACCAAGGAATTAAAGTTCCTAATGGTTTCGCGACCACGGCCGAAGCTTACAATTATTTCTTAGAAAGCACTGGCCTTAAGAAGAGAATTAAGGAAATTCTCAAAGACTTAGATACTAGTGATACTCGCAACTTAATGGCTCATGGCAAAAAAGTCAGAGCGGAAATTTTAGCGGTTCAGTTACCGACTGATTTAAAGAAAGAAATCGCGACGGCCTATAAACGTTTGTCGGCCGAGAATAATAGTAAGGCTTTAGATGTTGCTGTTCGTTCTAGTGCCACGGCTGAAGACTTGCCGGATGCTTCTTTTGCAGGTCAGCAAGAAACTTTTTTAAATATTGTTGGTGAAAAAGAATTATTATTAGCCGTGAAGAAATGTATTGCTTCCTTATTTACTGATCGCGCTATCTCTTATCGCGAAGATAAAGGTTTTGATCATTTTTCCATTGCTTTATCTGTGGGTGTTCAAAAAATGGTTCGCTCTGATCTCGGTTCTTCTGGTGTAATGTTTACCATTGATACAGAATCAGGTTTCCGCAACACAGTTTTAATCAATTCTATCTATGGTTTAGGCGAGAACATCGTTCAAGGACGGGTTAATCCGGACGAATTCTATGTCTTCAAGCCAACCTTAGCTATCATTTCTCGTTCTATTGGCAAGAAAGCGGAAAAGATGATTTATAATAAGGGCGGCAAGTCACCAGTGAAGAATATTCCGGTATCTAATACCGAGAGACATAAAGCCTCAATTACTGATGCTCAAGTCAAACAGTTGGCAAAATGGGGGATGGCAATTGAAGAGCACTATGGCCGGGCGATGGATATTGAATGGGCTCTAGATGGCCGTAACCAGCAGCTTTATATTATCCAAGCCCGCCCAGAAACTGTTCAGAGTGTCCGCAATCTTAATGTGATTGAAGAATATCGTTTGCAGAAGCGAGGTAAAGTTTTAGTCAAAGGGCAGAGTGTTGGTAATAAGATTGGTAGCGGCAAGGTGCGGCGGATTATGGAACTTAAAGAAATCCACAGCTTTAAACCGGGTGAAGTGTTAGTAACCGATATGACTGATCCGGATTGGGAGCCGATTATGAAAATTGCCTCCGCTATCGTGACTGATAAGGGCGGACGTACTTGTCATGCCGCCATTGTTTCCCGTGAGCTCGGTATTCCTTGCTTAGTTGGCACTAATATTGGCTCTTCGGTTTTAAAGACCGGCCCTAGCGTGACCGTTAGTTGTGCGGAAGGTGAAGAAGGCTTTGTTTATGAAGGTAAAATTCCTTTTAAGGTTCTCAGTACTGATATTAAAGACTTAAAACGCCCTAAGACTAAAATCATGATGAATGTGGGTGAGCCAGAGATGGCTTTTGCTCAATCATTCATTCCTAATGATGGCGTTGGCTTGGCTCGTTTGGAATTTATCATTAATAATTACATTAAGATTCATCCCTTAGCTTTAATTAATTACCCGAACTTGCAGGACAAGGAAGCTAAGAAAAAAATTGAAGAATTAACGGTCGGTTATGATGATAAGGCGCAGTATTTTGTGGACCGCTTAGCCCAAGGGATTGCCATTATTGCCGCCGCTTTTCATCCTAAGGATGTGATTGTCCGTTTATCCGATTTTAAGACCAATGAATATGCTAATTTAATTGGTGGTCGCGAGTTTGAACCAGTTGAATCTAACCCCATGATTGGCTGGCGCGGAGCCAGTCGCTATTATGCTAAGCAATTTGTGCCGGCTTTTAATTTGGAGTGCAAAGCAATGAAGCGTGTGCGTGATGACTATGGTTTAAGCAACCTTAAAATTATGGTACCCTTCTGCCGCACTGTCGAAGAAGGTAAAAAAGTTCAAGAAATCATGGCTAAAAACGGCCTCAAGCGGGGTGTTAACGGCCTCCAGATTTATGTGATGGCCGAAATTCCAGCTAATATTATTTTAGCGGATAAATTCTGTGATATTTTCGACGGTTTTTCTATCGGCTCCAATGATTTAACTCAGCTAGTTTTAGGAATTGATCGTGATGCTGGCGGGAGCTTGAAAATTGAAGGTGTTTCCAATGAAAAAAATGAGGCGGTAAAGATAATGATTAAAAATTTAATAGCCATCGCTAAGAAGCGCAAGCGCAAGGTTGGCATTTGCGGCCAAGGCCCCAGCGATTTCCCGGAATTTGCTGAATTCTTAATGGCTCAAGGGATTGATAGTATTTCTTTAATCCCCGATACCGTTATTCCAACTACGATTAATCTTAAGAAAAAAGAGAAATCATTGCGTCGCCGTGGTTTTCTGTCCTTCCTCTTCTAAATTACTTTTTAGAAAACAAAACACCCGTCCTGAGAAATCAGGGCGGGTGTTTTTATATTCTTTGAAAATTATCTTATTCAATTACCTCAACGACTTCAATCTTGGCCACTTTGACACCGAATTTACGGGCATCAGTTTTTTCTTTCATCCAGATATCAACACGGTCACTGTAGCGTTTGTTCATCCGGTCGCGAACCACGAAAATGCGGTCGCCGTATAGTTCCGGAATTCTGACTTTAGTGCCGAATTTAAGGAAGTTGGCAGCAATAGTATCTTCTTCACCATGAGCACAGACATCAAAACCATTGGCAGTAATACAGGGAGTGCTATCGGTTTGGGCGGGATCAGAATTATAGGCTGTCATGGTATGGGTGCTGGTACGCACCACCTTTACTTGCGGAGTGGTCTCGCTTGCAGGTGTTTCTTCGGCCACAGTTGCCAGAGTGGAGCTTGCTTTTAAAGCGCTAGTCTCTGTCTTGGCTTGAGCCTGCTCGATTAAGACAGCTACCACAGGATCGGCCTGACTTTTGCTAGTAGGCCCCATTTTAATAGCACCTTGATCCTGAGCGACTGCTTCGGCGGCGAGGACGGGAGTGAAAAAAAAGACAAATTGAAAGATGCAAGCGATGATCAAACTTAAGACCATACGCTGCCGACTACTAAGAGGCACAAGGTCCTCGCTGATTTTGATTTTTTTCATATTAGCGTGGTTTATTTGCTCAAACAAAAAATCCCTACAGTATTAATGGAATGACAAGCAGGGATTTTTGCGACCTACCTTTATATCATGTCTGGCTTTTCTCGTCAAGGGATAAGCTGGGGATAAGTTATTGACATATATATAAAAAAATGCTATACTAGAGAGTTCTAAACTAAGCTTATAAAAATCTTAGCGAAGAATAGGCAAATAAGTACATTCACAATCTAAACATAAAAACCATGAAAACACAGATTTTTTTCGTAATTTTCGCCATTTTTATGGCAGTAACAATCGGCGCTAACGCCCAAACGAAACAACAGCTAAAGGCTGCCCAGAAAATCGAAAGAGAAATCTCGCAGCTACGGGGACAGCTTGCTTCCTTAAACGGGCAAATTGCTCGTGAGTCTATTATTCCGGATTCCACTATGTGGCACAATGAGCGCGTCCGTTTGGACTCCCTGATAGCACAGGGCAATGCCTCTTTACCAACAATGGATGCTTGGAATAAACAAAGGACTAGCGTCCAAAGAAGGTTAGCCGACATGAAAGTAGAGGCTAGTAGCCAAAATCAGCTTGTAGCTGGTCTAACACCTAAGCGCGATGCTCTCAGCAAAAGAATCCAAAAACTGGAAGCTGATCGCAACGCTATCATGGATGTCTCCATTTCCGAGGCAATCATTCAAACGCTCCCTCAGGAGTTAACCAACAAAGAGACTAGACTACGCACCAACTCAAATGTGGTGGAAAGACAGGAAATCCAAATTGAGGCCAAACAAATGGCTCTCGACAAACTTCAGGCGGCACCTATTATTGCCAACCCCGTTAATGGATATTTTGGAAAGGTGTTTAATAAATCAAGAAGCACCGAGTATACCTTTATCATTAAAGGAACAGAAACAAAATCTTTCGTTGTGGGACCACAAGGTAGTGCCAGTTGGTATTTATTACCAGGCGAATATACCTGCCAGGTATATGCTTGGGGAAGTATCCCTAAAGGTTCATACACCTTTAAAGTTGGCGTTGAAACCGTAGATTATTACGGCGAAACCCTCCATTGGTGTTCTTGGCAGAGTACGGATGTTTACAAACCTCGCCAATAGCACACAACAAGCAGCTCTTTTAAAAAGGGACCGATCTAATTATGACCGGTCCCTTTTTCTATATATTTTTTTATTAAAGCTCATTTCCTACCGGCGGCAGCGCTCCTCCGCCCTGGTTATTATTGCTCCCGCCTGTACCACCAGTAAAAGGTAGTTGTTTAAAGACGAAATAAGTGATGGCGTAGGCCATAAGGACAATAATGAGACCGATAATCGCCCGTTTGATGGCTTCCTGTGATTTTTTAATAGCCTCTTCATTGCCAGCAGCAGTCATCCAGCGGTAGCCAGCGAAGACGATAATAACTAAGAAGATGATGCCGAGAAGACTAAGAGCAGCCTGGATAACAAAAGCGATAACTGAGCCTAAAGAGAAGCTACTTAAACCACTATTAGCCAGCATAATATCGGCAGGCCCAGTAATAGTGTTATTAAGCGTGCTGCTGCTGGTGGTGGCCTGAGCCGATAGAGTTGGAATAGCTAATAAGCAAGAGACGAGAACACTGAATAATATCTTTTTAAGAGTGTTCATATATTAAGCTGAAAGTTTATTAATTAGATTGGCGACCAAGAAATTCCAAATTGCCCAAGAGCCAAGAGTAATGACTAAGCCAATAATGGCGCGTTTAATGGTATCCTTAGCCTCGTCAATTCTCTGTTCATTACCAGAGGCCGTCATCCAGTTATAGCCGGCTAAGACCATTAGGATGATAAAAATAACACCGAGTAGACTAAGAGCGCCGTTAATTACAAAGCCGAGAATAATGGGGAGGGAGTCTTGATCAGTGGCATCATCATAGGGGCCAGCTTCACCAGCGGCAATGTTTCTCAGCATGGTGAGGGGATTAGCACTTGATTCGGGCTTAATGGTATTAGTTCCCTGGGCAAACACTAGATAGGGCAGGACCATGATGGCCGTTAATAGTAATAAGGTGATAATTGGCTTGATGTTCTTTGGCTTCATACGAGGGTGTTTAGATTAAAAATTTGAGAATAAAGTAAGAAATGGCGTAAGCGGCCAAGATAATTACTAAGCCGATTAAGGCCTGAGTAATAATAGCTTTGGCTTTTTTGGTCTGTTCTTCATTGCCGCGGGCGTTCATATAGAGAAAGCCGCCATAAATGGTTAGAAGGACAAAAATTACCCCTAACAATGAAGTAAGGGCGGTAATTACCTGTCCAGCTAAAGTCTCGATTCCGACACTAGCAAGATAACCAGCTCCTTGTGATCCCGCCACTGTTTGCAAGGGACTGTCAGTAGCTTTACCAAAGGCGTCCTTTAGATTTGGTTTCTCATTTTGAGCATTGATGGCTAATGGTAATAAAAAAAGACTGATGGTAAAAAGACTAAAATAAATTTTAATTACTTTTTTCATGATGTTACTGGAGTAAGGAGCCGCTGGTAAGTTTTAAAACAAAGTAAGTGATGGCGTAGGCGGCAATAACGATAATTAAGCCGATAATAGCTTCAGTTATTAATTCTTTAGCTTTACTAACTTTCTCTTCATTACCCTGGGCGGTCATCCAAACAATACCGCCATAGATGGTTAGTCCTAGAAAAATAACCCCTAAGATTGAAAGAATAATCTCAATTATTCTAGAGATATAGGCTTCTGGCGTCTGGCTTTGGTCGCTAATATCATAGCCCGCTTGCTGGCTGGTGTGAGTCAGACCGCTGGAACTGGCAAAATTATAAGAACCTTGAGCACTAACGCTGCTTACCATTAAAATACTGCCAAAGATAGTGAGCATGAGAAATAAAAGGCGAGTCTGAAAATTAAACATAACTTATTAAATAAGGCGATCGCCGACAAAAGCGGTGATGGCGTAGGCGGCCATTACAATAATTAAGCCGATAATAGCGTTAATCATTAAATCTTTAGCTTTTCCCACCTTTTCTTGATTGCCTTGAGCCGTCATCCAGGTTAAGCCGGCAAAAATCATTAAGATTAGGAAGATTACACCGACAAAGGAGAGTACGATGCCGATAATGGTGCCTAGTTTAGTGCTTAAAAAGTTGTCGTCTGGATTACTTATTTGATCTTGATAGGCAGTGACTTGGCCCGCGCTTGTATTAAGGCCGTAGTCTTCGGCTAATACGGGGAAAGCACTAAAAAAACCGGCCATTAAAAAGCTGGTTATAATAAAGAGAGATACGCTTCTGACGAATTTTGAGCAAAGCATAGAGTTATTTTTTTGTCTTGGTTTGGCACCGCTCTGGAAACCAGCAAAACTGATATCCAGGGCGGTGGCCCCTGCTAGGCAAGGACCACTCTTTTCCAAAATCGATTCTAGAAATTACTAGTTGGTGGCTGTGATCAACTTGCTTAAGATGAAGTTGGCAACACCCCAAGCAGACAGCACGATTACTAAACCGACGACACCAGCGCCCATTAATTTCTTCGCTTCGCCTACCTTGTCCTCGTTACCAGCTGCGGTCATCCATTTGAAACCGCCAAGCAAGACGATAACAACCGCGATAATACCCAAGAAGAGCATAGCGACGTTAATTAATCTCGCAACAGTTGTTCTCGGATCAGTATTACCGAGACCATTGTCAGCAAAGCCATTTTCGATTTCATTCAGACCCACATCCATATTACCCTGTGCAAAGGTCACTAAAGGCAATGCGAGGAAGGATAACATCGCTAAGGCTAATAAATTTTTTACTATTTTTTTACTCATAATTCACCACCTTTCTAGTTGTTGATAATTTAAATGATGTTTCTATTTTACCATAATATAGCACGGAAGACAAACAATTGGGGATATGTTAAAATATTCTTATGACTAATAAAATTTATAAATTGTCAATAGTTCTCTTGCCCTGGGTTTTGTTTTTTGTTTTGGCCATTTTTTTATTGCGAAATTCTTTTTCTTATTCGGATAGCGATTTAGGCTGGCATTTACGGGTGGGAGCCGAGATTGCGGCGACTGGGCAGGCCCCGACTACCGATCATTATAATTATACTTTATCAGGTCAGGGCTGGGTTGATCATGAATGGCTGTTAAACTACGGATTGGCTTTGATTTTCAGTCAGACTTCGTTTTTGGGCCTCCATCTCTTTTTCTTATTTATTATGGCAGTAACCATTTTTTTTGTTTGGCGCCGCATTTTTAATTTTAGTCTTTTTTTTAAGAGTGATCCGGCTTTGTTGATTGGTATTTTTGCTTGTTTGGCCTTAGGTTTATTTGCTAGCCGCCCCCATCTTGGCTTAAGAGTCCAGGAAATTGGCTTGCTGTTTCTTTCTATTTTATTTTTTTTGTTCTCCCATTTTTCTCGTTATCGCCTCTGGTTTTTAAGCCTGCCTTTAATATTCATGCTGTGGGCCAATCTGCATGGCAGTTTTTTGTTGGGCCTGTCTTTATTATTTGCCTATTGTCTTTATGCTTGTTTGGCGGGGTTGATAAAAAATTGGCCTATTTTTAGAAAATTTGCAATTTCCGCTTTTTCTAAAAAAGACTGTTTATTTTTAGGCTTAATTTTTATTTTTTCTTTGCTAGCGACCCTGGTTAATCCCTATGGTTTGGGCCTATATTCTTTTCTAGGCTCTTACTCCAACACTCTCTACATGACTTATATCCATGAGTGGCAAAGTCAGTTTATTCTGCCTCTATATTATCCCCAATTATATTACCTTGCTTTGGCCGCTGCTTTTTTTCTATATTTATGGAGTTTTGGCAAGCGCCTTAGTTTTTCTCTTTGGGATTGGGCTTTAGCTATTTTATTTTTTATTATGGCTTTCCGGTCCCGTCGGCATTTCCCCATTTTTGTAATCGCTTCTTTACCTCTGATGTCGGCGGTAGTCCAGGAATTTATTAATAATTTTTCTTGGCCTTTTAAAAAAATTTGGCTCCTTCGCCTGGGTGTTGCTAGTTTATTAATTATTGGTGCTTACGCTCTTTGGTCGAGTTTTTCTTTGCCTTGGCAGCAGGATGGTATCAGAGATTTTTGTGGGAAAAAATATCCTTGTGCCGCTGTCTCTTATTTACAATCTCGTCCCGAGACAAGCTCTTGGCGCTTATTTAATGAATATAACTGGGGTGGTTTTCTGCTTTTTGCTTATCCCGAAAAAGAGCTATTTATTGATGGACGGATGCCTCAGGCCCCATATCGTGGTCGGACGATTTTAGAAGAATATTTAGCTTTTAGAAGTCCTGATAGCGATTTTACTTTTTTGCTTTCTGATTATGATATTCGTTTGGTTTTAATTAAACAAATTCGTCCACCCCTAAGTTTGCGGGAAAGTGAAAAATTATTTTTTCAAGTAACGGAACAGGAGTTGACTGTGGATAATCCTTTATACTCTTATTTAAGCCAATCCCCTGATTGGCGAGTAGTTTTTAGTGATAATTTAAGCATCATTTATGAAAGAGTCCAGTAATTTAAAGCATCGGAAAATTTGGCTATTTTTATATTCGCTTTTTTTAATCGCCTTAGCCGTATTTTTTCATTTTAATCATCTTTTAAATGGTGATGAAGGCGTAACTTTAAACGGAGCTTGGAATCTTTATAATGGCCGCCGCCTTTATTTTGATTTTTTTTCCTTCTTGCCGCCCCTGAGCTTTTATCTTTTATATTGGCTTTGGCAGCTGGTCGGCGCCAGTTTCTGGTCCGCTAAGATTTTTTCCATTTTTTTATTAATGTTGGGAGCCCTTGGCCTTTATAAAGCAGCTGAGAAACTGAAGCCATCGCCCTTTAATTTATTTGTCCCCTTCTTTTTTGTTCTTAGTTCTTCTTGGCTCTGGATTATTAATCATAATTTTTATAATCTCGTCTTTATTATCTGGTCCCTGTATTTTTATCTGGGTTATTTGCATTCACGGCGTTATTTATGGTTATTTTTTGCCGGTTTGACGATGGGCTTAAGCATTCTTTTGCTCCAGCAGAAGGGTTTGGTGGTGGCTGGCGTCAGTGCTTTATTTTTGCTCTGGCCCTTTGCCGACCGATCACTGCGGGAGCGTCTTCATTCCTTTTTACTTTATAGTTTGGCAACCGCCCTGCCTTTAGCCGTCTTATTTTTATTTTGGCCACCAGCGCTCTTATGGGAGAATTTAATTTCTTTTCCTTTATTTCATTATATTGAATCAAATCGTATTTCTTATCTCTTGTTGTATTTAGCTTTTTTTTCACTAGGGTTAATTACCATCTCTTGGCGGAGACGCTCCCGCTCTATCAATTTTGTGCTTTTGTTAAGTGCTGGTTTTTTACTTTCTTGTTATCCTTTACCTGATTACTATCATTTAAATCTTGCTTTAAGTTTAATGCTTCCCTTGTTGCCCCTTATCTTTAGTGCTGAGCACCAGCCTAAGTTCCTATCATATTTAGCCATCCCTGGTTTAGCTTGGATTTGGCTTTTTCCGGTAAGTATGTTTTTTTATCTTTTAATTTTTAATAATTATAACGATAAAGAATACCCGTTCTTAGAGGTAATTAGGCAGGAATGCCCAGATAAATCTTTGCATGCCGGCCCCTTTTTCCCCAATGTTTATTTAGAGACTGGTAAGCTGAGCGCTACTTCTTTTGATATCTTAATTACTGGCCATCAGACGGAGGTGCAATTTAATCAGGCACGCGCGCAACTGGAGGCGGAAACCCCAGGTTGTGCTGTAACTGCCTACCCTAATTCTTTAGAGCGCTTTCGGCACAATCAAGATAATCCGGTTGATAGATTTATTAAAGAAAATTATGACGCTATTTTCTTTGAAGGTCCCATTACGGTGTGGCGCCTCCGTTCTTAGGATATTATTAAAAAACCCTCCGTTAGCGGAGGGTTTTTTGTTTAGGGAATATATTTTTTAAATTCTTGTTCTTTTTCTATTTTCTTCTTTTGCAGGGGGACGCGGCGGTAGCTTTTAATAATGGGGATTAGCCAAGCAATCATGACTATTACCCAGAGAGCGAGCCAGAAGCGAGCAGAGAGAAAAGCGGCTCTTTCGTAATTGAAGAAGAAGAGAACGGCTCCGATGAGCAGATTGCCCAAACTAAAGCCATATGAACGTTTCCAGAAGTTTTTATATAAGCTTTTGCGTCGTTGTTTTAAGGCAGTAAAAATAGTGGCTATTAGTAAAAGGGCGAGCAAACCTAAGAACAAGTTAGTAAATAAGGGCAACAGGGATTCGGGGCGCAGATTGAACCAAAAGCGCCAGGTCAGTAAATTTTGCATAGTTTTTATGATTTATGAAATATTAATCCGTAATGATAAGGGCCTGCTTCAAATTCAGCGGCTAAAGATAGGCCTAGTTTCGGAGCCGCCTCTTTCAGCGTCTCTTTATTAACCCGCTGTTCCGTTTTTGGCCCTAAGGGACTGGCAATATTTTTCCACTCTACTACCAGTAATTTTCCTCCAGTTTTCAGCATTCTGATGGCTTCGCGGAGAATTTCTACTCTTTTTTCTGATTGGTGCAGGATGTTGATTAGTAGGGCTTGGTCGAGGATGGCGCTTTCAATTTTCGCTCCTTTAAAGATCTCGAGATTACTCCAAACGGTTTCAATTTGTTGAAGATTTTCCTGCAAAGCCCTTTTTTTAATGTCTTCTAAGGTATTTTTGAGGATATCAACCGCGAAGAGGTGACCTCTTGGTCCTATCAGCTTGGCGACCGGAAAGACAAAATAGCCGAAATTACCGCAACCGAGCTCGGCCACCTTCTGTCCCTCTCCAATTGCTATTTTATTTAAAATAAAATTTATGTCAAATAGTAAGGTTTTATTGGGACTGCTCATAATTGTCTTCGACTAGGATTTGGCGTTCAATCACGCTTTCCCGGCCGTATTTTTTTTTAGCACTGATGGTGAGATTATTCAAACCTTTTTTTAGCTTTACCTCTTGCGAGAAGGATCCGTCTTGGGCGCTCATGATGCTCGTGTTATTGATGGTAATTTCAGTCTCAGGGTCGCTTTGCCCTTTCACTTCTATTTTTGACTCCGTGCTCACTAAGTTACGGTCGGGGTATTCCAGGGATAACGAGGGCGGGGAAACTAGGCGGCGGAAGTAGATAAATAGATAGAGTAGGCAGATAAGAAATAAGAAGATGAAAAGCAGGTTACGGATTAATTTAGGGAAGACTAAGAATTTGTGTCGGCGGAGAATCTTTTGGGAAAAGGGGTCATTCCCGGCTTGATTTTCAGCAAAGGGGCTAAGAGGAAGGATTTTTTTAATATCCAACTTTAGATACTGGCAATATTCTTTAAGAAATTGTCGACCGTATAAACCAGAGGGCAGCTTGTCGTATTCCTCATTTTCTAGAGCCAGGAGATATTCGGGGCGGATACGTAGTTTTTTGGCAATTATTTCTAGAGGAACGTTTTGATTTTGACGCGCTGAACGCAACTTTTCTCCTACCCTTTCTTCAATTGCTAAGGTTTTTAAGGTGAAGCCGTTCATGTGGGTGTTATAAGAACTTTGCGGTACTGCTTTGTAAAACTACTTCCGCATTACTGCCGTCCCAGTTAATTCCCATAGTGCCGAGAACAAATTTAATAATGAGATAGCTAGCAAAGACAATGGCTAGCCCGGCTACAGCGGCGATGAGAATTAGTTTAGCCTTACTAACGCGATCACTGCTACCAGCTGAGATTAAAAACATCAGACCACCGTAGATAAACATTAATAAAGCGAGAGAGCCCACAATTCCTAAAATCCAGCGCGAGGCGCCGACAGCCACTAGGACCATGTCATTGAGATTGTAGTTTCCCTTGTCGTATTTTACCGAGGTGTTATCAACAATTGATTCGGCTGCCACCAAATTAGGGGCTATAACGAAAAATAAGCTGAAGACGACGGCGACGCTGATGATTAATTTTTTAAGCATAAATTTAATTTACCGTTTGCTGCACTTTCGCGGCGCCGGTATTGATAACTTCTAAAATCCTTTCGGTATTTTGGCGGGCATTGTTAATCATTTCACCGATAGCTGTTTCTGCCGAAGTCACATCTTTACCACGATACCAGCTCTTGGCGGTCAGTAGTTGTGAGGCAAAGATGCCAATTTCATTGTCTTCACTTTGAGTTTTTACTAAGGCGCGTAAGGCCGTTGGTCGCTTAGTTTTAGTAAGATATGATTGCACCTGTTCTTCTTTAGTGGCAAAAATAATGAAATCCCAGGCCTCGTTTGGATATTTACTTTTTTTCGAGACCGTCTCTACCCAGTAGTTAGCAAAATTGACTTCATACTGGCTACCTTCAATCTGGGGTAGAGGGCTGACGGAAAAGTTTAATTTTGGTGACTGGGCCTTAATAGTAGCTAGATGGTAAGAATAACCAAACATCAGGGCTAATTTGCCGTTAGCAAAGAGTTCTAAAGAATTAGGCAGTGTTTCATTCCAAGAATAAACTTCCTTACCGGGGTTGGAAAAATCAATATAGAAACGTAAAGCTTCAAGACCAGGGTTATATTTTCTATCTTTAGTGGCAGCGGGAATGGTATTAAATAATACTTGTTTACCATCCATCATGACGGCGCCATTTTGGAGCATTAGCACGGCCAGAATGTCGCTGTATCTTTCAATGTTACTGCTTCCGCCTAAAGCGATGCCAGATTGGACGATACCGGTGACCGGATCTTGCTTGGTTAATTTTTTGACGTTTTGTTGAAACTCTTTATTCCAATAGCGGGGGGCATCAGTGATACCGGCGTTATTAAGGAGATCGCGGTTGTAGTATAGAGCTAAAGTGTCAACTGATAAAGGTAGTCCGTAAACCTGACTATCATCTAAAACCACATCACTGTAGACAACGTCCACAAATTTATCTTTTAGTTCTCTGAGGGTCGGACTTTTGATGGTGCGTAGTTCCGGAACAATTTCTTTTTGGATTGTGCCCTTCTCCACCGGATAGGCCATAGTAATACTGGCGGGCATGGGTACTAATTTATTTTGATATTTACGTAACCACGTGTTGTGAATGGATAAAATATCTGGGCCTCGGTCCTCGGCTAAGGCGTTTAACAACTCAGTTTCATATTCTTCATAGCGCAGCTTGCGGTAGTTGATAGTGACGTTAGAATGGATAGCGTTGTACTTACCGATTATTTCTTGAAAAGCATCGGGACCATCAAAGACGCGCCAGTATGTTAGAGTAATGGGCTGCATGGCTTCCTGAGTTTTTTTATCTACTGTTTTGCAGCCAAAACCGGAGCTGAGAATAAAGACGCCAATTAAGGCGAGAGCGATAATTTTCTTAGACATAAGATAATTTTCTAAAATTCAGGCGCCCCTTTCAAGATGAGGGCGATTATTGTTATTATAACAGAAAAATATGGATAAAGTAAATTCGCCCTCTTTAATAAAACCGCCTTTGGCTAGGCGGTTTTATTTTCTTTCCTAATTTCATTTTTTAGTTCTTAAAAGCGGCAATATCATCTAAACGGATGCTGAGTAATTGGCTGACACCATCAGCTTTCATGGTGACCCCGTAAATAATGCTAGCCCGCTTCATGGAGGCGCGATTATGGGTAATAGTGACAAACTGCGTCTTTTCTGAGAGATCGTCTAGAATTTGGGCTAGGCGCTCGGAATTAGCTTCATCTAAGGCCGCGTCCACTTCATCTAAAATCACAAAAGGAGAGGGGTTGGCACTAATAATTGCACAGATTAGAGCAATCGCCGTTAAAGCTCTTTCGCCACCGGAAAGCATAGAGATGGTTTGAATTTTTTTACCAGGAGGAGTAGCTTGAATTTCGATGCCCGCTAAGCCGAGAGCGTTGCGCTTCCGTAACTGTTTCAGGCGCTTACTGCGATCGTCTTCGGGGGCTAGACCGTTATTATCAGGACTGGTCCCGTTTTCTTCGTTAGCTTCGAGACTTTCCAATTTAAAGATTTTAGCGGCCCCACCATTGAATAATATCTTGAAATATTCGCTAAATTTTTCTGAGATAATCTTGAATTCTTGTTCGAATTTTTCCTTGATATTTAAATCAAGTTCCGCAATTACTTTTTCTAGCGATTGGATGGCGTTGTCTAAATCAATTGTTTGTTTATCTAAGAATTGATAGCGCTGATCCGTTTCGTTAAATTCTTTTTCAGTTTCTGGATCAATACCACCAATCATTTCCAGCTGACTTTTTAATTCATTGATGCGTTTGCGCAGTCGTTCATCATCGATTTCTTCACCGCTAGTTTCTTGGTATTGTTTAATGGCACTCATTTCTAAACTGTCATCGCGGATATTGTTTTCCAAGTCTTCTAAACGGGTTTCTTGGCGGGCAGATTCAATCTTGAGATTATTAATCTGCTCCGAGAGCTGATTGATTTCCGTTTGCAGTCCCTGAATCTGACTTTGATAGGCAAACATTTGTCTTTTTTCCTCTTCGCGACCGGTATTATATATCCGGGTTTCTTCTTGCCAGCCATTGAGTTGAGTGTCTAGGGATTTAAGAGTTTGTTCTAGAGACTTTTTTTCGCTTTCAAGTTTAGCGGCATCAAATTTAACCTGGCTCTTAGCAATTTTTTCCTGGATATCTTTAATCTCTTTTTCGTTTTGTCTTTTTTGCTCTTCGTAGAGCTTTAGTTTATCTTGCTGGGAGGCACCGCTGAGGCGACATTCGTTTAATTCATTCACTAAAGCTTGGCGGTCAGCGAGAAGAGCACTAATATCGCCAGCGGTAGTAGCTGTTTTTATTTCTATTTCCAGAGCCTGGAGGCGCTGGTTCAGTTCTTGTTTTTCTTGATTAATTTTTTCAGCGTCAAATTTAACCTGGCTCTTAGCAATTTTTTCCTGGATATCTTTAATCTCTCGTTCCGTTTGTCCCTGCTGGGCTTCTAGGAGCCGTTTGCGTTCTTGGCGGGTGGAAAGGTCAAGGCGCAATTCGTTGATTTCTGCCATCAGGGCTTGGCGTTTTTCGCTGTAGCCGATGATTTCTTCTTGAAGAGTTTTAGCTTTTTCAAGTTTAGAGGCATTTTCACCATCAATCAGAGAGCGAATTTGTTTTTGGAATTCTTGTTTGGCTTCTTCAATTAAGCTTTTAATTTTATTTAAGTCTTGTTCGACTTTAATATCGTCTAAGCGTTTAAGAAATTCATCAATGCTACGGTTGATTTCTTCCCGGCCGGCGGCGGGTTTGCCGCTCGCTTTTAATTCCCGGTTAATGCTTTGTAATTCATTGTTGCCACGAGCGATGAGACTGTCGAGCTGGGAGCGCTGTTCTTCTAAGCCTTTAATGAGGCCGCGCGCTTCTTCTAAATTAATCGCACCAATTTCCTTAGCTAAAGTATCGACTGCCCGTTTTAGTTCTTCATGTTTGTTATTGAGCCAAGCAACATCAAACTGCCCTTGAGCTTCCAAATTGGCTTCTAAGACTGCGTCTAAGCGGGATAATTGTTTGAAAAGCTGCTGTTTTTCTTCTTCTTTACGTTCGTTTTGGCGTTTAATATTTTCGCGCTGGCTGATTTCTTCTCCAATTTTCTGTAAGCGGGTGCGCAATTCAAGCTCCTTAGCTTCCTGGGGGCGGCCGTCTAATAAAGCGATTTCTTCTTGCAGGCGTTTTTGTTCAGTTTTTAGTTCTTCGTGTTTGTTATTGAGCCAGGCAACATCAAACTGCCCCTGAGACTCTAGTTGTAATTCTAGTTCCGCATTGAGACGAGCAATATCTTTTACGATGTCAGTCCGTTCGTTTTGGGCCTTTCTAATATTTTCCTGCAAGGTGGAAATTAGGGCGGCGTCATCGCTGCTTTTAATTTCATTAAGCTCTAAATTTATTTTCTCTAAGCGTCCTTCTTTTTCCCGTTTACTTTTTTCTAACACTAAGAGCTCGGTATTAGCTCGATTGAATTTTTCATTAATATCCTGCCAGAGACGGAAATAGTAGCGGTGTTGACGAGCAGTTAATTCTTCTTCTAGCTGTCCGCGCTTTTTTAATTTATCTACTTGGCGGGTGAGCATTTTTAGGCGGGGCCGAATTTCGCTTAGCAACATTTCTACTTGGCGGAGATTTTCGTAGCTGCTCTCTAATTTATTTAAAGCGCTGTCACGCTTAATTTGAAATTGTTTAACACCCGTTGCTTCGTCAAAAAAATCTTTACGTTCAGCGGCGCCGGTGTTGAGAAAATTTTCCACCATCCCCTGGCCGATGACGCTGTAGGTCTTTTGACCGACGTTAGCTTTGGCTAAGAGAATTTGAATATCGGCTAAGCGCACGCGATTGTTATTGAGTAGATATTCGCTGTCGCCGTTGCGGAAAAGGCGGCGGGTAATGACAATTTCATCGTAGTCTAAAGGCGATAAGGAGCGGCCGGAGGCGTCGGTCTCGGGACCAGCTTCTGTTTCTGATAAAGGATTAGTCACTACCGGCATTATTTGGTGGTCAGCATTATTGAGATAGAGCGATACTTCGGCCATGCTTAATTGGCTTTTTTGATCAGAGCCAGAAAAGATGACGTCTTCGCTTTTTTTACCACGCAGAGTTTTGAGACTTTGTTCGCCCAAAACCCAGCGGACAGCATCAGCAATATTAGATTTGCCGGAACCGTTGGGGCCGACCACGGCGGTGAGACCGCGGCGACCATTTTGGTCGATTTTGCTGGAAAAAATCAGCTTATTCTTATTCGCAAAAGATTTAAATCCTTGGATTTCTAGTTTTTCTAAATACATAAAAAAGCGCGTAGGCGCGTGATTAATAGCATTTTCGCTGTTTTAGCGACTTGCTCCTTCTCTTAAATATGGTATTATTATAGTATAATTTCCGGGTAAAAGTAAAATCAGGATTTTTAAAGGCCAAAGCGTGTAATCGGCGTGCTTATTCCGCGCTTTTTATTTTTTTATGATTATTTCTCTCAGCGGAGCTCATGGTTCCGGTAAATCAACTATTGCCCAGAAGCTAGCCGACGCCTTGTCTTGGCCGCGTTACTATATGGGGGGCTTACGTCGCGAGGCGGCCGCTCGCCGCGGTTTATCTTTAACCGAATACAATCTTTTAGGGGAAAAGGATGCCGCCACCGATCAAGAGGTGGATGAATATCAGAAGAATCTAGGTTTGACGCAAGATAACTTCATTATTGAGGGGCGCACCTCTTGGTATTTTATCCCCCACTCTCTAAAAATCTACCTAGACGTTGATGAAGATGAGGGAGCTGAGCGTATTTTTGGCCATTTACAGGAAAAAAATGAAAGAAATGAGGGCGATGGTCTGGAAAGCGTAGAGGCGGTGAAGGCGAGTTTAAGACAGAGATTAGCCAGTGATAATTTGCGTTATCAGAAATATTATGGCATTGAAGTCTATGACCAGGCCCATTACGATTTTTATTTAAATACGACTAATCTAAGCCCAGAAGAGTCCTTTGAGCAAGTTTACGCCTTTGTGCGCTCTCGCCTTGACAAGTCTTAATTTTGATTATAATATTAGACAAGACTTAAGTAATTTAGACCGAACGAGGTGGCTAGCATCTCGTTTCTGGTTTTTGCCAAATTTATATGTCCGAGAAAAAAACTGAATCTAAAGAGGAACAGAAGACTGTCGAGCTGGAGTTAAAACCAGGGATGACTGTCCGTGTTCATCAGAAAATTAAAGAATTAAATTCTAAAGGTGAAGAAAAAGAACGCATTCAATATTTTGAAGGCATGATTATCGCCCGCAAACATAACAAGGAAAAAGGCGGCACCATCACGGTCCGAAAAGTTTCTGACGGTGTTGGCGTGGAGAAAATTTTCCCTTTGAATTTACCGACCATCACCAAGATTGAAGTGAAGAAGATCGCGGAAGTACGTCGCGCTAAGCTTTATTTCCTAAAGAGAGGTTATAAGAAGAAATTGACGGAGAAAGTTGTACGTTAATTAATATTATTTACAATCGATTTATATAAAGGGGCGTTGTTGCCCCTTTATCGAAGGGCGGATGGTGAAATTGGTAGACACGCAAGCTTGAGGGGCTTGTGGCCGCAAGGCCGTGGAGGTTCAAATCCTCTTTCGCCCACCCCTTATGAGGGCGCATAGCTCAGCTGGTTAGAGCACTTCGTTTACACCGAAGGGGTCCAGGGTTCGAATCCTTGTGCGCCCACATTAAAAAACACCCAACGGGGTGTTTTTTATATTTTTGGCTAGTCTAGGAGTTGTTATTCAAGGTTTTATTTATTTTTTTTAACAATCATTTTGCTTAGTTTATCCCGACTTATAGATATGATATAATATAAATATATTTATAATATGAATAATATGAGTGAAATTTATCAATTTAAAGTCGTTGAACGGCCAGGGACAGAAAAAGTTATAACTGAGTTTGATATTCGCCGATTGTTGGCCGAGGAATTGGCAAATAAATTGATGGATGTTACCAAGAAAATCAACTCAATAGGCGAATTTGACCCGGTTTCTAAATATAATCCAAATGACCATTTTCGCATTCGTGATTTTATAAAAATAGTTTTAGAGAGTGAGCGGGAAGTCGTTGGTGCTCCGAACTTTAGTCTTGAAATATTTGTTGATGGTATTTTTGTTGAGTTAGAAGCTAATTATCGAGCCGCTATCTCTAAGGCTATTGCAGAATCTAATCTTGGTCAAGATCAGCTTTACTCTATCCAAGATTGGCAACATGAATGTGATATTTTTGATCAAAGCAATGAAGTTATAGACGAAAATACTAAGCTTAAATCTTTTAGCCAGAGTCAGTTTGTATCCAAAGGTAAGTCTCAAAAATAAAGAAATTTTACCAACTCAGCTTCTATATTTGTATACTCTAAAAATTAATATGATTCGTAAAAAATTTCTTAGAATTGCAGTGGTGATAGCATTTTTTTACTAACTTTTTTCTATCTATTTTATATTTACCAGAATAATTATTATTCCAATTGCTCAGATTTAGATGCTTGTGATCGTTGGGACTGTAAAAAAATAGAAGTTCCATACCCATGTAGTCATTTTGATAATGGGGAGATTTCCTGCCCAGATGTTGAGCCCAGGGAAGAATGTGTTTCAATATTTAAGCAATAATATTTAATTATACAAATTATGATTTTTATTTTATTATTTATCCTATTAATTTGTTCCTTGGTGGATGCTTTTACTCTTAAATTCATTATTAAAAATAAGGGCTTACTTGAGGTTACTTATAAAAAATCTTTACTTTCTTCTGTGGTTATTAAGACCATTATTTTATTATCTATCTTGGCGATAATTAATACTGATGGTTATTTAGTAATTATTATTCCTGCATTGCTTGGCTTGTTGGTTGGTTTTTTCCTTTTTAGAAAATATTTTAATATAAGTGCTGATAAGAGTTTTATTATATCAATTTATTATCTCGCGTCTGTTTTGTTGATTTGTGCACTTCCTTATATGGTAAGATTCGGCAGAGAGCTTTATCTGCAAGCCTTCTCCCCATACTCTATTAGTGATGTTTGTAGTAGCCGCGCCGCTAATAAAGCTATTTGTGAGCCTTCATTGATCTGTGAATATCAAAGTTGTGGTGATTCTGGTTGTTTAGCTTTGCCTCATTGTGTAGTAAAATAAAATTTTTATAAATATTATTTATTGAGGTCTATGTTGTTTTCTTATCAATCGCTTAATTTTGAAAATTTAGCTTTTTTATTTTTATTTTTATTAGCCATTGCCGGTGTTTTGCTTTTTTATATTTTAACTTCCAAACATTCGGTTGCGGAAAGTTCTGTTGCTGATTTTAAATATTTAGACTTAGGTAAGGGTAAGCCATGGTTTTATGAATATGAAAAGAGCGGAATGAAACTGGAGGATTTTTTAGGTTTAAATCGTAGTAATAGTGTTAAAATAATAGTTACTATTGACGGGGTTGCATCTTATCTTTCTCCTGATGGGAAAAAATATGTTGTTTTAGCTTATTTTATTGATCAAAATAGCGGCCGAAAAACAGTTTTTCAATTTCCGGTAGGAGATATCGACCCCGGACATGATTTATTCGGCAATAAATCAAAGTTATTAGGCTCTAGGTTTGGTATTTTTGTGGATCCAATTGATTATTCAAAATATAGTAATATTATTATTTAGTTATTTATGGATGAGATTTTAAACATAAATCATCGTTTACAGGTTATTGAAGAAAGAAATAAGCGGGTAGAATTGGATAAGAAGTGGGAGGGGAGTTGGGCTCGTCGCGTTCTCTTAATGCTTTTTACTTATCTTGCCATCTTCTTATATTTCTTAGCTATTAATATTGAACAAGCCTATCTCAATGCTGTGGTACCAACCATTGGTTTTCTTTTATCTACCCTCACTCTGCCTTTATTTAAGCGTCTGTGGCAGAATTCTCAAAAATAAGGTTAATAAAAAACCCGTTCAAGTGTGAACGGGTTTTTTTAAAGCTTCAATTTATTTAACTTATCTTCTGTTTTTTCTCTTGGCGATAGAGCTGATAGGCATAGACGTTAACGCTGATGATGATTAAGGCAATCCCGCCTAAGAGAATAGCCATAGCTGCTTGAAAGTTTAACCAAGGGGCAATAATTATTAGTATTCCCCAAATCATAAAGAGGCGACCACCAAGACGATGAGTTTTGTTCCAAACATTCTCTGAAGAAAGAGCCCAAGGACTGCGCAGGCCAATAAACCAATTACGTTTCAGCTTACCAAAGTAGTTGCCGAGAACAATCATTAAAATACCGAGAAGAGTGGCCACAATAATACCGACATTGATATTGTAGTTGAGATTATAGAAAGAAGCGGTGGCATAGACGCCTAAGAGCATGAAAAGAATGGCATCGCGCATTAGGCGATATACCTTAGCGAACTCCAGGTAGCGTTCTTTTTTAGGATCAAAATAAGGCACGGCCAGAAACATAATATACATGCCAATCATTAGCGCCGGGAAAAGGATGGAATGAAAGTCGCGGCTCATCCAGCCATTGACTTCACCATTAAATCCCCAGTGCGAGGCGACGCGAAGAGGCAGTTGAGGATAGGCCCAGAGGCTTAAGCCAATGGTGGCGAGCAAAATTAAGAGGGCGCGATACTCAGTTTTGAGTGTAATTTTTTCCATATTTTTATTTTATTTTTTTCGGCTGTTTCGGGCCGATAAATTTAAGTAAAGCTTCACTGATTTCTTCAAAGACGCTCATATTCAAGCTGTAGAAGATTTGGCGGCCGGAGCGCCGGGCACTAATGAGGTCGGCTCGTTTTAAGATGTCCAGATGATGGGAGAGGGTGGCCAGGGTAATATCGAGCGTGGCCGCAATTGTGGATACGGGGCACTCACCTTTTTTTAAAGTTTGGAGGATGGCTTGGCGGTTGGGATCCGCTAAAGCGGCAAAAGAGCGATTGAAAAACATATTTAGATATTTAGATATATATCTAATTATATCGCAAAGTCATTTCCTTGTCAATAGAGGCTCTTTATTTTCCCGCCGTTATCCTTTAGAATGTTAATATGTCTGCTAAAAAAACCTATATCAGTCATAGCCCCGAAGAGACCTTTTCCTTAGGGCAGGAATTAGGCCAGTCTTTGCGTGGAGGCGAAATTTTAGCTTTGTATGGTGATTTAGGAGCCGGTAAGACCGCCTTAGTCCAGGGCATTGCTGCAGGCTTAGGCATTAAAGCGACAGTCAACAGCCCTACTTTTACCATCATGAAGCTTTATCCGGTTAAGAAGGGCCAGATTAAGCGTTTGTGCCATATCGACGCCTATCGCCTTTCTCAAGGCAAAGAGCTATTAGAGATTGGCGCCGGTGATTATCTCGGCGCGGTAGATACGGTGAGCGCGGTGGAATGGGCGGAGAAGGTAGAAACACTTGCAGAGAGTGAGTGTATGCATATTTATTTAAAAGCCTTGTCGGCTACCGATAGAGAAATAATTATTATCTAATTATATGGACTATGAATCCCCTTTAAAAATGTTTCGTGATCAGTATAAAAACCCCGATCTTTACGGCGGCGGTTTTTCTGAAAAAAAAGAAATTGAAGAAATGCTGGCTGAGGACGAAATGGAACGACAGGAAAAAATTAAAAATGGAGAAGAAGTGCCTAAGCCTGAGAATCGTGAAAATAAATTAGAAATTACCTCTCCGACCGGTAAGGCTTTTAAAGAGACGGTTGATTTAGTCCGCAACGTTAGTCTTAAACCAGAATTTGCTACTGACGAGGTGGAGACTAAAGTTTTAGAGGAGAGAAAAGCGGCTGTTATAGGTATGCTGAGTAATGTTTTAGATGACGTCAGTAATTACCTTAGCGGGATTAGTTATATGATGAAAATGCGGAAGACTGAGGAGGTTGATGCTGACAAATTTTTGGAAAAACAAATTGAAGCTGAAGTTAGCCGCAAGCGTTATCATAATAAATTAATTAGTGATATTAAAATTGCTGCCCGCTTGATTAATGTCAGTTTCAACCGTGACTATCCTGAAGATTTACGTTTACAAGAAGAAGCTAAATTCCCAGTGCGCAAAGGAATGAGCGTGACACAATTAAAAGAAGCGTTAGCTAAGCACGAATATTATCAATTTCCCCATGCCGCCGGCGGTTTCATTAATTTTCAAGAGGTGCCACGTGATCCTTACGCTGAGCGTAAATATATTGCCGCTTGGGGAATGAAGATTTATGACGATCTCACCGCTATTCAATCTTCTTCTCGGCGACCGCTGGAAACTGAAAAAAATGATTAAATTATAGATTAAAAAACAAGCCCTCGCAGTTTACTGCGGGGGCTTTTGGTTTCGAAATATCCATTGTTAGACCCTTGTTGGGCCTTTGTCCATTCTCAGAAAGCTGAGGTAGACATCGCGGAACGTCCGCTGAAGATCGATGTCCGACTTTTTTTCCAGAAGTTTTTTTACTTCCGGGTCTAAGGCGCTCTGAGCGATAATGTTTCGGCTTTCATTTATAAGCCGTGTCATATCGTCGGCGCTGGCCGGGCTTTCTCTTGCGAAAATTATATCGCTCGTTATTTTAAACAAGCAATTAGCCACCGCTTGGGCAGATTCAATAATTTGTGGTGTTTTTTTCGCTTCGTTCGTGAGAGTTGTAACCAGAGCGTTCATATCTGTTTGTTTTGGAGTTTGCGATATTTTGAATGAATATTATGATGACGCCGATACTAATCATGGTGTCGGCGAGGTTGAGAATTGTAAAGTAACGAAAGTCGAAATAGTCGACAACAGCGCCGTATAAGTAACGGTCCAGTAGATTACTTATAGCACCAAATAAAATAAATGTCAAGGGTAGGATTAGGCCATTTCTGTACTTTTTATTTATTATTAGGTAAATGATGCCAAAAAATAGGCCCATTACCATCAGGGTGGCTATTGATAAGAGGAAATTACCGCTCAAGGGTAGCGAAAAGGCGATATTGGGGTTAAACACGAGGCGAAATTGCAACCAATCGCCCAAGATAGCGGTATTTTGCCCATAGCCTTGTTCCAGCGCTAGTTGTTTTAAGAGGCGGTCGCCTATAAAAAACATAGCTATGACTATCAGCCCAGCTATGTTTTGCCATTCTTTATTATTAGTTGAAAGTTTATTCATTTTCTTGCAGCTCCGTCTTGCAGGCAATACAAGCGCTGGCTACCGGTCTGGCCTGGAGACGCTTGGGAGCGATTACTTGCCCGCAATATTTACAGATGCCATAGGTGCCATTTTCAATCCGTTTCAGGGCGCCTTCAATATCGGCTAAAGTTTTTTCTAAAACTTTTTCCGCGGCGGAATTAGCTGTATAGTCGCTAATTTCTTGGGCATTCTCATCAGGTTTATCGCCATATTCTGGAAATTTAGAACCTAAATTATCCGCTTCATGCGGATCTTTGTGAGAAATATCTTCAAGATTGTCTAAAATCTCTTTTTTGTTGGCCAATAATTCCTTTTTGATTTCGGCGATGATTTTCGGGTCTAATTTGTTGTCCATATTCTTAATTCATTCTTAGTAAAATTAAAACAAAACCTCCTCGGTTCCTTTTTTATAATTATAGCAAAAATATAAGTTTTGGCAAGATTTTGCTAGTTTTAGAGATTATTTAGCCTTTAATCAAGTTACGGAGCAGACCTCTAAAACTTTTTTGCTTTTTCTTATCTGGCATCGTTGCTAGATTGTCTCCCTTATGGCTTTCGCCATAGGCGTTCCTACGTAGTTCAATTTTACTATCAAAGCCGTAGTCTTTATAAGAAGCGGCTCTTATCTTTGAAGACGGCATAATTTCATCTTCCGGATTTTCATATTTTTCTGATAAGGCTTGTCGAATCAGATTTTCTTCTTCTTTAACATCTATGATATTTGACTCAGATTTTATTTCTCCGGCTTCGCGGTTAATTAAAATAGTTTTTTCAGTCCCAGAAATAGAAGCGGCTCCAATTAGGCCCTCGTTTTCAGGATTAATTTCTTTGATATTATAATCAGCGCCGGAAGAAAGCGACTCTGGCATTATATTTTCTCCTACCTCCTCGTTATCTTCAGGGATTTCTACCGACTCTTCCGTTTTTTCACCATAACTAATGTATGATTCATCAACAAGGTCGTCTTCGGTTTTAAAGCGATGGCGGGGATTATTTATGTCTGCTTGCTGTTCATCTTCTGTTTTTTCCATTTTTTCCTGAGCGGGTGAGTATTTACGATCACGACCTTCTTTAATTTCCGGCTGTAAATCTTGAGGGATACGGGGAAAATCTTCACCTTGGGGGCGTAGTCCTATTTTATTCATATTTTTAATTATTTAAGAAAAAAGAATTTGGTAGAGATTTAATGAAGCCCTGTACTTCTTGGCCAATATTTTTTTGCCAGAATTGTTCTTTTTCAATTTCCGTCATTTCGGCAATATATTTACCAGTTTCTTTTTCTAGTTGCAAAGATTCAAGGGGGTAGCCTTCCATAATAGTTGAGCAAGGAGTGGCGCTGAAGCGTCGAGGAGAACGAAACACGAGGTTATACTCTTGGCCGTCAGGATGACAGGCACTAAGAGCATATTCCCAGTAGCCACTCGCTTCTTTTCCTAGGGGCGCAATTATTTGAGAGTAGTAAGCGATTAATTCTTGATCAGTAGCTCTTGTTTCTTGGTGCGGTAGGCGCCGAACCTGGAGACCGGGTTGTTGTTCAGCTGCCAGTTGGTCAAAATAGAGAGCATTGTCCATGGAAATTACGGGCAGATGAAGGAGATTGGCGTAGTTTTTGGCTTTGTTTTTAGCATTTTCCAGGGCAGTCTTACCTATCTCCGCTATTTCTGGCCAATTGCCTTCAGGCAGGCCGGTAACGGCGACATTCAGAGGTGCAAGTGTGCTTTGCAGCTGCTGGAGCTTGGCTGGATTTTGGGTGCCAAAAATTATTTTCATAAAAACTAAATAATTATAGCCAGGACTTCAGGCACTTCGTAAATATTAGTTTCTTGGTTAAAGTGGCCTTTTTGGTGTTCAATCACGGTGATTGCCACTAATTGCTCGCGGGCGATTTGTTCGCTTGATAAGGGAATGAAGGGGTCATCGTCAGAGAAGAAGGCATTAATTTGTGGGCAGACTTCTTTAATCTTATTAGCGTTTAAGTTTTTTCCTTGTTCTAGCCAGGAGTTAATAATTATAGCTCCTTCAGGAGATAGGTCTTTAATCTCCTCAATAACGCTAGCCACCAGCACGGCTTGACCGACGCGACTTTGCGGCGGTAGTGATTGTAAATATAGTAAAATGGCGAGGCCGCCCAGACTGTGGCCGATAAGGATGGTGTTTTTGTCGGGGGCGCCGATTAATTCCTGCATTTTTCCAAGCCAAGCACTAATTTGAGGGGTATTGGTATCCGGCATGTCTGGGACTGACACTTGGTAGCCTTTGTTTTCTAATTCTTTTTTTAACCAAGGCAGAAAACCTCCCTGGGAATTGCCTTCCCAGCCGTGGATGATGTAGGCTTTTTTTGTTTCCATATTATTAGTTTAATTTTTATCCCCCGAATTTTCTTGCAAGAACTCAGCTAAGGCTACTAAATCTTTTTTCTCAGGGTCGTAGTGATAGGTGTTAATACCTTGAGAGCGGGCACTAGCTACGGCTTGGGTGTTATGTTCAAAATAAATTACTTCTTCTTTGTTTAAATTTAAAGTTTCCAACATTATCTCGTAATATTTGGGGTCAGTTTTATCTGGATTGTGTTTCAAACTGAAAACTTGATAAGGGGCTTTATCTAAGCCAAATTGAATCATTTGTTCATCGTTAGCGTTAGTGAGAATAATTTTCTGATTAGGAAAAGTCTCTAAAAGTTTGTGCATTTCCGCAAATACTCCTTGACCTTCGATGATTAAGGTATTAACGGCATCGACTAGGATAGTTTTCATAATTTTATATTTAGAACAAACGCGCCTTTTTATTAATTAAGCGCGTTTGTTATTCTTAGCTATAATTATTGGCAAGAGCTCAGACATTCTTCTTTTTCGGGTCCTTCTGGTAACATGCCGCAAAAGGAGCAGACATCAGGGATGCTGCCAGACATTTCTACTGAGTTATTATTACCAGTGGCAGTTGGAATGGCGCTATTAATTTGTCCTAAGTTGGAAATATCTTGGAAACTCTTGTCCGCTGGCAATTCAAATTTACTGGCATCAACTTGCCAAGGGCGGCAACGGAATTCAAATTTTTCTTCTCTATCGATGGGAGCTTCGGCATTAGCTTCGGCTTTTGCCTCCGCTTCCGTGCCCTCAATTTTTAATTTAATACCGTCTTTATTCATTAAGTCGTCCCAGAAATAGTCCCAGCCGTCTTTAGTGATGCTGACAGTATTAATAGTCATGCCGTTTTCTTTATTCACCATTTTCATATCAGCTCGCAGACGTTCATTGCTATTGTCGAAGTAATAGACAGCCGTTACCGTGCCTTCTTCATTTTCCATTTCTGTGCGGCATTCTAAGGGCTGTCCTTTTTTAAACATGTCGGCCACTTTTTCAGAGAAATATGATTCCTCTTGAGCCTTGTTCTCGGTTTTTATTTCCGAAGTTTCCTCCTTCGTCCCTTTTTGGCCGCAGCCTGTTAGAAGTAGAGCAAGACCCAAAAAGCCGGTGACTAAATAAAGTTGATGTTTTTTCATAGTTTTATAGTTAGTTTCCTTAATTATACCACGAGAAACAAGGGCTTTAAAGGCGCGTCTTTTTTAATCTATTGTTCAATAATAATATAGTCACCTTCCGGCGGTGTATGGATTGGCAGTTTTTCTCCGTAATTATCCAATTCCTGATAGGCTTTTTTCCAGTCAATCGGTCCTCGGGGGCTATCAATTCCATAGTTTGACTGGTAGTGAGGGATGAATTTGAGAGGTAATATTCCTAAACCCTCTTTTACTTGGCGCCAGTCGCAGGTCCAGAAATATTTTACCAAGGCATCGGAGCCAGCAGAGCTACCGGCCACCACTTTTCCTTCCCAGAGAGCGGGAAGATTATATTGTTTAAGGCGGGCGAGTAATAAGTCGTCATCACCACCATGAATAATGATAGCATCGCTGTTTTGGACTTGGTCGACAAATTTATCGGGGAAAGCTAAGGCTACCTCCGCCTGGATATCGCCGGGCATGGAGTCTAAGAAGCGTTGGGAATAGAGTTGAAACTTTTCTTCCCAAGATTCTCGGGGCTGGGCAAAATGACAGAAGAGTATTCGGGGTTTATGTCCTAAGCCTTTAATAATCTCGAGATTAAATATTTTAGCTTTTTCTGTCTTATCTTTTAGTCCGCCGGAATTTAAAATATATTTGGTCATATTATTTTTCTAAATAGGCTTTAATTATTGGTACAATTTGTTTGCGCATAATTAATTCGGGGCGGATAGCGGTTTGGCCCTTAAATTCAAGATTGAGTGTAGCTATTAAGAGCTTTTTACTGTCTTCATCGGCCGTCACTAAAAAATTTTTTCCCTCTTCCAGCTCAATAGTATTTTGAAAGATGAAATCTAACCCCAATTCTTTTTTTAATTGTTTTAGTATGTCTATAATCTCTGCTTCTCTCTGCGCTATTAAAGTAGTGGCGCCAATTATCTCAATTTGAGCAATCCCTAGTTTTTTGCCACTGAATTCAAACCAAGCAAAGTCGCCGCGAATTCTTTCTTCTAACTTTTCTCCGCTCAAATCAGATTTGGCGATAAATAGTTCTTTCCAGAAGTTATCACCAAGTTTGGCTGTCTGATTTAACCAGGTGGCAGCTTGACGGTCACGGTCGGTAGTTACCGGGGCTTTGAAGTTTAAAGTATTGGAGATGATGGCGCTGTAAATTAAGGTGGCGGCTTCTTGGGAAATAGGCAGCTTGGCTTGCATAAATTTTTCGGCAATCAAGGTGGCGGCTGCACCCACTAGTTCTATCTGAATTTTTGCTTGAGGAAACTTATCGGCTTCATGTACTTGGCGATGATCAATAACTTCAATGACCTTTTGGGGGTCAATTTTGCCTTCTAGGCCGTTTAAGTCGCTGGCATCAACCAAAATTATCTGTTCATAACCTTCACTTGAGGCTAAAGTCGATGGATGGGGGAAATGAAAGCGGTCAAAGACATAGCGGGCTTCTTCGTGGATATCGCCAATAATGCCGACTTGGGCGACCTGGCCGCTTTTGGTTAAGAATTCGGCATAGCCAATGGCCCCAGCGACGCCGTCGAGGTCAGGATTAACATAGCAGGTAACTAGGGTGGTTTTCATATGCTTTAATGATAACAAGAGGGGGCGATAGCTGGCAATAGAGAGCAACTACAAAAAATAGAGCCTTAGGCTCTATTTTTTGGAATATTTGGTTATTGTTATTCCGTAGGCATCATGAACTTTCCTTCTCCTAGGGGGTTATAGCCGGCTTCAATTTCTGCTCCGTCCGGGTAGCCATCGTCATCAGTATCGGCTTTATTAATGTCGGTCCCTAAGAACATTTCTTCTTGGTCGCTTAAACCGTCACCATCAGAATCTGTGTCGCTAAACATGGCATCTATTGAGTCTTCCTGACCGGTCTCTTCGGTAAACATTTCGTCATCTTGCCAATAAACCTGGTCAGCCTCTTCGGCCATTAGACTGCCAAAAATTTCGGAAAATATTTCTTGGAAGCTTTTTGAGGACTCGGGCGCCTCCACCTTGACTGTTTGATTATAGTTTTTAAAAAATAAAGATAAATCAATTTTGCCGATTATTTTCCCGGCGTCATCTTTGGTGGTGTTGGCAAAAGATATTTTTGTGGGCAGGTAATCTTTTTTACTAACCCACAAATGTATGCCTGGAAAGTTTTTTTTGTTTAAAGATTCTCTTATGTCAGCCTTAGAGCCATCATCAACTCCATCTTCATATATTATATCCAATAAAGCGACAGTAAAATTGTATTGGTTTTCCTGGCTGATATCTAGACGATAATGATAGCTATCGTTACCATCAATTACTTCATCATCAAACTCTTCGCCGATCTGGAAAAAATCTTTACTGTTAAGCAGTGCTGTTAGCTTTTCTTTTTTTGCTTCCAAGACAGAAGAAGACGCAATTTCCATGTCTATCAGACTATTTTCCTTTTTTAACGCTTCTATGTCTATTTTTATCCACTCTTTTTGGAGGGAATCAAGGTTAATTAATCCTAAGTCCGGTAGTTCAGTGATTTTAAGATAGACAATTTTTTCTAAACTAATTGTTTCTAGGCCTAAGGAAATTTTTTCTCCTTTTTGCTCAGAATTTATTTTTATTGAGAACTTTCCTTTTTGTTCAGCAGAATTACTGGCATCATTTATCCCGCTAAAATCTATTTTTACTTTGACTTCATCGGTATTTTGATAGACGCTGGCGGTGATAGCGTTAACAGCAGGAAATTCTACCGCCTTTGATTCGGGAATAAAGGAAATATCTGCTTGGCCGGAATATTCAAAAGTTTTAACCGTTTCCAGGTTTTGCATCATTTTTGCCATCACTTTTTTTGGAGTCATCCAGAGAAAGCGGTAATAGGCAAAAGCGCCGCCGCCCAAGACAAGAACGCCAAGGAGCACCATGATAATAATTGCCTTCATTTTAACGGGGGATTTTGAAGTTTTAGTCGTAGCCAAGAGGGGGAGAGCTTCGGGGGCAATCAGAGCTTTTTCTTCGGAAAAGCTTTTTAAGGCCTCCTCGACATCCTTTTTGTCCCAGCCGGCGGCTAGCAGGGATTCAGAAATTTTTTCTTTGGCCGTTCCTTGGGCAAGGAGTTCTTTAATGTAGTCTGACAGTTGCTGATTAATCATAGTGATTTATTTAATAATATATTTAGGCGTTTATTTTAATCCAATATAGGCAATCATTGTTTCTAGTTCTGGTTTTCGGTCGCGGCGATAGGAAAAATATTTGTCAGATAGGCAATAGGTGCATTCTGAACTGACTTTAATGTTAGCTATTGGCACTTGGGCCTGGATTAACTGGTCACTAACAACTTGGGCGAGATTAATGAAAGTTTTTCCATCTTTAATAGTCAAATTTTTATCTTTAAATTGTCTGGCTACATCGTTTTTTACTTCAAAATGGCAGGCTTGGATATGGGGACCAATAATTACTATAATGTCGTCAGCTTGAGAATGATAGTGTTCTTTCATTTTCTCAATCACCTGGGGCGCTATCAGGGAAAGAACGCCGCGCCAGCCGGCATGCGCTAAGGCAACTACCTTTTTCTGAGCATCATAAAAATATATAGGCAGACAGTCGGCCACGGTAATTGTCAGGAGCTGCTCTTCTTGGCTACTAATTAAGGCATCGCAGTTGGGAATGATTTGGCTGTCTCTAAGGCCATCAACAATGGTTATTTGATTGCCATCGACTAAACCCGCGGAGATAATAACTTTCTGGGCTAAGTTGTTGTTTTTAAAAAATAAAAGACGATTTTCTTCCGAGTATTTAATCGGACCATCTTTTTTTTCGGAGATTCCAAACCAAATATTACGGTTCGTCAGTTTCATATTTATTTCACTATTAACAAGACACTAAAGGCTAATATAGTCAGGACAAACATGCTGATACCGGTAAATAGCAAGAGTTTAAATCCATCCTTCTTTTGGCCGTCAATGTAGAGCATGATTGGTTTAGCTAGGACTAAGCCTCCCGTTAAGAGGGCGGAAAAGATAAAGAGCATGATGGCCGCTACCGGCGTGATAATATCTTTATCTTCTTCTCCGAACCAGCCGTTGGCTTGATTAAAGAAAGTGGCTAGCAGGATAACGTAAATAAGGACACCGACGGCATGGGTTATACCCCAGCGGATAAGAGTAGAGTTTTTCATAAAATTTTAATAATTATTTTTTAAGCTCATCCAGCTCTTTTTTTCGTTCTGCCATTAGTTTTTGAAACATCAATGCTGTTTCTGGGCAGCAAAAGGGCCGTCTTATTAATTTTTCATCATTTAGCCAGAAGTCATACATCGACTCGACTGGTATGCCCATGGAGGCTCCGTGATGTTGGAAGGATTCGTAGCTGGCTTGAGCGTAGAGGAAGTCTAGATCGTTAAAAAAGGAGAGAAGCCGGGATTTTTTATAGGGTTCATCATCACCGAAGACCCAATTGTCGTGGACGGAAACTAAATGCACAATTTGTTCAGACAATTGCGGGGGATACTTAACACTTTCCAAAATTTCTTTAGCTATTTTAGTTCCTTCCCGTAAATGAATTCTTTTTATTTCTTGGCTTTTGATGTGAGGATTCTTTTCATCGACGAAAGCATAGCCGACATCATGTAAGATGATGAGAGGCATGAGAATATCTTGGTCCAGATTTAATTTATTGGCTAGTGATTTTGCTTTTTTAATCATCCAATCAATTTGGTCTAAATCATAAATACGCCCTTTTTCATAATAGGGTCGGGCGAGGTTGAGAATTTGTGAATAAATTGCCTTCATGTGTGCATTATTTTTTTTCTTACTTATTTTCTCCAACTGGTATTTTATTTAAATCATCGTTAGAAGCGCCGAGGCCTAATTTGCTCATAATATGAAAAACTTCTTCCGGTCTACCTAGATAATATCTTTTTTGATCTAAAGGGTTTAAATACCAAGCTTCGCCATTATTTTCAACTTGTAGTAATATCTGGCCTTTTAGTTTGTTGATTAATTTTTTGTCTATGGTTAATTTATTTTTGCCGTTAGGATTATTATTGGTTTCTATTTCTTGATAATCAGAATAACCATCATCATCACTATCAGTCTTTTTTAAATTGGTCATTAATCCTTTCTCTAGCCTGTCTGATAAGCCATCACCATCGCTGTCTGTGTCTAAATTTAAGGAGTCTTTAATTAAACCCACAGGAATTTTCCATAAGTCGGAGTTGTTTATTCCCACACTAAGATTTCTCATAATTTTAAAAGCTTGTTCAGGGAGGCCTAAATAATATTTCTTTTCATCTTTTGGGTTAACATACCAAGCCTCACCCCTGCTTTCCACCTGCAGTAAGACGCGCCCTTTAATGCGGCTGACTATCTGGCGATTAATTCCGCTAAAATTTTGTTTAGCTTGTTTTACAATATCATCAAAAATATTTTTTTGACTGAGGATATCTTCCGTCTCTTCATTATTTACATTAACACTATCTTCTGGTAGAGATTCTTGTAAGCAGGAACGTGTTAAACCGATTTGTTGCTGAGTACTTAAATTACAAGTTAATGGCATTTTAGAAAGAACGCTTCTTGTTTGAAGGCTATTAACGCAATTACCCCAGACGCTATATTCAACTTGGTTGCAATTATTAATTATAGAGCCACCACCGCTACCACCGCTTGTTATTTTTTCTTCAATTTCAAAAGTTTTTACAGAATAGCCTCCGCTATAAGTAAAGTTTATCTTACCAGCAGAATTGGCGGTGTAGGTATTATAAATATTGCCGTCTACTTTTATGGAATATGAAGCATTAGGCCTAAGATCGCCAATGACATGATTTGAATTAATATCATGGGCTGATCCATTTTCAGTCCATTTCTTATAATAATTGCCATTTGTATTCCAGGTATCTATATTAACTATAATTGAGCCCGTAGCTATAGTAATATCAAGAGGCACTGCATTTAAGGTAGAGTTAGTATTACCATTTAATTCCGCTTGAATGACAGTGGTACCATCGGCATTAATCGTGTTCGATGCCCCTAAAAAAGGTCTCTTGAATTCATCTAAAGTTATTTCTGTCGTAGTCCCTAGCGATAACGGATTTTCTAAAACTATCTGAGCATTATCAGGATTATTTGCCTGTGAGGTAGCAGAGAGAATATTAACGCTCAAGTTAGAAATTGTGCGAATAGCCGGGGTGGTCGTGTGTTTGTAAATAAAATCAGTGTAACTTGGTTGAGAGGGGGTGGTTTGCCAAAAGGGATTATTCCCCATAAATTTTAAGGATAGTAAGTACCAATTGGAAGGGTAATCAATTGCCCAGTCTAAATTATTTAAGCTACTACTAAACCATGAAAAATCTACGGATTCTGGTACAGTGCTGGTAGCATCGACATTCATTCCGTAGGTGCCATTTTTCTGGGCTGCTACATAGCCAGAGCCTAGATAGGGGCCGTTCCATTTATACCAACTATTTATTTCTATTCGCGATATTACGGCTAGAGGGAAATTGTTAATTTCGTCCAAATAGTTTTGAATCCAAGCTCCACAAGTCCAAGACTCTGTTTCTGTTGGAATAAACGAGTTTAACGACCCTACGTCGCTGATAGCACCTCGTCTTTGGCCGTTAGTAGGCGAGACGCCTCTCATATAGGTGGAGGTGGTTGTTGTGGCTATTTGTTCTCCGCTGCCAATTAGAAAATTTAGTTTTCTTTTGGTGATATTGCCGTTTGTATCATTAATATTAAATAGCAGCGAATATGTGCCTGCTCTAGACGCGGTAAAGGCACTATTTAAAGTATTGTCTGATTTATTAATATTAATATTTTCAGCAGGACTGCTAGAAATATTTACTAAGCATTCTGGGCAGGGACTGCCGTCAAGTCCGAAAACGGAAGAGTTTAGAGAAATATAATCACCAATATTAAATATTCTGTTTGCATCTGTAAATGAGAACATTTTGCTATTAACATTATGTAAAAAAAGATTATTAGAAAATGTATTTACACTGTCATTTACAATATCTAAATTATTATATGCTAACGTATTTTCAGTTAGTGAATTACCGTCGCTATCGCTCAAAGTAATGCCTATTTCCGCATTATAATTAATATCATTTTTAATTAGATCATTATTTAAACTGCTAAGTATACTAATTCCAGAAGCATTACTCCTAATGGTATTATTAGAAATAACATTTTCCGATCCGGTGATTATGTTAATTCCAAACTGATTATTCAATGTTAGAATATTATTATCTATCGTATTGAAACTAGAGTATGCTGTCATGATTCCAGTATTGACCGTCTCTCTAATATTATTATTGCTTAAAACGTTAGAATCTGAATTATCAAAATAAATACCATAGACACCTTGATCCATGGTATTATAATCAAGGTCGTTTTCATCAGAGTTTGTCAAATAAATACCACGGTTACTGTTAGAGTTAAGGGTATTGTTCTCAATGTTGTTAAGCGACGAGGATAAGAGTGTTACTCCAGAGAATAAATTCGAGTTGATGGTATTATTAGATATGGTATTAGCATTAGCGGTTGATAATTTTACTCCTGTGTTGTTCAAGTTAATTTCATTATTATTCAAAGTAACAGAGGTTGAACTCGCAATGTATATCCCGTCTGTAATATTGGAGTTGATGGTATTATTAGATATGGTATTGGCACTAGCGGTTGATAATTTTACTCCTGTGTTGTTCAAGTTAATTTCATTATTATTCAAAGTAACAGAGGTTGAACTCGCAATGTATATCCCGTCTGTAATATTGGAGTTGATGGTGTTTCCTTCTAGTAAGACAATTGATGAAGTAGAGATGGTTACGCCGACATTATTAGCGGTAAGTTCTGTATTAATAATCGAGCTGCTCGCGGTATCGCTAAAATTTATGCCAAAATCAAAATTGGTTATAGTAGAAAAATTTCTAATTACAATATTATCATAGCCATTGTTAAGTATTCCTGAGCTGTTTCTACCCGTTGCTCCATTCATACCATTGCCAGCCCCGTCAATGATTATATTATTAGCACCAACTATCAGGGCGGCCTCATTTTTACTGCAGCCTAGTCCATATGGCAGCGTATAATTTTCAATTACCGTATCACCGCAGTCACAGTCAATGGCTCCGCCACAATCTTTGGCCAGCGCTGTTTTAGTGGTGTTAAGAGAATATAGTAATGTAGCTCCGATGATTATTAGTAAAAGTAAAAGTTTTTCTTTTTTGATCATATTATTTATAGTGTTATTATTTATTTTAAAGTTTCCAGTCTTTCATTTCTCTTTCGATGTTATCTAGGTCATAAGGAATCATGGCCTCTTCTATTCTTTCAATAAATTCTTCAATCATTCTTGCGCTACCACTTAGCTCGGGTTTATATTCTGCCATCGCCATTTCTATTTTCATGCCCGCTTCGGCGGCCTCGGGCGGGATTTGAGCGTAAATAGCGTCTAACTTATCATAGAGGCGGCTACTTAACTCTTTTTTTCTGGTCTGAAATTGTATTTCTCGTTCTTGCTCTTTTTTCTCTGCTTGTTCCTGCTGTTCTTGCCGCCTTATTTTTGTTAACTCACTGTTTATCTCTTGAAGTTTTCGCTCAATCGGGCCCAACTGTTCTTGGCGGAAGGATTCGGATTTTTCGTAGTTGTCCAATAATTCTTCATAGCTATAACCGTTATATCCCAATTTTTTAAATATTTCCGAGTTAGCGCCAAACTGTAAGGCGCTGTCGATATATATCTGCCTTAAGCTATCATCATAGAAGTCGGGAGCTTGTTCTAAGATAGCAGCTTTTTCTTCTTGGGCTAATCTTAATTTTTCTTGCCAGACGTCTTTGCCGACAACTTCTTGGTTGCTGCTTGGAGATTCTAATGCATTTTTTATCATAAAAAGATTATTTTACTTTTGTTAATCTTATGATGTTTTTTCAGCAGATTGAGCACTTTTTTCATGATATTCGCTTTCGGTGTTTATTTCCCATAAATTACTCTTATCACTAATGTTATTGAGAATATTATTGGCGGCGCTTAAGCCAGCGAGAATGGAATGATCCATATTATTATAACGATGCATGCCGTTGCGACCGATTAAAAATAGATTGGCAAAAGTGTCGCTAAATTTTCTGATTTTATTAAATTCATCATAAGTACCGAAATAGGCGGGATAGGCTTTAGGAGTCCTAATAATACAACTATCCAGTACATCTTCTGCTTTTATAATATCAATTTTTACCAACTCTTCAATGGCAAATTTTTTAAAGTCAGCGTCATTTTTACTAAATAATTCATCACTGAAATCCCCAAAATACTCGAGTCCTAGCCAGACCGTTTGCGGATCCTTCACCAAATAAGGGCTCCAATTGTTAAAGATTTGGAGACGACCGATTTTAACATCTCTTTCTTGGATATAAATCCAATTATCTGGTATCAGGTTATTCAATGTTTTTACCTTGGTCTGGTTTTCAATTTTTAACTTATTAAGCAATAAACCGACGGTAATAAAATCACGATAGCACAAACCTTGGGCGACTCTTAGGACTTCTGCAGGAGCGGGAGGCGTTAAATTTTGAATTAAATCTTTAACAGGCATGCTGGAAATAACATAATCAGCCGGTCTTACCAGATTTTCTCCGCTTACCTGGTCTTGGGTGGTGATTTCAATAATATTTTTTCCCTCGCTTTTTAAATTGATAACTTTTTGGTTTAAATAAATTTCGCCACCACCATCTTGGATAATCTTGGCCATCTTTTCATACATTTGTCCGGGCCCGAATTTAGGGTATAGGAAGCTATCAATCAAACTTGTTTCTGTCCGACTTTCTTTAAAAAATAATTTAAAAATAAAGCTTTGTTTTAAAATATGCCCTATCGCTTTAGTAATAGATAGACCTTTAATACGCTGAGCTCCCCATTCTGGCTTGATTTTTGAACAAGTAACTCCCCAGAGTTTTTCCGTGTAGTCTTTAAAAAAAGTTAAATACAACTCTTTACCAAAACGGTTAATAAAGAAATCTTCTAGTGATTTTTCTTCTTTAATTGGCTTTATTTTTATTTTTAAATAGCTGAAGAAAATTTTAATTATTCTGATTGCTCCTAAATTAATCACCGTTTCTTTGCTCAGGGATACGGGATAGCTAAAAAATTTTCTTAAGAAAAAAATTCGGGAGAGCCGGTTACGTTTTAACATTACTTCATCAGTTTTTTCTGGATTCGGTCCTAAATCATTGTCTGGGGCTGCAATCGGTAAAATTGCTTGCCATAAATCATTTACCGTTTTTGATTTAGAAAAAAAGCGATGACCACCAATGTCCATTTTATTACCCTGATATTCTACGGTTTTTGATATCCCGCCCACTTGGCCGTCACACTCAATAATTACAGGTTTTATGTCTGATTTTTTAATTAATTCATAGGCAGCGGAAAGACCGGCCGGGCCAGCACCAATAATAACAACCTTTTTCATAGGAAATTAAAGATTAAGTAAAAGGTAAATATTAATAATCGTCGAAAGCATTATTACAGTCTTTAGACCGATGCTCATTTTTTCTCTATTTTCTTGATAGGTAATCATAAAAGCGGTGAAAAGCAGGGGCATAAAATCTAAAGCATAGCGAAAACCAAATTGGACATAGCCGATAAAGAAGGAACTAGCGATTACCAGCCAGACAAAAGTGGAGGTAGCTAAAAGTAGCTGGGTTTTTTTGTTTTTTATTTTTGCAAAGAATAAATAAAGCAAATAGGGAGAAGTCATGAAAATACTCAGACCCCAGCGCTCCGCTTTTACATAAGGGTAATTTAATAAGCGGCTGTCGGTATTATAAACAGGTTTAGGCAAATTTATTAGAGAATAGTAAGCATTTCTCGGTAAGTATTTTAAGTTAAATAAGCCATAGTTATCCCTATCCTCCATTAAGACCTTGGGTAAAACTTGTGAATTATACCCTTGATCAAGGGGGTCGCTAAAGCGAGCATAGTTGTAAGCAAATAATAAAATTAAACAGAAAGTCGGAATTAGAGAAATTTTAATGATATTTTTAACCTTTGTTTTCCATTTAATATCTTTTTCCATTAAAAAATCTAAAACAAAAAAGACTATTGCTAGAAAAGCGGTGACGCGAGTTAATAAAATTAGGCCGAAGATCAAGCCGATTAATAGATAGCGTTTACGGCCAAAATATTCCTGTAAAGCGAGGAATAGGAGGAGGACGGTAATAGTATGGGCAAAATAAGAGCTCGCGCTATTTATTATCACTCCGGCGAACATTGAGCCAAAAACAAAAGCAATTGCTAAATATACGGAATCAATCGCTGAAAATTTAAGCTGGCGAGCTATTTTAGAGATTAGATAAAAAATTGATAAAACTAGAAAA
Source organism: uncultured Gammaproteobacteria bacterium (assembly GCA_964616855.1). Lineage (GTDB taxonomy): Bacteria > Patescibacteriota > Patescibacteriia > Patescibacteriales > UBA12465. The sequence continues at coordinate 11,854 of CAZTUJ010000006.1, read as the reverse complement.
AAGTTTAAGTATCCTTGGCGAAAATATAATTCAAAAAATTGAAATAATCCGACAAAGGGCATTAAAATGAGGGCGGGTAGAGGGCCGAGCGGCCAAAAATAATGATTATTAAATATAGCGTTATCAGTCCGATAATTATTACAGGGCGACCCCTCTAAAAAGTATAGCTTAGCGTGTAAAAACGAATTAGCTAATTCCGAAAATTGTTGATTTTCCACATAAAAACCCCCCCAAATATTATTGGCAAAAAGTAGGGAAAGTAAGAGCGAGAGAAGAAAAATCAGGGGAGCAAAACGATAAATATCTTTTGCTTTGAAATTAATCATATTTAGAAATTATTGTTTACCTTCATAATTCCCAAGCTATCGGCAGGGTGCCGCTAAAGGGATAATCGCCAAATAAAACGTCAGCTATGCCCTGGCCCTCGGAACCAGGTAGCCAAGCGGCTATAATTGTATCCCAGTTGCGGGCGGGCAACTTAATATTCAAAGGCCGGCCAGAGACGATAATTACTACTAAGTGCTGGCTAGATTTTCTTACTTTTTCAATGGTGGCTAAATCTTCTGCGGATAATTGTGGCTTTGCTTCGTCGCCCACTCCTTCAGAATAAGGCTTTTCACCAACCACGGCGATTCCTACGTTAGCTTTAGCGGGAAGATTAAAATTCCCTGTTTCTTCAAAGATAAGTTTGGTGTCCGTGGAGACTGTTTCTTTAATACCTTTTAAAATAGAAGTGGCGCCTGGCAACCAATTGCCATCAATTCCTTGCCATTCCACGGTCCAACCGCCGCATTGACGTCCGATATTATCAGCGGCTGATCCAGCCACAATTATTGTCTTCAGATTTTTATCTAGAGGCAGGCTTTGATTTTTGTCTTTTAACAAAACTAAAGATTTGCGGACTGCTTCCCGCGCTAAAGCCCGATGTTCCGGAGAGCCGATAATTGTTAAGTCTTCAACGGTAGGAGCGTAGCGGTCAAATAAACCTAGAGAAAACTTAGCTCTTAAAATCCGGCGGACTGCATCATCAAGACGACTGGCGGGCACGCGGCCATTTTCAGCGGATTGGCGTAAGTCAGCGGTAAATTTTGCATAGTCAAAGGGTAACATAATCATGTCCACCCCGGCATTAAGAGCGGTAATGGTATTTTGGTAATTGTTTCCCGGGATTTCATAGACCCCATACCAGTCGCTGACAACAAAGCCTTGAAAACCAATCTCACCCTTTAAAACATCGGTGAGAAGATATTTATTGGCTGATAGTTTTAGTCCCTGCCAGTTGTTAAGGCCGGCCATCACAGTCCAGACTCCGGCTTCTACGGCTTTTTTAAAAGGGGGTAGATGTTCGGCTCTTAGTTCCTTCTCACTTAATTTGACTTCACCTTGGTCCATTTTATAACTTTCATTAACCGAGCTTCCCCAGGCCATTGCTCCAGCACCGAGATAGTGTTTAGCGGTGGCCATGACTAGCGGGGTGCTGGGATTTTCTCCCTGGAGGCCAATAACGGCAGCGGCAGTTAATTCTTCCACCCGTTTTCCGCTTGAACCGAAGCTTTCATAAGTGCGGCCCCAACGAGCATCTTTCACGACATCTAAAGATGGAGCATAGTCCCAATAGATGCCTATGGCCGCCAGTTCTTTAGCGGTGGCTTCATTCACTCTTCTTACCAGGTCAGGGTCATTAGCTGCTCCTAGTCCAATTTGGTGGGGAAAGACCGTAGCCCCGGGGACATTAGCGTTACCATGAACAGCATCAGCGCCGTAGAGGAGAGGTATCTGCAGACGGGTCTTTTCCGTATAGGCTTGATAATCAGCCGTCATTTCTTGCCAGCCCAGAGCGGTGTTGTTTTCGGGGTGAGAGCCGCCCCCGCTGAGTAATCCTCCTAAGCCGTAGGTAATAATATCATTTTTATCAGTCAATTTACTTCTTTCCACTAAGGCCAGCTGACCAATTTTTTCATCTAAAGTCATGTAGCTCAGCAAATTTTCCACCCTTTCTTCTACCGCTAGAGTGGGGTTATGATAGGGAGCCTCGCTTAAGTCACAAATTATGGTTTTATCATCACAGAAATAGGCTCTTTCTTCTTTTTGGGCTTGATACCACAGCCAGATACCAGAAAGGACCAACAGAATAAGGAGGGGGCTGTAGATAGAAATATTTCTTTTGGTTTTTCTAGATATTTTCATGGTTTGGGCATTATATAAGTTTTTATGCTAGCTTTTCATTATTTTTATGCCTATTAATATCTCGTTTGGTCTTTTTATCTAGGTTTTTCTGCAGGGCTTCGGTTAGATCTACCCCGGTTTGGTTGGCTAAGCAGATTAAAACAAAGAGCACATCAGCTAATTCATCACCTAGGTTATGGTTCTTATCAGATTCTTTAAAACTTTGCTCACCATAGGTCCGGGTGATGATACGGGCGACCTCACCCACCTCTTCCGTGAGTTGTCCGAGATTAGTTAGCTCGGAAAAGTAGCGGACGCCAACGGTTTTAATCCATTGGTCCACCTGTTCCTGAGCTTCTTTTAGGGTAATTTCTGGCATAAATTTAGATTATATTGGTATTTTATATTATATCATAATTTAAACAATTCTAGGTTATGGCTTTGGGGGTAGGGATTTATCAAAAAACCTCGCAGAGGCGAGGTTTTATATTTATTCAAGCTAGTGGTTATAGAATTTAGAGGTTATTTTTTAATTTCTCTATTTTTTTATTTAACTTTAAGGTGATAGTGACAATAATGATCGCCCCCACTAAAGCTAGCGGCTCTTCAATCATATTTTTCAATTCTTCGGAGGCGTATTTGCCTATAAAATAGGTGAGGGTAAAAAATAATACAATTAAACCTAGAATTAGTATAATTGCTTTTCTTTTTAATTTTTTGCTTTTCGCTAAATTTTCTGGATTAATCATACTTGATAATTTAATTTTATTTATAATGTTTCTCAAAGTCATTAACTAAAGTCACAATAGAGTCGCCTTCGTTAGGGGTGTTCCAGTTAATTTTGGGAGGATTATAGTTTAGGGTTGGCGGTCTAAAGTTATTAATTAGTTGATAATCCTCGGGCGACAGGGAGAAATTAGTAGCCTCAGTATTTTCATCTATGTGTTTTTTATCAGCAGACATCACCATCGGGCTGTAACCTAAATTACATATCCAGTTCAATATAATTTGATTCTGTGTTTTTTGGTATTTTTCTGCCAGTTTCACTAAAAGTTCCCAATTATGTAAGAGAGTCTGGTTGCGGCGAAGCGGACGCCAAATAATATTTTTAACACCCAATTCATCACAAGCCTTAAAAATCCCCTCGTTTTGCAGGGCTCTAATTTCAAAACTCAAATGTCCTTCGTGGGCGTAGAATTTATCCGCAAATTCTTGTTTAAAACTCTTAATACCTTCTAAATTGGCGTTGGAAAGACTAACAAATCTGGTTTTTCCTGATTCCAGAAGATTGTGTAGAAAAGAGTAGCTCGCCTCTACTCCAAATTTATTAATGAAAGATTGAGTAACAAGAGTTGAGTCGGCATAATCGGTGGCCATAGTCTTATAAAAACTGGCTGCATCTGTCTCCGCTTCTTTTATTGTCATTAAGTCCCGGGGGTAGAGCGAATGGGTTATAAATACATCCTCTCGGGCCACAGTACTTATATCCAAAGCTTTCTTAAAGAGAGCAAGGGCTTGACCTTGCCCATAGCCGACGGCAATCTCGGTAAAATTAAGGCCTTTATTTAAAATATAAACTAAAGCGTTGATATATTTTTCATCTTCCAGCTTCTCGGTAATTTCCATGTCTCGGTGGCCGCGGCCGCCGATACCATAGCTACCGATACCAATGGGCGAGAGTGGTTTTCCTGATAGTGTTTTCATAGATCTAAGCTTAGCTATTTTAAGTTTTTTATCAAAATATCCAAGCCTTCATCTAGTAATTCCTGGGAAATAGTGAGCGGGGGCATAATCTGCATATTACTGCCGCTGCCGACAATGACGTGTAGACCGTCTTCAAAGCAGGCTTTTTGGACTCTAGCGCAGGTTTCCGCGTCTTTAAACTGAGCGCCAATCTCTAAGCCCATACCCCTTACCCCAATCAAGTTTTCACCTATCTGGGCCTGTAGTTTTTCTTTGATATAATTTCCTTTTTGTTCGGCCATTTCCCAAGTCTTGTCGCGTACATGGATTTGCAGGGTTTTTAAGGCGGCCGCACAGGCAATCGGCGTCCAGCCAAAGGTGGAAACTAAAATTGATTCGGCAAAAGCTTTTTCAAATATTTCCGATTTTCCCACGACCGCACCAATAGCCGCTGTTCCGTTAGAGATGCCTTTAGCTAGGGCAATCATATCAGGCACGATTCCTTCATGTTCAATCGCAAAGAGTTTGCCGGTGCGGGAAAAGCCTGAGCCCACTTCGTCAACTATCAGCAGGGTGCCATATTTAGTGGTGAGTTCACGCAGTTTGCTTAAATATCCGGGATGAGCAAGGAGAGTTGAACCCCAGCCGGTGATAATGCCCGGTTCAGTGACCACTGCGGCGATGTCTCTTTTAGAAAGAGTTTCTTCAAAGTCTGAGAGAAACTTTTGCCACTCTGCTTCACTAATTTTATTATGCGGAAAAGCAAAAGGAGTAATTTCCGGGACTAAGGGATCTAATTTGGGATGGGAATTTTGAGGATAGCCCAGGGCTAGGGCCGCAAAGAGTTGTCCGTGGTAGTGAGCGTTGAAACCAATAATCTTTTTTCTTTCTGTATAGACGCGGGCCACTTTAATCGCCACTTCTACTGATTCGGTACCGCTAGTTTCTTTAATACAGGCATTTAGTTCTGTGGGGAGAGCAGCGGTCAGGGCTTGCGCATATTCTTCTTGAATAACATCAGAGCCCCAGAGAAGACTTTGGGTATTCTTCTTAGTCTGTTCAATAATCGCTGCACTTATTTCCGGATGATTCCAACCCAGATTGGTGACATTCCAGGCCGAAGAAAAGTCGATATATCTCTGGCCCTGACGGTTCCAAATTAAAGAGCCTTCCGCTTTTGCCAACGGGAAGTATTCATATTTACCTTTAAAATCTCGATAAACAATGCTGTTTTCAATCATATGATTGGGATTATTATAGATATATTATATCACGGAGAAGATAAAAGGATAGATTTTAACAAAAAACCTCAGGGGCTGAGGTTTTTTGGGAGAGATGTAATTATTTATTATAAGCTTCCAGAGCTTCTGACCACTTTTTATAATTTTCTTCGGCAAATTTCTTATGTTCTTCAGAGCTTATACGATTAAACATCCAATCAAGTTTTTCTTTAACATTTTTATAGCCTTCTATCGGAGCCTTCTGATTTACAAACATTTTGGCGTTAGTTTCAAAAAAGCTAACCGAATCAGCATCCATCAGCGCAGTCTGTTCCTTATTGCCGCCAGTTTCGTGGCCGGTAATAAGGGAAGTGACGGTTTCAATTAGATCTTTGGGGGCGCCTTGATGGTTAAGAAAGGTCGCCATTATTTCCGCTCCTTTTTCTTGATGATTTATTAAAAACTTTTGGTCAAGATAATTTTCCGGGATTGATTTACCTTTTTCTCTAAAAGCCCTCTCTATGTCGTGGCTATAGGCGGCAATTTTATGCGCTTCGGTGGCTTCGGGCAGGAATTTCTCTAGCCAAAACACCGTTCTCTCAAAATGAGGTTTTTTGCCCCCGAAGGCTTCATCTACATATTCAATTGTTTTGGAGAATAAGTTCATTATATTTTATGTACCTCTAAAAGATTTCCTTCTGAATCTTTAAATTCAAACCAATCGTGATAGTCAACCTTTTTATGACATATAATTTTAGCAAATTCAGAAACTCGTTTTAGTTCAAGTTCAACATCATCTACTCCAAAACACGCGTAGCAATTACGTCCAAAATCAGAATCAGATAAAGAATCTCCATCCGCAATTGGATTATATAATCCTATTTTTATATTTTGTAGATCAAAGACCACCATTCTGTCTCGCTCTATTTTTGTCGGCTCCATACTTAAAAGGCGAGAATAAAAATCCTTAGCTCTTTCAATGTTTTTAACCTTAATTACGATATATCTTAATTTCATATATACGAGGCTATTTGATGTTAAATTGTCTTGGCGGCGGGGGATAATATTCTAACTTTTTTAATAGATCGTCATTAGTATTAGCTGATTTTGATGTTGAAAAATATTTATTGAATTTTTGGGGTGCCTGTCTTAATCATGCCATCCACAGCATTATTTGCATTAATATATTGTATTTCGATGTTAGGATGTTCATTCTTAAAAACTCTAAATATTTCATCAACAAATGCTTGACCAACCGAAGAGACCCCCTCAAAATTTAAAACTATTGTTTTAAATTTATCCAGGCCCATCATTAAACGTTTTGCTTGAGACCTTGAAACATGCGGATCGTTAGGATCAGCACTCAAAGCCACGGCAACTATCGTTTTAGAGAAACCAAAATTTTTATCGGTATATTTATCCATGATTTCTTTTGGCGTCTTGGTGGAATTAATAGATATAACCATTTTTATTAATGTTCCTTTGCCAAAATTCTCATTTTTCTCACTTGAAAGAAGCCAATCTTGGTTTGTGAAGCTATAGTATAAATCACTTGATAATATAGAAAATTGATCAAAGATCCTAGAAGTAAAAAATATTCCCTCCCCTGTGTGTCTCTTTGGATCGGTAGTAAATTTACCTTTTGATAAATGTAGCAGTGATTCTCTTACCGAATCAAGTTTCAATGACTCTTGAATTTTTTTAAATATTCCTATTCCATTATCCATTATTATTATTTCTATATTTCCATCCTTAACCTCAATTTGAGTATATATTGATGTCCCACTGGAATGATCTATAGCGTTATTATAAATTTCCGTAAAGCCATAAGAGATTACCCCTTGAATATTATCGGAATATTTCAACATCATCGGCTTTACATATTTAGACCAAACTCTATCCTCTTCTATTCCATCTTTTATTTTGTGGCTAAATTCAATTTTATTACCGCCAATCAAAAAATATCTAGCTGATTTTGTTAAACCAATTTTAACTATATTGCCATATTTTATCTCTTTATTTATATGCAAATGAACTGCTTGACGAGTAATTCCAAATTCTGCCGCCGTCAAAGCCACAATGTCACCGGAATGCTCCGGTAGCATACTTATTATAAATTCCCTAATTTTAGTTGATTTATTGTTCATATTAATTATTGTAAAGTAAATTTATATTATTGTCAAGTAATAAAACTGCAATTGTCAAAATTGCTAAGTTCGAACTTTCAACAACTCCTATAAAAAAGGACAAAATGAGATTTTAGACTCACTTCGTCCTGTTCTGCGGAGAGAGTGGGATGTAGTTGGAACTTTTATTTTATAAAATTACCGAAAACATTTATAAATTTCTGCCATAATTATCAATTAGCACAATCAATAAACTCTTGCCTCGAATAAACTGATTTTATATAATACTGGGCCCGGACAATTAATCCTGCCCTAATAAACAATACTTCCTCTCCAAAAATATAAATTTTTATCTTTCGCCATATAAGTGGCGTTCGAGGGTAATTTACCAGTTTCGACCATAAATGTTTTAGTGTCTGCTCTCTCTATAATATCAAAGTTATAATAAACATGATTTTTATCTTTAGCATACATATATTCTAAAAATTCTAAAGATGGTGCGTGAAGATCGTTTGGTCTGACTAATAGCGACTCAGGGGACATGTTGAGGTCATCGCCAGAGGTGGTTATATAAATATTACTTTTGTCTACAAAAAATAATGTTTCAGTCTCTAGGGAAGAATGAGAATAATGATATGGAACCTCAAGATTTTTAAATGATTGATAGTTACTATTTTCTATCTTTTCCCCTTTACTATATAAATAAACACAATCTGTCTCCAGCGCATAGGAAACTTTTTTCATTTCACATTTTTTTGTAAAAACTCTATCTACTAAGCTCCTATTTGTAATTACCAAAATAATCACTGCTGTCAAAAATAATATGATGGAAATTAAAAAATATTTTTTGGATTTTTTCATATTGCTAAAAATTAATTAAATTACTATTAAATTATATCATAACGTTCCAAAGCGATAAACTCCCTATCAAAAAAATAGCCCTAATTTTAGGACTATTTTTAGTGTGCGGAGAGGCAGGGATTCGAACCCTGGGCCGGCTTTCACCAGCGACGGTTTTCAAGACCGTTCCATTAGACCACTCTGGCACCTCTCCTTTTAGGTGTTTATAGCTTCATTTTTACTGATTTTTTTGAAAAAGGCAAATTTTATCCCTAGTAACTAAACAAAAACACCCTTTCGGGTGTTTTTTAGGGTCTATAGATTAATGATTATATTTTGAAATTCATGCCATCTTGAGCGAGAATGGTATTTTTAAACAATTTCTTAGTCTCTTGTAGTCTTTTCTCCCCTGATGATAAGGGATAGATATGGGTAAGGACCAGTTTCTTAGGATTAGCTATTTTGGCTATCTCCCCGCATTCTTTAGGAATCAAGTGTCCGATTTCCTTATCTTTATTAGCAAAGGCGCATTCCAGAACTAGTAAATCTACATTTTTTGAGAACTCACCTAAGCCTGGGTCAAAGTCAGTGTCTCCAGAAATGACTAGCGATTTACCGCCTTCACTAAAGCGATAGGCAATGCTTTCCGGGGCATGTTTGGTTTTATAGGAAAAGATGGCGAGATTACCGAATTTCAGATCTCCCTTTATCTCCTTAATGATTATCTTGTAGGTCTTGGGTCTAGCTTTGCCGCCCCGCGGTTCGATATAGGTTTGGAAGAACTTTTTAAAGCCAGGATAGCCGATTAAAACTAAATCTTTCTTTCGATCAAATTTGGGCGTCCAGTTAAGGGCTTGGATTAAAGCGTTTAAGTCAGAGATATGATCGGTATGGTAGTGGGAAAAACAGACAATATCAATCTCCTTGTAGCTTACCCCATTCTTCTCCAATTGAATTAATGTTCCTGCTCCACAATCTACTAAAATCTGCTTATTTTTAGTCTTGATATAGTTAGCGGGAGAACTTCTTTTGATTGAGGGTACGCAGGTACCACTGCCAATTATTTTGAGCATCATATATTACTTAATAATATTAACACCTTGAGGAAGTTTGTCGGTTATGATTTTTAAGTCCGCTTCTGAATAATTATTCCCGGAGATATTTAATGTTTTTAAATTCTTCAGATTACCCAATTCATAGGGAAGGCCGGTTAATTGATTATTGGATAAATCTAATACTTCCAAGTTTTCTAACTGGCCAATTTCTGCCGGTACGCCGGTCATGAGGTTATTGCTGGCGTTGAGGACCTTGAGCTTGCTGAGCTGGCGAATCTCTGCCTGGATAGAGCCGCTGAGGGCATTGCCAGAGATGTTAAGTCCCTCTAGATTGGTTTGTTCAAAGACGTTAGCAGGCAGTTTGTCTAATTGTTGGTTACTTAAATCTAGTTTTTCCTTTAATTCAAGCACCGGAATCTCGTCTATCTTTACATTATTATCAATTACCTTGTCAGTGGCCGTACAGCCACTGAGCAGGAAAATTGAGCTGGCAAATATTAGTAACATTATTTTCATAAATTTATGATTATTTACGGTTTTTATTAAGTTATCTCTATATTTAGTATACATTGAAATTATCTTTGCGTATATGTAGCCGCTTATTTTTTGCAAAGGTTACAGAGTGGTTAATTTATATAAAAAAGCCGCTTGGGGGCGGCTTTTGTAGGGACTGGAGTAACTTTAGGGTTCTATCCTCTTTCGTATATGTGATAGGCATACTCAAGAGGTTCGAAGCAATAGAATTCTCCGGAGGTGAGTTTTGATAGAGCTTTTTCGATCTCCCGGTCTGTGGGTTTAATCCATAACTTGTCACCCACGTTTTTTCCATTTAACCTGTCGGTGATTATTTTAATGAATTTAGTCCTTTCTCTTTTGGTCATCTTCCTGATATTCCCCAGACTCCTTATCTGGTAAACCGTTACCTCGTTAAAGGCACCGTAGAAATAAATAGATTCCGGGAGAGGCACTAAATCATCAAATCTTTCGTCTTCGCTCAAATGAAAATAGACGGTGAGCCTTTCGTTTATGCCTTTTGATTTCTCAAAATAGCAGCGATGTCGCAAGGATCTGCCGGAAAAAGGTTCCGCAAAGAAATCATCATCTTTGAACAAAAAGATGGTCCAAATGTGGGGAAACATTTTTATCCCCTGTGTTTTTGTTAATTTTTCCATTACTTGGTTCTCCTGTATTTATGATTGTTAAGGTAACAAAAAAATATACTATTTAGCTATATTTTTGTCAAATTGCTATTGATTATATCTTTATTAAGTCCTTTATATAAAAAATAGCCCTGAGCTAGAGCTATTTTTAATCGGCGGAGAAGGTAAAGGGGTAATCTAAAATTTAAATTCTCTAATTAAAAAATCCAATCGATCATACTTTCCGTTTGAATACTTCCATAATTCATTAATAGGGACATTTCTAAAAAATTCTACTGATTGATTCTTTTCATAAATCACATCAACCATATTATTAAGCACTTTATCATATTCTGATTGTAGAAAATTTATAGCATCTTTTAGTTTTTGTTTTTCCGCTTCGGAATAATGTTGGTTGCTATTAATACTCTCACTGTTAAGACCTCTCGTTTCTTTATTGTAATCATAGGAAGCATCTGCACCCTTATCAAGTAAAATTTGTTCCACTTCTTCTTTTTCAGCGCCTCCTTTAAAATAGGCGAAAATCTCATCTTTAGCTTTTTTTAATCTTTCTTCGAAGTCAAATTTTATTGCATGGTTTAAGCGATCTTTAGCATAATTAAAATCCATCCAGGACTCTAAAACATCCGCTTCTAATAGAACCGCGTTAATTGGATTGGTTTTTCTATGAATAGCATGCTCGGCTTCATGGGTAATAATCTCATCTTTCTTACGACGAATATCATCTTCCGGAGAGGGGGTGCCTACATTAATCACATTAACCGTTGTTTTGTTTTGTTGTTTAGAAAATCCACCAAATTTATCATCAGCGTCTTTGGCTCCTTCATTATAGGCTTTATTAAAGTTCTCTGGATCTTCAACAAAAAAATTAAGAGCAAAAGGGTCTTGCACTAATTCTAAGCTATTTTTTTTATAATATTTAGGCGATATACCCTTTATATCTTTAAAAAGAAAAGTTTTAAATCTTTCCTTAAAATCTGGCACCTTATAATAATCAAAACCAAAAACCTCTTTCCAGATTTCTTCCTGATTATTTTTATGTTTTTCCAATAATTCCGTATTATAGGCCAATTCCTCCTTATAGTCTGCTAACTTTTTATCGGCTGTGGTTTTAAATGGTTCTGGCATTCTCTCTAAAGAGCTTAAAGCTAGCCGGCCACTGGCCGTATTTTCAAAATTTAAGTAATTTATTTTTTGAGCTTCACATTCTTTAAAGGCGTTGAGAAAATTTTGGACAAGTTCTTCTCCCATCTTTCGGGCTAATTCTAAAAGTTCTCTGGCTTTATCGATGGCCTCTTGGCTGCGATTTTCCTTGGCATATTTAACAACAAGCTCGACATCGTTAGAATTTAAAACTTCTTCTTTTGTTAGCTCTTTTTCACTCTCAACATCAGGATTTGCCGCCTTATGGCGAAGAGTTAAAAAATATTGGTCATTACTAAAATTCATATTGGTCTATTATATTAATATTATAACACAAGCAATTCTAAAGTAGTAAGCCCTCTATAAAAAAATAGCCCTATTTAAGGGCTATTTTTAATTGGCGGACCGGACGGGACTCGAACCCGCGACCTCTGCCGTGACAGGGCAGCGCTCTAACCAAC
>CAZTUJ010000005.1:0-53436 GCA_964616855.1 uncultured Gammaproteobacteria bacterium | reverse complement strand
CTCGGCATCAGTTGCCCCCACCCGGAAAGAAACCATCGTCCCCACGTTACCAAAGACTGCTGGCTTTACCTTCTCACTCAACTGTTCAATGTATTGATGAGCTAAAATTAAATTTAAATGATATTTTCTTGCTTCGGACAAAATATTGGCAAAACTATCGGTAGAAAAATTCTGAAACTCATCAATGTAAAGATAAAAATCCTTGCGCTCTTTCTCGGGCATGTCTACCCGGCTCATTGCCGCCAATTGAATTTTGGTAATCATCATTGCTCCCAATAAAGCGGAATTATCTTCGCCAATGCGCCCCTTGCTCAAATTCATGATTAAAATTTTACCTTCATCCATGATTTCCCGGATATTGATGGAAGATTTAACCTGACCAATAATATTACGCATCAAAGAGCTGGACAAAAATTGTCCAACTTTATTTTGAATAGGCGAAACCGCCTCGGAAGCGAACTTGTCGGCATAAGAAGCGAACTCTTTCTCCCAAAAAGCTTTAACAACCGGGTCTTTAATATTAGCAACCACACGTTTACGATAAGACTTGTCCGAAAGCATACGCACCACCCCTAAAAGGGTAGAGCCTGGAAAATCTAAAATCGCTAAAATCGCGTTACGCAAAATATATTCCAAACGAGGTCCCCAAGAATCTGCCCATAATTTCTGAAAGACGCCCAATAAACCAGAAGCAACCAGGTGCCGTAAATGCGGCTCGACTTGCTCTAAGACATTGAAAGCAATCGGATAGTCCATATCCGACGGATTAAAATAAACAACGTCCTTCACTCGTTCCGGCGGGATAAATTCAATAATTTTTTCTGCTAAATCACCATGAGGATCGACCACCGCCAAACCGTGGCCAGCGCGAATATCGCCAACAATCATATTCTCCTGGATGGTGGATTTGCCCATACCCGTTTTCCCAATCAAATACATGTGACGGCGCCGGTCGTCAGTTTTAATTCCGAACTTCTTAAATTGATTGCGAAAAGTAGTTTGCGCAAAGACTGCGATTTCGTCTTTCATAGATTATATATAAACTCTAGCCTTAATCTTAGATTATTAGATGCCGGCACCATTAGCTATTAACTGCACCAGCTGCTGATAGTATTCACGCAAAAGCGGGGGTAGATAAATAACTCCGATAATCAGAGGGATAAGTAGTAGTAAAAATTTAAGCCAGCCAAAAACACGCTGCCAGGCGACATAACTATTAATATGGCGCACCATTGCGTGAATCTCCTTGGTCATTTCTAAGTTAGCCTGCAACAAAGAAGCTAAATCATCAGGAGCCTTGGTCTCGATATTTTCTGTTTTTTTCTGCTCACTGGTAGCAGTTTCCGTAATATTGTCCATATTATTAAATGCGGGCGCGGCAATCCTTGACAAAATTAGCGCCAATGAGCGCAAACGCCTCTAAATCCTTATCCAGAAAAGTATCTTTACCCTCAAAGGAGCTGTCTACTAAACCGGTGTCAGGCTTAAATTTTTGCAAATACCAGCGCTCAGCGCCCTTAATCATCACGCCCATGCGTTCAATATCGGCGGCTGTATGGAACTCTGGTAATAAAGTGCTACGGAATTCATAAGGGAGACCGCTAGCCATTATTATTTTAACACTTTTTTGCAAATTCTCTAAATTTACAGGAACACCAACAACCGTCTCATATTTTTCCCAAGGAGCTTTAATATCCATAGCAATATAGTCGATGAGGTCGGCAGAAATTAAGTGTTCTAGCATTTCCGGATTAGTGCCATTACTGTCCAACTTAACTAAATAGCCTATGTCTTTAATCTTACGAATTAAATCCGGCAAATCGGCATGAAGAGTCGGCTCGCCGCCAGTAATAACAACGCCGTCCAACTTCCCTCGTCTTTCCTCTAAAAAAAGAAAAAGGTCTTCCTCCTGAATCAGGGGATAACCTTTGTCTTTATGGTTTTCGTCCGCCGCCTCCGAATGGTGGGGCCAGACAAGCATGGGATTGTAGCAAAAGTGGCAACGGAAATTACAACCTTGGGTGAAAACAATCGCTGCCAAATTATCAGGATAGTCCAAAAGGGTTAATTTTTCTAAACCGCCAATTAACATAAGACGAGTTTGAGGGAGTAGCCGGGATTAAACAACGGCCCTGTCCCCGCGCTCCTCTCAATAATTACTTTATTCTGAGCAAGCAACCTTAAAAGTCTTGCGATCTTTATACTCTGAAGCTTTACCAGGATTATAGTTTTTTACCGGAGTCAACCAACCGACAACGCGGCTATAAACGATACATTCTTGGCGCTGAGTAGTGATGGGGCTCATATTATTGGTTTGGTAGAGAGTAGTGAAGGCCTTAAAACGTTCACAAAGCTCTCTCCTTTAATATATTATAAGATAAATTTATAAATAAAACAAACTAACAAGTGGAGCAGCGTTCAGCCTGCATCTCAGAGCTGGAAAAGCCCATTTCTTCATCACATTTCGGACAAAATTTATGTTCTCCAGCTAAATAGCCATGTTTCGGACAGATGGAGAAGGTGGGGGTAATGGTAAAGTAGGGCAAACGGTAATTATTAATAATGCGCTGAGCTAATTTCTTAGCCGCATTGCCATCCGGCAAGCGCTCGCCTAAATAACCGTGTAAAACCGTGCCGCCGGTATACTTAATCTGTAAATCATCCTGCAAGTCCAAGGCGGCAAAAATATCATCAGAGAAGCCGACCGGCAAGTGTGTAGAATTAGTATAATAAGGAGCAGCACCGTCTTTTACCGCTTCGGTGTTGGCAAAATTCATATCCGGATATAATTCTAAATCTTTCTTGGCAAAACGATAGGTACAACCTTCTCCCGGAGTAGCTTCCAAATTGTAAAGATTATTGGTTTCGTTCTGATAGTCCATTAGGCGCTCACGCATCGCATCCATCACTTCAAGAGCAAAAGCATGCCCTTCCGGCGTCGTTAAATCCTTACCCAACAAATTTAACAGAGCTTCATTCATACCGTTAATACCGATAGTGTTGAAATGATTCTGCCAAAAAGTGCCGAAACGAGCTTTAATATCAGCGAGATAGTGGCGAGAATAAGGATAAAGGCCGTCATCAGAAAATTTTTCAATAATTTTACGCTTTATCTCTAAACTATCTTTAGCAATATCCATTAGCCGATAAATCTTTTGTAAAAATTCTTCTTTGCTTTTAGCCACATAACCGATACGAGCTAAATTGATGGTGACCACGCCAAGACTGCCGGTTAAAGGATTGGCGCCGAAGAGGCCACCACCGCGCTTTCTCAGCTCCCGATTATCTAAACGTAAACGGCAACACATTGAACGAGCGTCATCGCGATCCATGTCGGAATTAACAAAGTTGGAAAAATACGGAATACCATATTTAGCGGTCATCTCCCACACCGGTTTCAAACATTCACGGTCCCAATCAAAAGTTTTATCAATCGTATAGGTCGGAATTGGAAAGCCAAAGACTCTCCCCGTAGAATCACCTTCTAACATCACTTCGGCAAAAGCCTGATTAAACATATCCATTTCTGCCTGGAAGTCTTTATAGGTTTCCGGCATCATCTGACCACCAATAATTACATTTTCTTCACCCACTAATTTGGAGGGGGTGACGTCCATAGTGATATTGGTAAAAGGGGTCTGAAACCCAACGCGAGTCGGTACATTGATATTGAACATGAATTCCTGCAAACCCTGCTTTACTTCTTTATAGCTCAAATTATCATAACGGATAAAAGGAGCGAGATAAGTATCAAAATTAGCGAAAGCCTGAGCCCCAGCGGCCTCCCCCTGCATGGTATAGAAAAAATTAACAATCTGACCAAGAGCACTACGAAAATGTTTAGGAGCTTTGCTCTGCACCTTTTCAGAAACACCCCCAAAACCTTTAATTAACAAATCTTTTAAATCCCAACCGCAGCAGTATGGAGCAAGTAACCCAAGGTCATGAATATGGATATCGCCATTAACATGCGCCTCCCTGATAGATTCTGGATACAGCTTATTTAGCCAATAACGGGCGGAGATAGCGGAAGCAATATAATTATTTAGGCCCTGGACGGAAAAACTCATGTTACTGTTTTCCTTTAAACGCCAGTCAGCCCGGCCCAGATAATCTTCCATCAACTTCTCATCAGAGGTAGCCTTGTTTAATTCGCGTAATTGACGATGTTGATCACGATACAAGATGTAAGCTTTAGCGGTCTTAATCTGCTTGTGCTCAATTAAAACTTCTTCAACAACATCCTGGATTTCTTCAACTGCCGGAATGCTGTTTTTATGAAACTTCTTCGCAACTTTCGCTACCACTTCATCGCTTAATTGCTGAGAGAGAGCTTCGTCATCAATTTCTACCGACAGAGCCGCCTTATGGATAGCCGCCTTGATTTTAGGCTGACTAAAGTCAACGATGTCACCGGAGCGTTTCCGGATTTTGCTGATTATTTCGGACATGGGTTTCGAAACGATCGCGAGATTGAAGATCTAAAACTAGCCTCCTGGGTTTTTAGATCTTAAACCGCGCCATCGCCGCAATATATTAATTTATTTTTTGTCCTTGATGAGCTTATTGAGCTCGCGGCGGAATTCATTCGCATCCTTAAAGGATTCATAGACGGAAGCATAGCGGATATAAGCAACCTGATCAGTTTTTTTCAAATGTTTCATTACCATTTGCCCAATCTGACGAGAAGTAACTTCATTTTGCCTCAGCTTCTGTAAATCACGTTCAATGCCATGAATAATCTGTTTAAATTTATCCTCGGTCACCGATCTCTTTTCTAAAGACTTACGTAAACCACTAACTAATTTCTCACGACTGTAAGATTCCCGGCGACCGTCTCTTTTCACAATCATTAAATCCAAAATTTCAATTTCTTCGTAGGTAGAAAAACGGAAATTACACTTCAGACATTCGCGACGGCGGCGAATAGAAAGGCCGTCGGGAGCAACGCGGGAGTCAACTACTTTAGTATCGTTATAATAGCAGACTGGACATTTCATAAAAAAGCGCTAAAAGCTATATTTTGTGGGTATTTTTAACAATCAACCACTAAATATTGTAATTATCTTTATTATAGCAGAATAAAAAACAAGGGTCAAAATCAGCCAATATTCAGATAAAAAAGAGAAAAAAATCACTTTTATAGTAGTGCCTGTGGATAATTATTAGTACAAAAAAACCGCCTGACAGCGGAAAATTTTCAGCCTGACAAAATTAAAGATTTTAACGCACAGTTTGACGCAAATGAATGATAGCTCGCAAAAAAATCCAAGCTTCCCGCCAAACTTTTATCTTGCTCCGGCGGCGACTATAACGATTTTCTGACCAATTTACCGCAATCTCTCGCAGGCGCCAGCCTTTCTTCTGGGCACGATAAATCAGTTCGGTATCAAAAAACCAGGCATTATTCTCAATCTCAGTCGACAAAGAGCGCCAAGTTTCAACTTTTATTGCCTTGAAGCCGCACTGCAAATCAGAGAAATGATGGTGCAACAGGGCTCGGGATAGATATAAATAAATCCGAGAGCTTGACTCCCTGAACCAAGAACGACATTTAACCGAATTAGGCAACATCCTGGAACCAAAACTCAAGTCAGCCTCATCCGCTAAAATAGGGGCCAATAAACGAGGCAAGTCTTCAAGATCAACTGCCAAATCAATATCCATATAAACCAGAATATCAGCGCCACTGGTATTAAAGTAGGTCTTGATTGCCCGTCCTTTACCGTCTTTTTCTACAATAAAACAGACCGCACGCGGTCTGTTTTGTTCAGTAAAATTTTGAACTAATTTTTGAAAAGCCGGGCTAGAGCCATTAACAATAAAAACTAAACGCCAATCATGCTCTAAGGATAGACCCTGTAAAAACTGCCAGATTCGGAGAGAATTAGCCGGAAAAATGGCATCTTCATTGTAAGCGGGAACACAAAAATCAATTTTCATATCCGTAATGAAAAGGCCCTATTAGTTACCCATTTTCTTCCGAATAAAAGCAGGAACGCTCAGATCATCTTCTTCCTCTAACTCTGGCTCTGGCGCTTTTTCCAAACGCTTTTCCACTAAGGGTTTTAGAGGGATATTTTTAATAGTCGGGACTTTGGCTTTCTTGTCACCCCACAAAGCGGAGGCTGGAGAGGCAGTTTCCTTCTCATTTTCACTTTCAATAAAAGGATTAGGCGTATAGCTCTTTAATTCTGTCTTTACCCCCTTGCTCTTACCGTCAAAGCCAGTGGCGACTACCGTAATCTTGATTTGATCTTTCATCTTTTCGTCGATAACCGCACCAAAGATAATCTTCGCGTCTTCATCGGCAGCCGAAGTAATAACCTTAGCGGCGTCACTAACTTCATTCATACTCAAGTCAGGACCGCCAGTAATTGTAAAGACAATACCGCGAGCGCCATCAATGGACATATCCAAGAGATTAGAATTAATGGCCGCCTTCGCCGCTTCAATCGCTTTATTTTCACCACTGGCCTGACCAATACCCATCAAAGCGGAGCCGGCATTAGCCATAACGGCTTTAACGTCAGCAAAGTCAGCATTGATAACACCAGGAACAGTAATAATTTCCGCGATTCCCTGCACACCCTGACGTAACACATCATCAGCAATAGCAAAGGCCTCTAATAAAGAGGTGCGCTTATCAATTACCTGTAATAACTTATCATTAGAAATAGTAATAATAGTATCGACTTTATCCGCTAGATCAGCAAAAGCGCGATCCGCAATATTTTTTCTCTGACCACCCTCAAAGACGAAGGGCTTGGTGACAACTGCCACCGTCAAGGCCCCGAGATCGCGAGCAATCTGAGCGACAATCGGTGAAGCACCAGAACCGGTACCACCGCCTAGGCCGCAGGTAACAAAAACCATATCGCAACCTTTTAAAGCTTCACGAATTTCATTTTGCGATTCTTCAGCCGCGCCCTTGCCTAGATCTGGATTCATACCCGCTCCTAAACCCCTAGTTACGGTCTTACCGATGTGAATCTTCTCCCCGGCTTTATTATAATGCAGAGCCTGGATATCAGTATTGATTGCCACAAATTCCACGCCCTTAATGCCGTTTTCGATCATACGGTTGATGGCACTGCCACCGCCACCACCGACACCAACAACTTTAATTTTTGCAAAAGTTTCAATTTCTGGTTTGACTTCCGCCATAGTTCTGGCCGAATCGCCGCCTACTTACAGAAAGCGGCTACTCTTGATTTAGTTTATCTTGGGATAATTTTTTGAAAAATACTTTTAGCTTTACCAAAAATATTACCAAAATTTTTCTGAAAATTACTGCTACTTTGACTGGGGTATTCATGTGCCCCCCAAATTACCAATCCTAAAGCTGGTAAAAATTCCGGGGTCCTCACCTTATCAATCACAACATTAATATTTTTGCTCTGCCCTAAGGCGGCCGGCAAGCGCAACTTGCGCTTGGCCGCTTCAATCACTCCATCCAACTGAGCACCAGCGCCAGTAAAGACAACACCCGCCGGCAACATGCCGGAACGGTCAATCTTTTTCAGCTCCTTATCTACCTTGTCAAAGATTTCTTCTACCCGTGCTTCGATAATTTCTGCGATATAGCGCCGGGAAACTAAACTGATATCATCATTAACATCTTCCTCTTTCACTAAACGGGTAACATCAACCTCTTCACCCTCACTAAAAGCTTCTGGATTAGCACTACCATATTCTAATTTAATTCTCTCGGCCAAATTAATCGGACAACGTAAACCTAAAGCGATATCATTAGTAATGTATTCGGAACCGATAGGTAAAATGGCGGTATGTAAAAGATTTCTCTCTTCGTAAACAGCGATGGAAGTAGTAGAAGAGCCAATATTAATCAGGGCAACACCCAATTCTTTCTGCTTCGGAGTTAAAACGGCTTCAGCGGCAGCGAGCGGGGAGATCACTAAGTCTTCAATCTCTAAGCCGGTACGGAAAATAGCCTTGGTTAAATTCTTAGTCTGAGTGCTTAGACCTTGAATAATTAAAGCTTCAACTTCCAGACGGATACCACTCATCCCAATGGGATCTTTGATATCGGTCTGATTATCGACGCTAAAACGGACAGGCATGACGTGTAAAATTTCGTAATTAACCGGCACCGCTAAAGCCCGCGCGGCTTCAATTGCTCGATTGACATCAGCCTCACTAATCTCACCATCACTCTTACTGACAGCAACCACGCCTTTACTCCGCTCACACTTAACATTAGGATCATTGATGCCAACCCAAACGCTAGTAATGGGCACACCCACAATCCGCTCTGCTTTTTCCAAGCAAGCAGAAATCGATGAGGTTGTTTCCTCAATACTATTGACGACGCCTTTGCTAACGCCGGCGGTCGGCGAAGAAACGGCGCCAATAATCTGCACTTCTTCCCCGGTCGGACCAGAAATTTTCTGACCAATAACCAGGCGAACTGCAGTTGAGCCGATATCTAAACCAGCGATGATGTCATCTTTCATAAAATATTGAAAACAGCCGAAAGAGCTTTTTTAAAAAACAGCTCTCCGACGCTTTAGACCATACTTATTCCATTATAATAAATTTTTGAAATATTAACAACTAGAACCAGCGCCAATAGGAGCTAATAATGCTGGGACCCCAAGCCAGGGCGATTATCGCTCCTAGCGCTAAAAACACTCCTAGGGGCAATTTTGAGCCCCAGGACTTATGACCAGCAGCAATTAGAGCTAAGCCTACAGCTGTACCAATCAAATAAGAGACCAAAATGGCTAAAATCAATAAACTCCAATCCGGAAATAGGGCCCCCAACATCAAACCAAGCCAAATATCCCCTTCACCCAGACCACGCCCCCGAGTTAGAATAAACTGCAGACCAAAAAATATCACTGCCGCCAAAATTGTGCCTAGCAAAGTCAGCCAAGAGGCTCCTAATAGCAAATTTAAAATAATAAAAGCCGCGCTAACTGGTAAAACCACCAAAGTTGATACTAAATAGAAGCGCAAATCGAAAACGAAAACAACCGTTAAAACCCAGACCGCTAGAAAATCCCGTAGCAAAGGTAGCCAGAAATTATAATCTCCTAAAATAACAGCTAATGATTCGGGACCAGGCCAACTAAAATTTAAATGTTTAAACCAGAAAAAAGTAAATAAAATTGCGACCGCCGCCTCTACCGCCGGATACTGCCAGGCAATTGTCTGACGACAATAACGACAATGGCCCCGCAAACGCACATAACTTAACAGAGGAATATTTTCATACCAGGCTAACTGATGTTGGCAACGAGGACAGTGCGAGCGTCCGCTCAGTTTTTCTTGACGATATAAACGCCAAATTAAACAATTAGCAAAACTGCCCAAAGCCAAGCCGAGAAAAAAAATAATTAGAGAAAATAAAAGCATAAATTTAACGGTAAAATTGAGAATTTTCTGGCACTATTTCAGCTTCCGCCTGCAAAGCATTAGCGGCTTGATAATAAAAAGCTGAAACCTCTTCCTTACCCAACTCTTGATATAACTGCGCTAAAGCTAAGGGCCAATAGGCTTGGAGAGGCTGACGAACATAAGCATGCTCTAAAACGGCTAGCGCGGAAGGATAGTCCTGAAGCTGCTGATAAACTTTAGAAATATTATCCAAAATAACAACATCTTCGGGATAATCAGAGTAGGCTTGACGATAAGATAACAAGGCTTTTTCAAGGTCTCCCGTCTTTTCATACAAATAAGCACTGTCCTTTTCTAACTGATAAGCATAAAAATGTAAATAAGACAGATGAACAGGATTAAAACGGGGATCGCTTCTATCTGGCAACAAAGAGAGTGCTTGCTGGTAAGTGGCGATTGCCTCTTCATTCTCTCCTGAAAGCTGGAGGCAATAAGCCTGATCGCGATAACCTGATGGCCGCACGGGACTAGAATTAATTAATTTTTTAAAATCTTTAAAAACAACCTTATCTGTTTGCAAAAAACAGCGTAAGCGCGAAGATACCGCTAGATTTTCATAAGTATCTGTTGGAAATATTTTTACGATTGTCTCCAACCGCTCTCTTAAAATATATTGACTAGCCTTATCAGGTAAATTTTGAAAATTAAACCAGGCATAAGTACTAAAAACTCGTTGGTAATAAATGCGATTAATCGGATTTAAAGCATTTTTTTCGGTGTAAGAATACAGAGCATCGATGGTAAAATATTCACGGCTAGACAAACTGCTATAAAGCTGTAAAAAGTAGTAATCAGCCAACAAAGAACTAAAACTAAAATAAATCTGCCAGAGCGAGCCACTAATAATAATTACTCCTAGCAGGCTAGCACCTAAAGTCTGTAAACGAGAATTTCTGCCTCCAAGTTTAAACAAGAAATGCCTTAACCATTGAAAAAAAGATTTTTTTTCGCCCGAGGCTAAACTGAGATTGCCCGCCACCACTAAAGCGGCTAAAAACCAGAAATAAAAAACCCCGGTTAAATCAGAAATACTAAATAACAAAGAGAAACTATAAGCAAACATGGCGGCCGCGGCGGCCAGAGCAAAATTTCTACTCGCTGGATGTTGCCATAAGCGCCAACATTGCCAAGCCCAGAAAAGATAGAGTCCTGCCCAAAAAATAAAACCAATAATACCAGTCTGGATAATAGTATCTAAGAAACTATTGTGTACTTTATCCGTATAGCTATTAATATTAGAAAAAACTCCCCAATCTTGCTGGTAATAAGGGATGATAGCTTCTCCACCGTTTTCTAAACCAATTCCCAGCCAAGGCCGTTCTTTAATCACTGGTAAAGCTACTTCATAGAACTGCTTCCGAACAGCTAAACTGCCCCCATTAAAATTTAAAAAAGCCTGCACTCGCCCTGGCATTAGAACCGAAAAACTCATTAAAATAATAATTGGCAGCGGCAAAACTAAAGTTAAAGACCAAAAACGCCAGCGGCGCCAAGCTAAAACTAAAATCAGCAACGCCATCGTTAAAGCGAAGGCTAACCATGCCGCCCTAGAACCGCTAACAACTAGACCTAGAAACTGAAAACCGAATAAAACGATTGCGAAGAAACGAGTCAAAAAGCGCTTTTGTAAAGAAAAATAATAAACAGTTAAGGGTAAGGATAAAAGCAAAAAAGAGGCGAGTAAATTAGGCTGACCAAAAGTGGAAATAGCGCGAGCGTATAATTGCGGCTCCTGCCAGACAGCAAAATCATAGCCACAAAACTGCAAACCAGCATAAAGGCCAACTAGGGCGCCAACAATAGCCGCTGTCAAAGCACTCAGACGCACTATTTTTAACCAGGATTCAGGCCGAGAGATAGCCTTCGCTTCCCCTGCCCCAGAGCTATAATAAACAACGAAGCTATGCCACAGGGCTAACCAAAAGTAAGCACTAAGACCGAACTGACGCTCATAAGAACCAAACCAAGACTGAAGGGGCGAGGCTGACCAATAAGAAAGAACGGCCCAAACTCCAAAAAAGATCCAAACTGGCAATAAGGATGACCAGAAATTAACAGGCAAAAAAGAAAGAGGGACTTGCCGCCAACGAGCACGTGTTTGTAAAATTAATAATATAAAAATACTAGCCCCTAAAATATGGAGCCAGACCGCTTTTACTAAATTAAAAGGACTAAAGGTGGGAAATAAAAAAGACATACCCAAGGGCAAGGCGGCTAAAGCTAAATAATAGGCACAGCGTAAAAGTAAGGTGATAATTTTTTGCCAGTCAAGACGAAACATAAGCCACAGAATAAGAGAAAAAATATTATTTCCTGCCTTGATTATAGCATATAAAAAAACTCCGAACCATCAAGGTTCGGAGTCTTCTTAAAAATAGTAATAGAAAATTAACGGCGTCTCTGCTGCCATCTTTCCCACACCACCAACAGGGGGCTAGCTACAAAAATAGAGCTATAAGCACCACAGAAAATACCAATAATTAAAGCCAAAACAAAGTCTCTCACCGAATCGCCACCAAAGAAAAGCACCGCAGTCAAAGCGAGCAAGGTGGTAATAACGGTATTAATGGAACGGACAAAAGTCTGATTCAAACTAGCATTAACAGTTTCACCAAAACTAGTGGCACTTTTAGGTAAATTCTCACGCGTTCGATCAAAAACAACAATAGTGTCATTGACGCTATAGCCCAGGACCGTCAATAAAGCGACAACAAAGTAGGTATTTATTTCTACCCCGTAAAGCTTACCCAATAAGGCAAAGACACCGAGGGTAATTAAGACATCATGAAATAAGGCGACCACCGCAACCACGCCATACTTCCAAGAAGCTACTGGCTTAGAAACGCGCTGAAAAGTAAAGGCAACATAAGCAATAATAACAATAAGAACCATCAACATTAACCAAAAAGCTTTGCTTCTTAATTCTTGGCCAATAGAGGGGCCAATGGCTTCGAAGCGAATTTCCTCTAAACCCAATTGGGCTTCAGGCAAGTTGCTTAAAGATTCTAAAACTGCCTGGTGGGTATCTTCGTCACTTTCTTGAAAACGTAAAATTAGAGAATCTTCCGTGGGCTGAACAGTGAGACTACTCACAGCGGTATTAGCTAGCTGAGTTTGCACTGCGGAAACGCTAGGTTGCTGGCCATTAAATTTCAACTCTAAGAGGCTGCCCCCGGTAAAATCAATGCCGAATCTTAAGCCCCAAAGAGACAAAAAAATTATGGCAGCCACCACCATAGCTCCAGATAGAGATAACCAGAAGGCGCGGCGTTTAATAATGTGAAGATTAATCATATCGATATGAGAGCGAAGAAGACTTACCCCGCCCTTGATTTACTTATTTAAGACGACGAGCCCCTAATAAATAGCGGTGTCGGTCTAACCAAGAGCTATTAAACACTTTCAACAAAGTATAGGTAATGACAATACTGCTAAACATAGAAATGGAAACGCCAATAAACAGAGTGGCCCCAAAACCTTTGACTAAGCCCGTACCAAAACCCATAAGGATAAAACAAGTCAAAATAGTAGTGATATTACCATCACGAATTGAAGGCCAGGCCCGACGGAAACCTTCATCCAGGGCGGTAGATAGCGGTTTACCCGAGCGCAACTCTTCTTTCATGCGCTCAAAAATCAAAACATTAGCATCAACGGCCATACCAATAGAAAGAATGAAACCGGTAATACCTGCCAAGGTTAAAGTAACAGGCTGATTAGCGTAATAAACTAAGAAAGCTAAAATTACCAGAAAGAGAGTAGAGGAAAAAATGCCGTCAAAAATCTTCAAATGATTAAAGACGCTAACAAATAAAACCACAAGTAAAGAAATGAAAATTAAAGCTAACCAAATCGGGGCGGCCTTAAAAATTGTTAAAACAGTCAAAGCATAAATTCCCAAAGAAATGACGGAAACTGCTCCCGGTAAACGATAAAAAACAATCATGAAAACAGCTACAAAAAGGAAGCCAATTAAACCCGCTTTTACACTATTATCAATAGACTTCTGCCCCAAGCTAGCACCCACCGTCTGCTGACCGACTAAATTAATCGGTACTGGTAAAGCGCCGGTATTCAAACGCTGTACTAATAATTTTGCTTCCTGAACATTGAAACGGCCAGAAATAACTGCCCGCCCATCCGGAATACGATCATTAACCGTCGGCACGCTGATAGCATAACCATCTAAAAAGATGGCCACCGGCTTGCCGATATTTCTTTCCGTGATATTGGCAAAAGCTTCCGCTCCCTCACTATCAAATTCCAAGGCCACTTCAGGCGAGCTGTCCTGAGGATTAAACTGCAAGCTCGCTCGTTTTAAATTTTTACCAGACAATTCTGTATTTTGCCAATTATCACCTAAGCTTAAAACTGGTGATTCGTCCTGAAGAGTGAAGGATAACAGCTGAGCCTTATATTCTGTAATTTTCGGAGACTGACCCACCTGATCTTTAAAAGGATTATCTTTTTCGGTTTTAGCTAATAACTTGGCAATGACTAAAGTATTATCAATTTTTAAAGGCGCACTCAGTCCACCAATTGCCATATTCTTTAAGGAAGCAACTAAAGCTGGTTGATTTTCTTCAGCCAAAGCTTCCTTAGTTTCAAACTTAGCCTGATATTTATCGGCTAAAGCTTGCCAATCGGCACCCGTATTAATAGCCTTAATAGCTTCAGCGGCCTGAGTGGTCACCTGTTTATTAAAAGCAACGGCTTCGGCATTAGGTTCCGCGGTAACTTCTTGAGCTTCGGTGCTCTGTTCTTTAAATTCCAATAAAGGAGTCTCTCCGATTAATTTAATAGCCTCATTAACATCTTTAATGCCAGCCAACTCCGCTAAAATACGATAGTCTCCCTGCATAGTGCGGTTAATCTGGATTACTGGCTCACTGACGCCAGCACCATTAACGCGGCGCTCAATGATGTCGCGGACGCCCTCAAGGGCACTTAAACGCTCAGCCTCGGCAATATTAGCCACATCAGCTTCATAAATCAATTGAGTACCACCCTGTAAATCAAGGCCCAAAACAAAAGGACTCTTGGGAGCCGAAGGCAAAACAATAATGTTGTTAGTGGCTTTAGCTAGGGCATTAACAGCTTGATTATAATAATTATCGGCCGCCAGGACAAAACCGAGCGCAGCGAAAATAATAACCAACAAAAACAACCAGCGCTGACGGTGGCGTTTTACTAAATTAGAAAACTTTTGCAGTTTAGACATAGATTTTGGTGATTTATTGCCAAAGATTAGAAACTTTTAAAATCTTAGACTAAAAACCCGAAAAAATCAAGACAAGGCTTTACAAAAAAGCAATATTGCCATATAATTCTTAATAATAGCAAAAAAATATATAAAATAAACTATATGCCCTTAATTCCCACAGTGATAGAAAAAGATGGCCAAGTAGAAAGAGCTTACGATATTTATTCCCGCTTACTTAAGGATCGTATTATTTTCTTAGGCGAAGCTATTGATGACCACGTTGCCAATATCGTCATTGCCCAAATGCTTTTTCTGGCTGCCGAAGATAAGGAAAAAGATATTAAATTTTATATCAATTCTCCCGGTGGTTCCGTTTCTGCTGGTTTAGCCATCTACGATACCATGCAGTACATTAAATGCCCGGTGTCTACCATCTGCGTCGGCTTAGCCGCCTCAATGGCTTCAATCTTACTAGCCGCTGGCGCTAAAGGCAAGCGTCTCGCTCTGCCCAATAGTGAAATTATGATTCACCAGGTAATGGGTGGGGCCGAAGGTCAAGCCTCAGACATTAAAATTAGAGCTGAGCATATTCTCAAAACGAAAGATAAAATGAACCGGATTTTAGCTGAACACACTGGGCAAAAAATTAATATTATTGACAAAGATAGCGACCGCGATAACTACATGAGTGCAGAGGAGGCTAAAAAATACGGCCTCATCGACAAAATTATTTCCAGAGAATAAACACAACTAAAATCAAATAAAAACCCCGCCACAGCAAACCGGCGGGGTTTTTGGTAGACTAATAAAATTAAAGCTTCATTAAAGTAAGCGCCATCATCTTAAAAATATCGGCGTAAGGAGCGGCGTCGCCTGATTTGATATAAGAAATAACAAAAGTATGACGACGGTCAGAGTCTAAAAAATAAATTATTTGCTGGTCGGCGCTAATAATTCCCGGCCCAAAGCTACTCTCAATAAAACGATCGGGGCTTAAAGCATCAGCATCAGAAAATTGACCCTGGTACCAAGATAAAATATCGGCATATTCCTGATCGCTAGCTTCATAAGATATTTGGATAAAAGACTGATCAGGGGCGGAAAAAAGAGTAGAGTTAGCACTAGCCGATTTTACCTCCCAAGCTTGAGGATAGATAACGGCAAAGCTACCGCTGGCATCACGGTAAAGACCCAAATTATTATTTTCACTAAGCTTGCCACCGCCAAGAGGATTATAGCCACTCAAAATTTCCTGTTTATCATTATAAGAATCATTATCAGTGTCAGCTAATTGAG
This sequence comes from uncultured Gammaproteobacteria bacterium, assembly GCA_964616855.1. Classification (GTDB taxonomy): domain Bacteria; phylum Patescibacteriota; class Patescibacteriia; order Patescibacteriales; family UBA12465. The sequence goes on along the minus strand of CAZTUJ010000005.1, from coordinate 37,514 downwards.
CATTAGAGCCAATGAAAACTTCGGCGACATCACTCAAGCCATCATTATCAGCATCAGCGACGGTCGGCAAACTAGGGGCAACGACTGCTACTGGCGTCTCTACCACCGGCGCGACTACAACTGGGGCAGGAGTGACAGCCACTTCCGGTTCCGGCACCACCTCGTCTGTTTTGGTTGCCACATCCTGAGACTTAACTGGATTTTCAACAAGCTCCTGAGCAACCGGATTCATTGCTGGCAAAATTAAAAAACGATAGGCTAAATAAAATAAAATTGCCACCACCAAAAAACCGGCGCCAATAATAATAAGGCCGGTAGATTTATGTGATTCTAGGGACTTCCCTCCAATTTTTACTGTCTTTTTTGAAGAATGATGGGTTTTGCCATCAGGGCCCTCATAGCTCGCCCCACTCAAACTGGCAAAAGCAGGCATATTGCGAACAATAAAATCCTTCTGCAGCTTTTGCTGTAAATCATCCGTAATTTTTTTATCACCTTTGATGCCGTGCTTCTCCATAATTAATCAGATAAAAAATAAAAAATAGCGACAATCAAAACGGCTGCGGCCGCAAAAGGGCTAATCCATTGCCAAGCGCGACCGCGCAAAGGCATATTTAATTTGGGCATCACGTGCACACGCAAATACAAACTCACCCCCGCGATGCCGGATAAATTCTTCTGATTACTTTTTTGGTTCATATTCATAGCAACAAATAGAGACGGCGTAATTTAGAGCTTACCACTACCCTTGGGATTATAACCGCTCTTAACTTCATCACCATCGTTAAAACCGTCAGCATCGGTATCAGGGTTAATAGGATTAGTCAGATAAATTTTAACCTCTTCGTAATCGGATAAACCGTCAAAATCAGAATCAATCAAGTTAATATTAGTATTAAGCGCCTTTTCTTCTAAATCCGTTAAACTATCACCATCGGAATCAACCGGTGCCGTTACTACGGTAGTACCACTAGCGCTGGTAGCAACATTTGTATTAACTACTGGCTCCGGGTTAGGAACAATGGGTTCCGGCTCAGGAACAACAACATTATTGACGGGAGGAGTTACCACGACTTCATTTGAAGGCTTATCAGCGGTAGTGGTGGCGCTAGGCAGTAAATCACTTTCCGCCGCTGAGCGCATAAATTTTGAATAAGCCAAATAAGCGGCTGCTCCCAAAATTAAAGCCACTAAAACAATAATGAGAACAAACTTTATTTTTATTCCTGAACGTCCAGCGTGAGCATCCTCGCCTTCAACTAAGGCGCGGGGGGCAGAAAGGCCGGCCGCCTGAGTTTGAATACTGGCACCGCTAACCGGATGGGCAACCGAAGCATCAGTTTCTGCAAAAATATCATCTACAGAATTATCACCGGCAGCGCCCGCAGGCTGATTGCCAAGATTGTTAAACATAAATTTCAAAATTTATTTTAAGAAAACTAATTTCTTTATTATTATAAACGATTTTTTCAAAAAATGCATCTTTACTGATTTTCTGGCCTAATTGGCGCCATTTTATCCTCGGTAACAACTTCAGCATCATTATTAATGATTTTATAAGTTATGGGCTCACCTTTTTCATCTCTATTTAAAACCTGGACTTTAGTTTCCTCTGGAATATAAAGGCTAGCCTTTTCTTCCGTACTCATAAAAACCGGGTTTAAAGAGGCTGCTTGGTTTTCAGAAACATTAGTTCCATTCTTCTCTGGGTTAGAGCGCTGAGTGTAAAGCCACCAGGCTAAAGCGGCTAAAACCAATAATCCAACGGCCAGTAATAAAACTTTTTTATTAATCTTCATAATTATTGATGTTACTAAAAAATTTTAATTAGCATTACCATTGCCATTGCCATTACCGCCCTCTGAATCTATATAACAATAAGTGTAACTAGAAACACAAACAAATGAATTGGCAGAAGGATTACAGCAATATTGGTTATTTCCACAAACTACTTGACCGCCACAACATTGCTGAGTGGTGGGATTGTAACAGTGATTGCCGCAAGGCTGTTGCCCTGGACAAGGGACCTGAGGATCTAAAACACAGCCGCCGTTAGGCCAGGCGTCATCATTCCAAATGTGACCCGCTGGGCACAAACAACTTGTTGCTTCACAATCGTAGAATCCATCACAATTGTAAAATCCGTTCGGACAGCCTTGGGCGGCACAATCTGGCCCGCCGGTACAACATTTATCAGTGTTTTCTCCGCAATCAGTACTATGATTAATATCCCGCGGGTGACATTCACCGGCGCATAAATATTGACTAGCCAGACAACCGCCGTCTTGGTTACAATCAGTACTGCTTTCACAACCATCTTGGCCGTCACAATCATACCAACCACTCACACAAGCACACTCTCCATTATTATTAACTTGATTCTGGCCGGCACAAGTACAATCTTCAGGACAAAGACCGCCTATCTCCCAGGGAACTAATTGACCATTGCGTCTTACTTTTGCCTGACAAATACCATCGCCACAATAACCGCCGCCCTCTTCATCGTCGGGAGCAAGGAAGGTGCAAAAATACTGATTATTCATGATGGGGAAAGGAACAGTGTCTGTGATTTTAGTAGTGCAACCGTATTGCAAGCTGGGAGAACTAGCAGGGATATTGTTGCGATTGACTACAATTCCGGTATTACCATCACAATCTTCGTGGCCGTCATTATAGAAGCCGCCACGCCCTTCGAAATTCGGTCTCTGTAAAGAGTGATCGCCGCAGTAATTATTAACTCCTAAACGGAATTCTCTTTCGGTAAAAGCACCAAATTCATTTTCTGCCTTAATCTTAATTAAGAAAGAAGAGGAGGCCACCGTCGGAGTGCCGTACAAAGCATAATAATGGCTCATTGTAACAGCGGCTTCAGCCGCGGGATTTAATGAAGACTTGAACCAAGTAAGCAAACGGCCCCAAACTCCACCCGAAGATTTAGAGATATTAGTATCATCGCCTAACTCGGGCACGCCCGTAGTTGTTTCCAAAATCGCTAAGCCCGCAGGCAAAGGAAGGGAGGCACTATAACTAATGGTATGATCCCCCTGCTTCTGCCAGCCCAAGCCACAGTAATAATAAGAACCGACACGAACTGATTTTGAACAATTTAAGTCCAAAGCGGGCGGGTCAGCCTTAAAAGTAATATTTATCTGCCGAGTGGAACTAACATTATACTGATCTTTGGCAGTAACGACATAAACGAAGGTGGTGTCCTTACTAAACTTATTGGTCGTGTGAATATCGTATTTGCGAGCGTAATAGACGGTATCCCCTACTCTTTCTGCCGCCACAGGGCCAAGAGTGGAATGGGGCGGAGAAAGAATATCATAAGGACCTGAGCTCCAAGTTGCTTTAGTAAAAGTATAGGAAAGAGGATGATGTTTATCCGTAACGCTGAAGCGAACAATCAAAGGGATAGGTTCATTTGGATAATAAACAAGGTCATCCGACTGTATTAACGGGGCACTGTTAGTAATTTTTAAAACTGTCACCGTCGACAAGGTCCCGCCCTGACCATCACTAACCGTTAGTGGTAAATTGTAGTTGCCGGCATTACCGGCGGCTTGAGCATAAATTCTCTTTTGGTTAGGATTAGAGCTGTCTTGCAAGATAGGAGCAACATTGTTTTGATTATTATTACGCCAATTAGTCCAAGTACTAGCACTAGTATTAATTGACCAATCTAAAGGATTGCCCTCAGGATCAATCACTTTAATAAAACCATTAAATTCTTGATTCTGTTCACCTTGTAAATTAGTGGCAATCAAAATCGGCTCAAGATTATCGCTAGAGCCGACATAACCGGCACCGCTAGCAACGCAACCGGAATCAGCCAACTGTCCTTCGGTTGTATTATAACCGAGACTCTTGGTTTCCATGGCCGCGCATAAACTGTAATTGGAGCCATTTTGGTCACTAGAGTAGGTAAAAACATAGCTCCCCGCCGGTAATTCTAAAGAGTTGTTATCTGGTTCTGGATCAGCAAAAGAATTAGTGTCTTTATTCCAACAAGTATCTACATCGTGATCGGCACAAGGGCCAAGGGTATTAATAGGATCGACTAAAGAGCTACCTGCCCCAATTTGAGGTAAGAACAAAGATTGCCAACTTGGCCAAACAGATAAGCTGTTTAGGGGTAAATAAGTACCGGCACCCAAAATTGGATAACGATCATTCTTATTATTAAAAGCCGCTAAGGATTCACGCAAATCACCCAACATGCCTAAACGGCGGACATCACGGGCAACCTGGGCGCGCAAGCTATTGCAATATAAATTCTTGCCACAATCAGCATCAGTATAACAGACATCATTTTCGGCTAAACGGCAGCGCCCCGGGGCATTACTCTTACCAAAACAAGTATAGCCTTCAGTACAATCGGAATCGCTCTCGCAAGGCATGGTGGAAATATAGCAATTACCCGACTCATTCAAATTGCTATTAAAGCGCCAATGATCTACTATCTGTCCCAAAACATCCACTGTCTTAAAATCAGGGTCCTGGTTATACGAAATTAAATAGATGTTGGTATAAATTTGCTTAGTTGCCAGATTAACATTAGCAGCGTTAACATAAACTGTGCGTCCGTCACGGACGGCGTCATAGCCATCAACCATCAAGGCCTGCGGGGAACCAGAAAACTTCTGGCTTTTATACCAACGAGCCGCGCTATAGTGATTTGGGTTCGGCAAAATTCGAACAGCAATCGCATCACTACTATTGCTAGCTTCCGCGGCCGCCGAGCCAGGATCACCAATAACATTAACGTTATTATTCCCTTCGGCCGCCCTGCCCGCAAGAGGCAAGAAAGCTAAAAGAAGCAAGCCGATTAGCAATGGATAAAAAAGACGCTTATTAATCATATAAAAATATTAACAAAATTACTGCGCACTGATCACTAGAGAAATCGGTGCGGATTTGCCGCTTTCATTATTAGACTCATCTAAGGCTGACAAAGCAAAATAATGAGTACCCGGACTAAACTGAAGTAAATCCAGCTCTAAGGCGGTCACGCCTTCCTCGGAATCAAAAGATTCTCCATACTGGCCACTAGCAATGCCGTGATAAAGGCGATTAAAAGAGGTGTCACTATCATTAGCGTGCCAAGTAAAGCGCACTCGCTGGGCATTAATAATTTGCGCACTTAAACCCTGGGGTGCGGGTGGCGCAATTTTGTCGCTTACCAGCACGGTCTTTTCATCTGACAAGGGACTTTCTACTTGAGCAATCGAAATAGCGGAAACTTTAAAGCGATAAGAAACGTCAGTCTGTAAACCAGACAACAAGAAGTGGCAAGAATAATTTTCACCAGCGCTAGGAACTAAGGGTGAACAAACGGGGGTAGAAAAACCCTCTAAATAATCATCGGTCGGCTTAGTATCAACAAAAGACATATTACCCGCATTAACCGGCGCATAGTAAATTCGATATTTACCCATCTTATTTGGGTTGGCATCATAAATCAAACTAGAATCGCCATACCACTCCAAACGTACCGTTTCACCGTCCTCTTCGTCAACGGCAGCCGTAATCGCACCGACCTGCGGAGTTGCTTCCTTAAAGAAGTAAGATTCTTTTAAGACATTCCAGATACAGAAGCCATCACCAACGCCATCAAAATTATTATCAGGACCGCAAGTTGAACCCAGATTAGAGCAAGGGGCTTGGCCCTCACTACAGGCCAAAGCATTACCCGAGCCTCTGATAACAGCCGGGTTAATCATTGCGGGTAAATCATCCGCCAGGCTATCGCCACCAGCATCGCGGCAGTAATAAAACTTATAATTATAATTAGAGCAATTACCAATAGCCCCATCGCAAGTATCATACCAAGGGGACCAGTTCTGAGTCGCCGGATCAATGGCCGGCCAAGGATTACTACATAAGAAAATAAACAAAGGCGTCTCCGTGCGCAAACCATCACCATCTTGATAAGCATTACAACAATTATTAAAACATTCTGGTTCAGCACAAACACAAGCAGAAGAGGCGTTACAGGCCGGAGCGGAAAAACGATCCATGTTTAATTCGGCTCTTAAAATCGTAGAGTCATCGGAAACTCCACCGGCCGCCACCACGAAAGCTTGGTCCGAACTTAAGCCGCTGACAGAGGCGAGGGTGGCGACGCTAGGCTTAACAACCTCCCAATTCCAATCCCAATAGTAACCAGAGCTAGGATGGAGTTTCTGGCCATCAGCGCTATAAGCACTAGCGCTGAATAATTTATCCCGGTCAGCCTTAGTATCAAAACTATTGCTCTGGGGATTGGTGTCATCTTCGTTGAGATCATTTTCCGTATTTTTGAATAGATAAGAAGCGGGAGCAGTCACAACATAATCAACCGCACAAATACCAGCGTTAGCTCCCTGTTGAGGCAGAGTACTGAAGCTAGTAATGTAAGAATTAGTAAATATTAAATTATTAAAAGTCAGAGTAGCTCCTTCAATATAATTATTGGTAGCGGGATTTAAATAGCCAGCGCCGTTCATCCCCAATTGCCACTGACTTAAAACACCCTCATTACTATCTAGAGCGCCATCACCTTTCACGATTAAATAGTAAGAAGTGGCGGGCGCTAATAATTTCTTGGGACGGAATTCAGCAACGCTGCCATTACCTTCTTGAGTAAGTACCACCATTCCTGGCACGGCACAATACAGCTTCGAAGGGCTAGGAGGAGATAAAGCGAGGGCGGTTTCAGAACTTAAACCTAAATGACGGGCAAGACTACGCACAGAACGAGTAAATTTTTGATAAACGCGGACAAAAAAATTCTGGTGTAAAGGTTTAAAGCCATCGGCCGCAGCTAAAAATGTACCGGCTGGACAAGAGCCGTTACCATAATCATGTTCTTCTAATAAAATTAAACCGTTAGACAAACTGCTAATATCCATATCCTGATCAAAAGGCACCCTGATGCTAGCATTACGACAGACGTTATTAGCACTAGAAGGTGGCTGGACAGAATCCACAATCACTTCTGGGCGAGCGCGACAACAAGTACCGGCATCGCAACCTAAAGTCTCAACATTGCCGCAGTCAGAATCTTGGCTACAGCCGCAACATAAACCACGGTCATTGCCGGAGCAAGGAGCTTGATTCGGCTGACAGACCAAATTGCCATTGCCAATTCCTGCACAGGAAGCCGGATTGCTCACCTGACAACAACAGGTACCGCAATCGCCTGGTAGGCCAACCGAGCCCGTACTATTTAAACAGGCAAAAGGAGAGGAGCAGAAAGATTGATTACATTCCGTGGTAGAAGTAGTTGTTAAATTCCGACAATCTTTACCAAGTCCACCGAGAACCGGCTGGGCACAGCCAGTAGCACAAGTGCTTAAACTTTGGTAAGTTCCGGTAGCAATCGGATTGGGATCACATTGATCATTATTGGGGGTGGCTTGGCAATTATAGTAAGCGCAATAACCACCGGCCATCTGCGTACCAGAATTACATTGTTGGTCACTAAAGTTGAAACAACAGCCGGCACCAGCGGCACACGCCAACTGATCACCGTCAAATTGGCTGCAGAAATCTACACCGGGATTAGCGGCACAATTATCAACGCAGCTTTCGACAGTTTTAAATAAACCAAAAACTTTAGGCGTCGAAGAGGCACACTTACTGGGATCTCCTGGCGGTAAAGAAGAGGCACTTTCACAATCAAAATAGGCACAATAGCCGAAATCGGGACTCGCCGGATCACTACTCACTGCTTGGCCGCTACCCCCAGTACAGACATCATCATGCTCACTGGCGGTACCACGAGAATCAAAGCAACAGAACTGGCTATGAGCCATGCAAGAATCTTTAGTGGTCAAACGGCTGCAATCGACACAAGCTCCCGTCGGTTGAGAAACATCACAATATTTTCCAGAATGACTGCTACAATTACAAGCTTGATCAGACAAAAGCTGTTCATCAACAGAAAAGGAACCATTATTATCGCTATCAATGGCGCAGCCTGAACATTGACCTAAGCCGGAGTTATCATCAGATAAGTCGCTGCCACAGGTGCCGGTACAACTTAAAGGAGCACAACAATCACGAGCATCTTGACCAATTTCACAGCAACAATCACAACGAGCGGAATCAGAAGCGACACAAGAACTGCCATTACAGTCAGCCTCACCCCCGCATAACTCTGCGGTTACGCAGCGACCGGTATTATTAATGCTAGCGCAATCAAACCCGGAGGCGCATAAAGAACAGCTTGAGGTGGTATTACTAACGCTATCCACACAACGGCCGCCGTCTAATCTTGTCCAACCGTTAGGACAAGAGGCGGCGGTATTTATTTCCCAGTGAGTCTGACTGCCAAACTGAGGGAAAACTTTGCACGACTGGATGGCACTAAATTCCGTGCCATTTAAATTATAAATAAGAGTTGAAGAGAGCGAACAATTAACATTATTAGCCACACAGGCATCGAGTTCAGAATCATAACTACAAGCACCTGCTGCTTGAGAAGCGCAAGCCGGATTGCTGGCACAAGTAGAGTCACAAGAGCCTAAAATCTGAGTGCCTCCCCCAAAAGGAGAGCAAAGGCCAGGAGAATTAGGACAAAAGGCTCCCACTTGGCAAGCACCCAAAGTTTGAGCCATCCCCTGACAACTATCATAAGTGGTCGTAGTAGCGACGCCACCAAAACCAGTAGAAAATCCCCACTCAAAAACAGAATTAGGAATATCAAGGTAACAATCAGCTAAAGCATTAACGCAGCGACCCTGCTTATAAGTACTAGCCGGACAACAAACTTCCCCACCGCAATCACTGTTGGCGGTACAGGCACCAATTTCAAAATTAACATCGTTGCCCCATTCATTATTTTTTAAAACTTTCAAGGGGCCGGTCACGGCATTTTCTGGAACCAGCGGGTCTAAGCGCTGAGCCCCTTGATCAAGGGCAATAACACCGCTTACGGAACGATTATAGGTGAAGACTGACAAAGCATCGCCACCATTATCGCCAAAATATTCGCCCCAGATACTAACCGGGGTACCAATCTGTCCCCGCTGCGGAGAAACTCGACAAATACTAGTCTTTAAAGAAATAGCAGCATTAGCAGCAAAAGTGTTAGGATTGGCATTCTGAGAATCAATTTCTGTCTCTCCTAATTTAACAGAAATTTCATAGTTACCGTCGCTGAGATTGGCTGGCACTTTTACAATAATTTGTTTATCCCGCCAAACAGAATTTGCACAAACCTCAGGGAAGGCATAGTCAGCCTCGACATCGCCAAAATACACTTGAGAAGAGCCTCTGGCACCACCAAAACCACCGCCGTGAATAGTGACATATTGACCGGCGCGGCCAGTAGCGGGCTCAAAATAACTAATAAAGGGACCGGCATCAGGCTCTTCTTCTTTAACGAAACTGACATAGTTACTCTTTTCTTGGTTACCGGCCACACTGGCGACAACAAAACTACTCATTTTACCGCGATTCAAATTCGGAATAGTGCTAGTACCGGCTAAACCGGCGGGATTAACGAAAACCGAGTCTAAGCCTCGAACGTTCTTACTATAATTACCAAAATAAGCATCACCCGAATAAAGATTAATCCCCCGATAATTTACCTGCTCACTTAATAAACCAGCGTCAGGGGTGAGAAGACAAAGGCCGGGTCTAACAATATTATTAGCAACAAAATCAGGTAAAACCGGACCATTTTCATCATTAGTGGTATCGGCTTGATTGTCAGACGTAATCACTCTGACAGAACCGGTGAGAACACCAGAAGGGACGGCAATAATGATTTGATTATTGGACCAAGAATTAATACAGTCTGGATTTAATACTGAGGGCTCTACGCCCGCTAAATCACCACCAAAAATTACTCTACTATTAGTAGGATCATAGGCTCCAAAATTACTTCCTGAAATTGTAATAATATTATCAACAGCTCCATTAGGAGTGGCTAAATCGCAAGCAATGGAACAATCATCATCACTGTCACAGCTTCTATTGCTATCCTCTTGGCAAAAACCTCCTACCGGACTAATTTCCGTAATTACGGGCGGTCCATAACAAGTACAAGAAGTCGTATCGCAACTTAAATATTCCGCGCAAAGATTGTTGTCCGCTTCACAAGTAGGACTCACAGCATCGGCATCGCAGGAGTCACCCAATTCCCCTTTTGGTAAACAGGCACAAGTGCTGCTATCACAGTAACTATCGCTGGCACAAATCTGATCAACGGCCTGACAACCGGGTAAAGGATCGCTGTCGCAACTAGTGGGTCCGCCACCATTACTACAATCACTACCGATACAGCTTCCCCAAGAATTATCGGTACAAATCATGGAACCACCACAACCACAAGCACTAGATGAACCGTTAACACAATAATTTCCGGAGCCGTTACCATTAGTAGCCCCCATTAAACGACTTAAAACAAAAGAAGCGATGCCCCAAGCTGATAGAACAATCGCTAAACCAATAACACCATTGCGCATGATTTTTTTAGCCTGATCAATCTTATCTTCCTCGCCGTTGGAAGTCATCCAGAGAAAACCCGCATAAACAACCAAGCCAACCGCTAATACACCCAAAATCAACATCACCACATTAATGATGCGGGCCGCTATTGTCCGGGGATCATTCGCGCTTAAAACAATATCATTGCTGATTTCGTTAGTCCCGACGTCAATTTGAGCGCCTGCCAACTGCGCAAACGCAAGACTAGCACCAATCAAGAAGAAAAGCGCAAATAAACGAATAATGGCTTTTTTATTTTTAAACACAAAGGAAATAATTATTAAGCGTAAAGCTATTAAAGGATAAAAATATTAATTACCCTAAACCTTATCGCTAAATAACTTGATGACTTAAGATTTTTATTGACAATTACCATCTAAGCCCAGTAAATTAGTGGCCGTGCCGTAGCAACAGGAAGGATTAGAAATATCAGCGGCACAATTAGGGCCAGCGCTAGGCTTATAACAATTTTGATAGATGTCTTTAACACCGGAACCAACTTGAGTCTTATAGCTAACGGAGGCAGCTAATTCGGTGTGGTTTAAAGAGGCAAAAGTAAGGTCAGGTTCACCATCTAAAGGAGAAACGTCACGATTATCAGCTGTCACCCAATAACCTAAGGGAGAGGGGGAGGAGCTAAAAATATTAAGCAAATGATGTTCAATATCTTCCTGACCATTATTAACAATCACGCTACCAGTGCGCAAACTGCTATTCATCATCAAGGTATTAAAGTTAATCTTTACCGCCTCTTTAGTATCAACTCCTAAGCTATTATTATCTGGCTGAATAAAAGATATCTGGGGCGGCTCAGACATAATCTGATCATTGATATAGAAAGACCATTTATACTTATCCTTTAAAGTTAAATTGTTAGAATCGTTTTCGTTATAAAAAGCCAAGGGGCCATCAGCAAAAATATCCCGATTACCATCCAAAGAATTAAGAGAAGCATCAACGACACCATCTAATTGCTCAATGTTGGAAACCGGATAGTTCTTACCATTCCCGTCCTGACAGGTCTGATAATTAGCAAAGGGGGCACAATGGGAAAAAGGCTGGAAATTAGCGCAGTCATTATCAGAAGCGCAGGTCTTTAAATTAGCGGAGACTAATTCTACCGCCAAATGACTGTTGGCGGGCAAACAATAAATCTTTTCGCCGCAGCCGTTCTGGCCACATTCAACATCAGAAATAAATTCTACGGTTTTATAAGCATTAGCAATCATGAATTTGCCAGCCAAATAATCGCCAACGCAAACATTGTTTTCACACTTATAAGAAACGCAGTCACTATTTTGAGTGCACACCCCTCCAGCGGGAGCAGCCGCCTCAGCATTAATAATTCTAATATAGGAACTAACATCGCTCGCCAATCCCGATACCAGTAAAGGATTAACGGCTTCGTTAAAATTCAATTGAATAACCGAATTCATCGGCCGGTCATGCTTATCTTTAACCTCGCTTGAAGAGGTTCGATCTTGGCCGCCGCTAAAAGGCTGTAAGGATAAGGCGGTAACATTATTGGTGGCAAGGCGAAGATTATTACCAGCGGAGCCAGCCACTTTGGCCGTTAAAGTAATATGAGCAGCATTCTTGTCAACATTCACGTCAGGATGGCCGCTTAACTTAGCATAGATAGAAGTGGCCACCGCGTTCACATCGCAATTACCGGGAGCAACTAAAATATTATTACCGTTACCCGTTGCCGCAAAGGTGTAAAGCTCGCCGCTAACCGTTAAATTATCGGCTAGCACCTCGGGAGTAATGGCTACGTTCCAAGAATTACCGGCTTCATGACCATCAACTTGTAATTGAAAAAATCCAGGAAAATTTATCTGATTGCCTGACCAATCAGCCACTCCCAATAAAGACTGTCCTGCGAAAAGCTGCGCTTGTGCATTATTAACAGTAGTAACTACAGAAAGTGAAGAAAAATGACTATGATAATTAGAGTCGATAGTAGCGCTGCCGTTTTGATTGCCGGCTGTGGGTGTAACCCCCAAAACTACCGCCGGCTGATAAATATTAGGGCAGGTTTCGACTTGAATAGAAGCGGCTGCGGCCACCGCCGCCTGCGTAGAGGCAAAAATATCTTCTTCATTATCAGGCAAAGGGAAAATTCCACCCTTTATCACCTGGGGCGGGGTTAAGTCAACATTGTTGCTCACTTCGAAGCCCCACTGCAAGAAATCACTCTGACAAGTTTTAAAAATAGAATCACCGCCATCCTTCCTAAGACCGCTCGTTAGCTTAACACTATAGTCAGTATTGCCATCAGGATTACCTAAGAAATCTAAAGGCGTAATAATAAAAGTCAAACGATCACTGGAGGCGTGCACATAGGCGCGGCTAACGTTAGTATTATCATCTGGACAGCTATTAGCGCCGCAGTTGTCGCCCAAATCCTGTCGGAAAATACGAATATTCTCTGGATTGATTAAACGACAGGTATCTTGGTTACAGGAACAAGTATCACCGGCTTCATTTTGACAAACGCTCTCTAAATTTAAAGGCTCTTTAAAAGAAACAATGATAGAGGTGTTACGAGCAACCGCACTTTGACCGTTCTCCGGGTACACTCTCTCCACCGTACAGGCACCAATAGCACCGGTACCAACCAGAGCAGAATTATTTTCATCTCCACCAAAAATACCACCCACACCAGTTGCTTGCATCAGACGACTAAGGATAAAAGAGGCAATCCCCCAAGAAGATAAAATAATAGCTAGTCCAATAATGGCATTCCTTAAAATCTTCTTGGCATCATCAATCTTGTCTTCACTGCCACCGCTGGTCATCCAAAGAAAACCAGCATATACTATTAAGCCAACAGCTATTACTCCCAAAAAGAGTAAAGTGATGTTAATTATTCTGGCGATGATAACGCGGGGGTCAGTAGCACTTAAAGCAATAGTGTCGCTAATCTCGTTTATTCCCACATCAATGTTCTGGGCAAAAGCAAAATTAGCCAGGCTAAGACCGGCGCTGATAAGCGCGAGAAATAATAAAAAAGAAAAAAATCTGCGACGCATTTTATTTTAATTGAACCGCAAAGCATGATATAATTTAAACGCTAAGCAGTTAAGCCTATTATAACATAAAGACGTAAACTTGAAAACGCCATGACCATCGATCGCATTATTAAAAAGTTCCAAGAAAATCATCCGGGCGAAGATCCGACGATGTTACGTTTAGCTTACGATTTTGCGGCCGAAGCGCACGCTGGCCAAGTCCGTAAAACCGGAGAAGAATACATCCAGCATCCTCTTCATACCGCTTTTTTGTTGGCCGAAATTAAAGCCGATTTACCCACGATAATCGCCGGCTTAATTCATGACGTCCCCGAAGATACTGACCGCACCTTAGAAGACGTGGAAAAAAACTTCGGCGAAGAAGTCGCTACCTTAGTAGCCGGCATCACTAAGCTTGGAAAAATCAAATATCGTGGCATTGAACGGTATCGGGAAAATTTAAAAAAGATGTTTTTAGCGATGGCCGCCGATATCCGGGTTATTTTCATTAAATTCTGCGACCGCCTGCACAATCTAAGGACCTTAGAAGGATTACCGCCGGTTAAACAGAAGCGTATTGCTGAGGAAACTTTAGAAATATATGCCCCCATTGCCGGCATGCTTGGAATTTGGCGCCTCAAGTGGCAGCTCGAAGATCTCTGCTTCAAATATCTCTATCCAGAAAAATTTCAAGAGCTGGAACAAGAATACGAAGTCGAAAAAAAAGCTGAGAGAAACCAATATTTCCAAAAAATAAAAAAAGAATTAATGCCGCGCTTAGCCGAAGTTGACTTAAAGTATGATATTGAAGTCCGCTTTAAACATCTTTACAGTATTTACCAAAAAATGCAGCGCAAAGACAGAAAATTTGACGAAATTTATGATGTTTTTGCCCTGAGATTAATTGTCCCAGCAATCGATGATTGCTATAAAGCCCTGGGTGTTATCCATACTCTCTGGCGGCCAAAACCTAATCGTTTTAAAGATTATATCGCCGTCCCCAAGCCCAATGGCTACCGTTCTCTGCATACCACTATCTTTGGGCCGGAAGGTAAGGCTGTCGAATTTCAAATCCGCACCCAAGAAATGCATGAAGAGTCTCTCTATGGTCTAGCGGCTCATTGGTATTATAAATCTAAGCATCAAGGAGGCATGCAACCCCATTGGGTAAAAGAAATAATTGACATCCAAAAAGAAATATCGGACACCAACGAATTAATTAAAAATATTAAACTTGATATTTTTAACGATCGTATCTTCGTCTTTTCCCCCAAAGGTGACGTCTTTGAGTTGCCAGAACAATCGACGCCGATTGACTTTGCTTACGCAGTTCATACCAACATCGGCAACCAAGCAACTGGTGCGATTATCAATGATCGCTTAGCAAAACTTGACCAAGAGCTAAAGAATGGTGACTTAGTAGAAATTATCACCGAAAAGGGGCGACAACACCCTAACCGTGACTGGTTAAAATTTGCCAAAACCAAAAGAGCGCGCGACCGTATCAGACAATTTGCCAAAAAAGGACCACTAGAAAACATCAAACGCTTTATTCCAGGTATGAAGTCATAAAATCAAAAAACCGCCGCGTATTCCGCGGCGGTTTTTGTAAGATATCTTTTAGCGATTTTGAGTCTCTTCCAATTTACCGGTCTTGCGCAAATATTCTTTCTTGCGTTGCATTTCCATGCTGGTTAAAGCATACTTTTTCTGTTGTCGCTTGGTTTTCTTAGGTTCTAAATGTTGTTTAGAGCGAGCTTTATCGAGTCTTTTGCTGTTTTTTAATCCTTTCTTGAATTTACGCAAAAAACTTTCAAAACTTTCACCTGGTTTTCTTTTAAAATCAGCCATAAATTACACCTTCCTTTCTATTTACTTTTTTTTCTAATCTATCTTTAATTTTCTTAAAGGCAACTGTTTCTTGCACGCCTGATTCCATGTCCCTTAAAAGGATAGTTTCGTCCATCACTTCTTTCTTGCCCAGAATCAAGCTGATCTTGGCTTTTAAATTACCCGCTTCTTCCATTTGATTTTTCAAACTATCGGTGGAGAAAGATTGGCGAACGTTAAAGCCGGCACGACGTAATTCTTCAAATAAAATCAGAGACTTAATCTTGGCTTGATCACCTAATTGAGCTAAGAAGATAGCTTCTTCCTTAAAATCAGGCAAAACTAACTTATCTTTAATTTTAGCTACTAATCTTTCTAAGCCGATTGCAAGACCGACGGAGGGGGTAGGGCGACCGCCTAGACTCTCTACTAAATTATCATAACGACCGCCGCCAGCTAAGGCTAACTTACTCTGAGCAACGCCTTCATCATTGACTGGCCAAAATTCAAAAACAGTATCGTTATAATAACTTAAACCCCGCACTAAATAAGGATTGAAGTTATAGGAAATATTTAATTCATCTAAATATTCTAACACCTTGGCAAAGTGCTCACGGCTTTCATCAGATAAACAATCGGCGATTTGGGGGGCTTCACTCAATAGCTGCTGGCAAGCTTCTTCCTTGCAATCTAATAAAGCCAACATATTCTTCCCTAAATACTTTTTGCAGTTGTTGCACAGCTTGGAGCGGCGACCACGTTCTTTATAAAAATTATTCAGTTTAGTGCTATATTCTTTGCGGCAATCCGCCTTACCCAAGCTATTGATTTGAATTTGAAATTTTGTTTGTAAATCTTGAAAGAAATTATAAGCGGCGGCAATTAGTAAAGCTTCAGCCATCGGTTTGTTTTCGCCAATTATTTCCAAATTAAATTGAGTTGATTCCCGATAACGCCCGGTCTGCATTTTTTCTCGACGAAAAACCGGTCCAATGGAATAAAGGCGCACGGGTTGGGGTAATTCTGAAAAATTATTTTCAATATAAGTGCGGACAATGCCTTGGGTTAATTCCGGACGTAAAACCCCATTTTCTCCCTTTTCACAATCTAAGCTATATAGTTCCTTATCATTATTGTGACGAGTCGCTTTCTTATATAATTCCGCATTCTCAATTATAGGCGTCTTAATAGCATTAAAGCTATAGAGTTCAGCTAAAGAAGCGGCTTTATTAATCACGGTGCTAAGATAACGAAACTCGCCGGGAACAATATCTTTCATACCCAAAAGACGATCAATCGCTTTGGCACTTCTCTTTTCTACCGGTTTCTTAAAAGCAGGATTATGTTTTGCAGGCATTTTTTTTCTAGGCATAAGTTTAGAAGACAATAAAACACTAACAATTACCAGAACTATTTAGAAAACCAAATTATTGTTGGGAATAATCAACCGGGTCATTGAAGATAGTGGCGCGACTAAAGGGCCAACCACGCAAGAGCACACGACCAGTAATAAAGCTTTTGTTGACGCCACCAAAAGTACGAGAATCTTTAGAGGCAGTGCGGTTATCACCCATAACAAAATATTCATCTTCACCTAAAGTCAACTTATCGTCACTGTTAGAGTAGGTAGGAGTGCCGTCATCCAAATAACGCTCGGGCAAAATCAAGCCACCGGGATATTCTTCGTTATAAATAATTACCCGCGAATCTTTAACTTGCACCCCTTCACCGGGTAGACCAATAATCCGTTTAATATAATATTCCTGGGGATTAAGGGGATAACGGAAAACTACGACTTCACCGCGTTCAATCGGACGAAAGCGATAACTAATTTCATCAATAATCAGATACTCATGATCATGAAAAGTTGATTCCATGGACATACCCTTAACATAAAAGGGCTGAATCAAAAAGTACCTAACCGGAATAATAATGGCAAAAGAAATAACCACCACTTTTACCCCTTCCCAAGCTAAAATTAAGAATTTCTTAAACATAATGAAAAATTGCTAAGGGGAGAAACTTGTTTCTTAATCGATCTAAATACTGTGAACAAGGCCGGCCAAATAGCAATGTTTAATGAGCATATCACAAAAAACTAAAAAAGGCAAATCGATAAAATATCAATTATTAGCCAATAAACATCGCATCACCATAACTGTAAAAACGGTAATGTTGAGCGATTGCCTCCCGATAAGCGGCGTCAATATTCTCCTTTCCGGCCAGGGCTGAAACTAGCATTAACAGGCTTGATTTGGGCAAATGGAAGTTGGTAATTAGGGCCTCCACTAGTTGGAACTGATAGCCTGGATAAATGAAAATTTCCGTCCATTCTTGATACGCGTCACCCCCAGTAAGCCTTCCCTGCGCGATTGCCTGGCCGTAAGATTCTAGCACTCGGCAGCTGGTCGTGCCCACCGCCACAATCCTTCGCCCCTCTTGCTTAGCTCGCACTAAAGCTAAAGCTGATTTCCGGCTAATAACCGCCAATTCTGAATGCATCTGATGCTGACGAATATCCTCGCTTTTGACGGCAGCGAAGGTACCAAGACCAACATGAAGAGTAACATTGACAATCTCTATCCCCTGTCTCTGTAATTTAGTGAGTAAACGCTTAGTAAAATGTAATCCGGCCGTCGGCGCTGCCACCGAGCCATTTTGTTGAGGGGCAGCATAAACAGTTTGATAACGACTACGGTCAAGTTTTTGACTAGCTCCAGGACTAATGTAGGGTGGTAAAGGCATGCGCCCTATCTTTTCTAAAGTCTTCCAAAAACTATCACCCCGAAGATTAAAAGCTACCCGCCAAGTACCATCGCCTTGATCGGCCAATAAACGAGCAGATAAGCCGTAACGAAAAACAACTTGCAGATCAGGATGCACCCGCCCGCCAACCAAACACTCCCACTGGCCGGGAGATAATTCTTTATGTAAAAAAATTTCAACCGCACCGCCGCTCTCTTCTTTCTTACCCAAAAGACGAGCGGGAAAAACCCGGGAATCATTAATTACTAAAACATCCCCGGGCTTTAAATGGGCACCGATATGGTCAAAACGGTCATGTTCAATCAAGCCACTATTACGTTGCAAACATAAAAGCCGAGCATGGTCGCGCGGCTTGGCCGGCTCCTGAGCAATCAAAGAGCGCGGCAGTTCGTAATTAAAATCCTCAAGAGCAAACATAAAATACTATAATAATCCGCCCGGATTAAGGGTCTTCCCTAAGTGCTGATAGGCAGCAATCGTGGCAATGCGCCCCCGCGGAGAACGGTCAAGAAAGCCTAATTGCAAAAGATATGGTTCATAAATATTTTCTAAAGAATCAATTTCTTCGCCAGTGGCGGCCGCTAAGGTATTCAAACCAACCGGCCCACCTTGAAATTTATCAATCAACACCTCTAAAATTTTACGATCAACGGCGTCTAAACCTAAATGATCAACCGCTAACAGGGAGAAGGCTTCCGCACAAGCTTCCAGACTAATTTCGCCGTTGTTGCGCACTTGGCAATAGTCACGCACACGCTTTAACAAGCGATTAGCAATTCGAGGCGTTCGCCGGGCCCGACCAGCCACCGCTGTGGCTGCTGGTGAGGGTAGATCAATTTTTAAAATATTAGCGCTCCGGGCAATAATTCTTTCCATTTCCGCGAGCTCATAAAAGTCTAAATGATGAGATAAACCAAAACGATCACGCAAAGGGGCGGACAAAAGACTGGCTAAAGTAGTGGCGCCGATAATAGTAAAATGAGGTAAATCCAAACGGAGGGTACGAGCACTCGGACCTTTACCCATCACAATATCCAGGGCATAATCTTCCATTGCCGGATATAAAATTTCTTCTACGGTTTTAGGTAAACGGTGAATTTCATCAATAAATAAAACATCGTTTTCTTCTAAGTTACTTAAAATCGCGGCTAAATCGCCACTTTTTTCAATTGCCGGACCAGAAGTAACCCGTAAATTAGCCCCCATCTCGTTAGCAATCACGTGCGCGAGGGTAGTTTTTCCTAGGCCAGGAGCACCGTAGAGCAAAACATGTTCTAGCGGCTCTTTTCGCTGCTTCGCCGCCGCCATCGCAATTTCTAAATTAGATTTAATACTTTCCTGTCCGATATATTCTCGCAAAAAGCGCGGACGCAAAGTCAGCTCTAACATCTCTTCTTCATTTGTTTCCTGGGGATCAAGCAGGCGTTGAGTGTCGGACATAATTTTAAAGCAATTTATAATTCATCCCAAGCTTCCCTACCATCACCTTCTAAATTGAAGGAAGACCCGCCAAAACGAGGTTTAGAGTCAAGATTAACATCCAGCCAGGCCTTAATTGAGGCCAGCCATTCTCTTCTTTCTAAGTATTTACTATCGGCATAGAATCTTTTATCTGCCCGGCAGCCCCAAGCATTTAAACCTAAGCGCTGGGCAATATATAAGGCACGGGGAAGATGAAAGTCTTGAGTTACCACCAACAGATTATCAGCGGCAAAAATTTGTTTAGCGCGATAGAGGCTGTCATAAGTATCAAAACCAGCGTGATCTAAAAAAATATCCTGGGCCGGTACTTGCTGGGCCAAAAGATAATCTTTGCCGGCATTAACTTCATCATAAACGCTACGTCCGTGGTCGCCGCTGACAATAATCTTCTTCACTAAACCGGCCCGATATAATTCTACGGATGTATCTAAGCGATCAATAAAGATGGGGCTAATCTGATTCTTACTTTGAACAGCTGCCCCTAAAACTAAAACTGCCGGCCGCTGTCCTTTAATATCATGCAGGCAATCATCAACGATATAGCGATCAAAAGCCACCACCCTTTGCTGTAAAAGCCACAAGGACCAAATCCCAAAAAATAAAGCATAGAGAAACCAGCGCCAATGGAAATATCTTCCTAACATAATTTAAAAAATTATATAAAAGATTAAATCACTCTTTACCTTTGCCGAAATTCGCAAATCTTATTAAAGTCACAAAACTTACACATCTCCGAAGGTTTTGGTTGGAAGCGCCGTTCTTTAATCGCTTTAATTTGAGCCGCTATTTCCAACTTCAATTTATCTTTTTCCTTCTCTTTAGGACTGAAGGCCACCGAAGTTCCGCCCTCTACATAATAATATCTTAAAGATAAAACCTTAATTTGTAAAACCTCCTCCAAAAATAATTGATAGAGAATGAGTTGGCGACGATCTTTCCATTCCAGTTTCTCTTTGGGTCGTCCAGTTTTATAGTCAATTACCTCAACGCCATCGGCCACTTGATCAACCCGATCAATGGCCCCCTTCAAGGTTTCACCGCCGACTTTAAAAGAAAAACTCTTTTCTAAAAATAAGGGTTGGGGGATATTGCCGCCTTGAGGGAAAAAGGCGGCTAAAAAATCGCGTAAAGCCTGTTTGGCTTTATGATAATACTCTTCCCGCTGCACAGCGCTCTCATAACCATCGCTCACCCAGTGATCAGCAAGAATTTTTTCCAAGCGCTGGAGACTCCAAAGTTCTTTATTTGTCTCTCCACCGCCAAACAAACTCGCCTGCAAACCGGAGCTTAGTGGTTTTAAAAAATCATAAAAGACATTATGCATTACCCGGCCAAAAATCAAACTAGGTTTATCTTCTGGCGCCGGAATTTTTAAAATAAAGGCAAACTTATACTGCAAAGGACAATTGTCATAAGCCGCCAGCTGAGAGAAAGAAAAACGTTTTGGTAAAACCTCTGGCTTCAATTCCTCTTGCAAAAACTGAGCTCCCTCCGCCGCTAAATCCCGCAGCAATTCGTTGCCCTTACCCGCACTCACGTTATTAATAGCTTCTAAGCCCGCTTCTTCCAGAAAACGAGAAGTCTTTTTGGCGCGAACACCGCCATAGTCTTTAGCACTAGTAAGATAAAGCTCGCGCTTAGCCCGAGTTAAAGCTACATAGAATAAGCGCCGCTCTTCTTCCAGATGAGCATCCTTAGAATCAACTAAAATTTCTTTAACTAAGCCCGCCGGCAAAGGAATTTTTTCACTGCGGTTAATAGTGGGAAATTTTTTATCAGCTAAGTTCACTAAAAAGACATAGGGAAATTCCAAACCTTTAGCGGCGTGCACTGTCATCACCTTTACGGTTTCTTCATCCACAAAATCTAGACGCAAAGAACCGCTGTCACCCGCTTCCATTTCCAAATTCATGGCTGCCATAAAATCAGACAGACGTACGGAAGCATCTGCTTCTTCAAAACGCTTCATCTTTTGATAAAACTGATTTAAATAGGAAAATATTTCTTGATCACGATCAATATCCAATCCTTTTAAAAGACCAGATTCTTCCACAAATTTAAAAAATAAACGGCTAGGCAAAGAAGTGGCGACCAGGGCAGAATGCTGTTCAATTAATTGCAATAAACGCTTAATCGGCGGCACCGCTTCAGCGCTTAAATCTGGGACCATCTCCACCTGACCCAAAGTTTCAAATAGGGACCAAGCCTTACGGCGAGCAAAGCGATTTAAAGCAATCACGTCCGCGTGTGTCACCCGGAAAGGCTCAATATTTAACACTCGAAATAAAGCGGAAGATTCATGATAATTATCTAACAAACGTAAATAAGCCAAACAATCTAAGATTATTGGTTTGTAATACAAACCGCGCAAAGACACAAATTGATTAGGAATGCCGCGGCGACTCAGTTCTTTAACAAATAAGTCGGCCGTATCGTTAGAACGAGTTAAAATAGCAAAGTCCGACCAGGCTATTCCCTCCTTACTAGCTTGCTCGCGATTATAAATTTCCCCAATTTTATCCGCCACAAAAGCCAGCTCGTCTTCCTGTCTTTCTAAGAGAATAAAAGCCGGAGGCAAGCCTGCTTGAGCAGAGGCGCCCTTAGCAATTAAAGCCTTATCAATCGCCAACTTATCTTCCAAACGGTTAGGATTATTATGTATGATAAAACGATGAGAGATGTCCAAAATATCTTGGCGGGAGCGATAATTTTCCGTGAGCACAATCTCCAAGGCCCGAGGAAAGTCATCTTTAAACTGCATAATATTGGCCAGTGAGGCTCCGCGGAAACGATAGATGGCCTGATCATCATCGCCGACCACCATTAAATTATTTTTCGGAGCGGCTAAGAGTTTCACGAGCTCGTATTGGGCCCAATTAGTATCCTGAAATTCGTCCACCATGATATAGGCAAATTTTTCTCGATAATATTTTAAAATATTGGGGCGCTCGCGTAAGAGTTTTAAAGTATAAAGAATTAAATCGCCAAAATCTAACTGGCTGTTATCTAAAAGTAAACGATTATAGAGATGGTAAGCTCCGGCTAATTCACGCAAGCGACTGCTTTCTAAGACATCTTCCCCTCCTTCTTCCTCGCCATCATCTTCTCCTTTTCGTCCCGGAGCGCCGCTTAAAGCCTGGTCCCCGGCCGCTATAATATTTTCCGCATACTCTAAATATTCTGCGGCCGAAATATTTTCATCTTTCAAGCGGGAAAAATGCTTCAACAACTCCGCAATAAATTTAGTGGGATTACCTAAGGGACGATAATAATCTAAATCAAAAAGATCTAGGTTCTTTTTTATCAGCATCCACTGTTCAGTCGCACTTAAAACTTTAAAGTCGGCCGGCAAACCAATATCTAAAGCGTGTTCGCGCAAAAGTCTTTCACAAAAACCATGAAAAGTATTAATCCAGAGATCTAAATAACCGTAAGGCAAAAGTCGATCGGCCCGCTCTTCCATTTCTTGAGCGGCTTTTTCGGTAAAAGTTAAAAGCAATACCCGGTCACTATCTAATTTCTCTTCCGCTAAAATATTGGCCAAACGATTAACTAAAACACTGGTCTTACCTGTGCCAGCCCCCGCCACCACCAACAAAGGACCCTGGCGATGTTCCACCGCTGCCTTTTGGCCGCTATTCAGTTGGAGCTTAGGGGCTTCCATATTATAGTTGCAATAATTGGCGGAGACGTTTTTTTTCAGCCGTTTTAATCGGACCAATTAAAGCTAAATTTAGATTTTTATTTTTCATCACCAACGCGGCTGCTTTTTTAATATCCGCCGCGGTCAGAGCACGTAAGCGCTTTTCTAATTCCTCTGGATCAGAAAAGTGTTGGCGTAAAATCGCCTGACGACCATACCAGCTAGCCACTTCATCACTAGCTTCTAACTGCATGAGTAAACGTCCGGAAATCAGATCTTTGGCGCGAGCCAGCTCTTCCGCCGAAACTTCAGTTTGGGCGATGCGGCGATACTCTTCTAAAATAATGGCGACGGCCGCTTCGGCTTTATCCTTAGGCACGCCCGCTTGAGTGCTTAAATAACCAGAATCAGAATAAAATTCAGCCGCAGTTTTGACGTAATAAGCCAAACCGGAACGCTCACGTAAAGAGATAAAAAGTCGGGAGCTCATTGAACCACCCAAGATTACACTTAAAAGCTTTAAAGCTATTTCCTGAGGATGGCCAACGGGGAAGGAGCGAACCGCTAAAGCTAAATTTACCTGATCCGTCTTTTTGGTCACAATTTTTAAGGCTGGATTTTTCTGAGTCTCGACTACCACCGGCTTATCTCGCCAAGGATTGCGCGCAATTTTACCAAATATCTTTTTCACCGCTGCCTGGTCGCGTGGACTAATGGCCCCACTTAAAACAATGCTCATACTCTGGGCTCCATATTGACGCTTGAAGTAACGGATGAAATCAGCTCGACGAAAAGAACGAATATTTTTCTTCGTGCCAATAGTATCCCAGCCGGCCGGCGTATCGCCATAGAGACAAGACTCCAAAACATCTTCAATATGCATCATCGGATTATCCTCATACATATTCAGCTCCTCCACAATCACTCCTTTTTCCCGCTCAATTTCCTTAGCCTCAAACTTAGAGGCGGTGAGCATGTCTCCTAAAATATCGAGAGCAATTTCTAACTTACCAGCGGCAACTTTAACAAAATAGCCCGTGTATTCTTTGGAGGTAAAAGCATTGTATTCTCCCCCTAAGACATCTAGTTCTGCCGATAAGGCCAAAGTGTTAGGACGACGCTTAGTTCCCTTAAAAAAAAGGTGCTCTAAAAAGTGTGATAAACCGCTTTCGGCGCGACTTTCATATTTAGAACCAGTTTTAACCATCACCAAAGCCGTTACTGTCTTTACCCCCGGCATCGGCGCTAAAATTAGGGGTATTTTATTGGACAAAATTACTTTTTTATGTTTAGACATAGGTATAAAATTATATTTTAAATTTAACACATCTCTGTTATAATGGAAAGCGAAGCTAATTAAGCTTAACTGCCAATAATATGCCCTATCGTTTAAAAAGAAAACAAGCCAATAACGGACACGGTCGCGCTTACGAAATTAAGCGCGTGCGCGACATGGCGGAGGGAGAAAAGCCTAGAGAAAAAATGATTGCCGAAGGCGTCGGCGCTCTTAGTCTCGCCGAACTGTTAGCGGTAGTTTTGGGAGTAGGGACAAAACGGGAAGAAGTTTTCGCGATGGCCTCACGACTCTTGCGGGAATATGGAGAAAAAGCTATTGCCTCCCAGAAAGACCCCCTTGCCATCGTCAGAGAACTAAAGATGCCAGAAGCAAAAGCCTGCCAAATCGTCGCCTGCTTTGAATTAGGACGTCGCCTTTTCCAAAAGAAACCAGGCGGCTTAGTCACCATTCGTAACGCCGCTCAAGCCTTTGCCTATCTTAAAGACATGGGCGCTCTGAAAAAAGAACAATTCCGCGGTCTCTATCTCAATAATCACTATCAATTAATCCACGATGAAGTAATTTCCATTGGTACCATTGACGCTTCTTTAGTGCAAGCCCGAGAAGTCTTCCGTCCGGCCTTAGAATATGGTGCCACCGCTATCATTATTGCCCATAACCATCCCTCCGGCGTGCTCAAATCCAGTCGAGCCGATGCAGAAATTACCGACCAGCTCTTAGCTGCCGGTAAAATCTTAGACGTCGAAATTCTTGACCACCTGATTATTGGTAACAATAAATACCTAAGCATTATCTAATGATAAAAAGAAATAAAAATTACCAATTGCAGGCCAACGCCCGCCTTTTAAAAGACGCTGCCAGCGTCCGTTTCCACGTGGATAATGAAGACTATTTTGGCACCGCCGCCACCCTTGTCCGTCTGCTCCAGGAACAGTTAAGGGTGGAAATAAAATCAGCCCCGGCATCGGAGCGGGCGCTGATTGAAAAAGCGTTTAAAAATTTAGAAACCGACTTACTAATCCTCCAAAAAAACTATCAAATCAAAGCGAAGAAAAAGAAAAGCCAGGAAGGAGCTAAAGGTAAAGTGAAAAGCCAATGATCAAATAAAGTAAGAATTAATAAAACTGCAAACAAACCCTGAAGTCGGCTCTGCCGACTTTTTTGATAGGCACAAAACCACAAGCCCAGTAAAGACAAGACAAAGACAGCGCCACCTTCAGCCGCCGCTAGCAACCAATAGTTATGGGCCGGCTGATAAGACCAAACCGAATTATTTAAACCAGTCGCTAAATCTTTCTCCTGATCATAAAGAGTGGAAGCTCCTAATCCGCTTCCTAAAAATGGATGTTGCAAAAAATTATTAAGACCGCGCCGATTAAACTCCTGGCGTTCGTTGATGGAAGTAATTTCCAAGCGATTGGAAAGTTGAGTTCGCTCCCAAATCAATTCTTGATACTGCCAACCAAAGAGGCCAACTAAAAGCAAAGAGAGAGACAACCAAGCCACTACTCCCCGACCGTGAGCCAGCAACAAAGTGCGATGTTCCCAAATAGAAACAATCAAGCCGACAGCGAAGGCAAGGATAGCAGCTCGCGAAAAAGATACTAAAAGGGCGGTAAAAAATAAGACATAAGCGGCTAAGAGCAGTGAACGCAAGTTCCGCTCTTTAATCTGCGTCCAAAGATAAATAGAGCTGAGGCTGGCAAGTGCCATTAAGCCTCCGAAAATATTAGGATGATCACTGGCGCCATAAGCCCGAAGCCAGCGTCCACTCGCTGTTTCAATTACCACTGAACCAGCAGCCCCAGCATCATGGGACGCTAAGCCTAAATAAGAACTAGCAAAAGATAACTGGCCAAAAAACTGTCCCAGACCGATAAGCGCCTGAACAGATAAGCTCGCCAAGAAAATAAAAAGTAAAGAGCGCCGCCAGGAGGACGGAATCGAAGCTAAGCCTAAAAAAAGGGACACGGCACTCAACCAAAATAGATAACGGGAAAAAGATAGCCAAGGATCAGGAGAAATAAAAATAGAAGCAGCGCCACTAAGCAAAAATA
This sequence comes from uncultured Gammaproteobacteria bacterium, assembly GCA_964616855.1. Taxonomy (GTDB): domain Bacteria; phylum Patescibacteriota; class Patescibacteriia; order Patescibacteriales; family UBA12465. Next base: position 10,946 of record CAZTUJ010000005.1, on the reverse strand, counting down.
AAACTAAAGACCAGCGCCAGAGTCGAGATTTTTCCCGCCAAATACTCTTATTAATAAAACCGGACAGGACTAAAGATAAAATTGCTAGCCACAATAAAAAAATACCAGCAAAAAGAGAAATCTCCCAATAATTACTGGCCGCCGGACGCAAAATTAGTTTTGTCTGCCACGGCAAAGCCCAGACGCAGAGCGCCAACAGGATAAAACTTAAACGTGGCCAAAATTTATGAAGCATGAAATAAACGGCGCAAGCGTTCTTGATAGCGACGCATAAATTCCTGACGGCGGTCGACCAGGTAAAGCTTAAGCACCCCCTCGCGAATAATAACCCGCGAATCTAAATTAATTTTTTCCTTGAGCGCCATTGGCATAATTAAAAGCTGGAAAGAGCGGGCCAGCGTCTCTAAAAAATTACAAATATGATTCCAAAATTTCAAAACTAAGCGCCGGGTCAGCCAATAACGGGGAGATTCACGGTAAGAATTATTGTTAACTACAAAATCGCCGTTAGGTAAATACTTTTTAAGCCAGCTATTAGCCATCATTAATTGATGATGATAGGCGCCGGCATCATAAAGCGGGTAAAGACCAGCTAGCCAAAAATGAAAATAATAATCTTCCGGGCCATCAGCTAAACTACTTAAATCTAAATGAGCATTATCAATATAAAAACTCAGACAAATTTTATCACGCTTCCGGGAAGGCGTCGGCCGCTGACGTAATAGCTTCATCAATCCGGCACAAAATAAGCGCGTTATCCAAATCCGGTTTTCTTTGGCAATAATAAAAATATCAATATCACTGCCGTCACGCAAATTATGCCGGCCAATAAGATTACTTAAAGCGGCAAATTCAACTGTGGGCAAAAGACGGAAAAGACGCACTGCCCGCCGGGCAATTTTAAGCTTACGGTTAGTATAATGATAACGCTGTTTCCTGGTGGCCACGAGCTGATTTTGTCCGGGCAAAAAATAAAAACCTTGCTCGCCCGCGAGAAAGCCAAGAGCAATTAAACCTTGGGCCTCCGCAAACACTTCCTTAAATTCCGCCCCCACCCCCAAATAACGCCACAATTCGTAGGCGGTCAGGGGATAGGAAAACATATCGAAAAAAACCACAATCTTAATCAGGGCCAGCTGTAATTCCGACAAATTATTGAAGTCACGCACCATAAATGATTATTTGGGACGATCCAGTTTCATCGGCTCGATTTCGCTCTTGCCGCCAGTAATTTTAATTACATCCTTATCGATTTTTTTAAACTCATGATAAGCATCATTATAATGATTAACGGTAGTTGATAAGCTCCCGCCTAAACGGCGTAAAAAATCATCATAACTGAGCATGTGCTTGCCCAGTTTTTCAATATTTTCCTTAATCTCTTTGGCCTTCTCTTCAATCTGCATCGCCTTTAAGCCCTGCAAGACAGTCTGTAGGTAGGCTAAGAAGGAAGTAGGTGAAACAATAATCACCTTTTTATCACGGAAAGCATATTCAATTAAATCGCGAGTATTTACCTTCACCGCACCCACGGTGTTAACTAATAAATCATAATAAATTGCTTCTGAAGGAATAAACATGAAAGCAAACTCCAAGGTCCCCCGCTCCGGTAAAACATATTTAGCTGTTTCATCAATGCGATTTTTCAAATCCTGTTTAAACTGGGCTTCAATCTTTTTGCGTGCCTCCGGATCACTGGTGTTAAGTAAGCGCTCATAATTTTCCAGAGAAAACTTAGCATCAATCGGAATAATCTTATCTTTTACAAAAACCACCGCATCCACAATTAAGTCTTTACCCGTCTTCTCATTTTTTCCTAAAGCATACTGCAGGGCATAAGACTTCGGCGGCAAAACATTCTTCAAAGTCTCTTCCAAATAATATTCACCCAAAACTCCCCGCTGTTTGGGATTTTTTAAAATATCCTGCAGGCTTTGCAGCTGTGAAGAAAAATTAACCACCTGCTTATTAGTCTCATCGAGCTTGGCTAATTTTTCCGTGACATCGGCAATTAATTTAGCCGACTGGCTGCTAATATTTTGAATGACCCGGGTAGTCTGTTCAAACTGACCCTGACTAGCCCGGTGGGTTTCACTTAATTTTTTATCCAATTCCTGCCTTAGCTCGGTATTTTGGACAGCCAATTGTGACAGCTTTTCGGACTGCTGGGCTAAACGTTCGAGGGTGGCCACCGCCTGGGCATCGCTCCCACCGTCTTTTTTCTTTAATAATAGAAAAATTACGGCAATAATCCCGGCTAGTAAAACTAAAAAGAGAAAAATTAAGATTGTGTTATTCATATAGCTAAATTATAGCCCACTTTCCCTATTTGGAGTAGTTATTGACTAATATTATAAAATATGTTATAATTATCAGTTAATTAAAGATCTTTGAAAATTAAAGCAAATAAAGTAAATATCCACCAAAAAACACCGCAAAAATGAAAAAGATTGCTCTTATTATTGCCGCCATCACCCTAACATTAGGAAGCTCCGCCCAAATTGAGAATCTTTACAGTAAAGATTCCACTGTCTGCTTAAACGGCGTTTACGCCGGTGTCCTAAATCTGGTCAATTTTGACCTTGACACCCTGAAGGCTTCAACCTTCACTGATTTCCGCGCGGGCGCCAAAGGCACCTGGAGTGCTACCACCTGGCTCAGAATGAGTGCTTTCACGGTGTATGCCCGTTCCAATGGAGGCGATGCTTTCATGAATATGGTAAGCCTGAATCTGCACACCCGCAACGAAGCCTTCAATTTGGAAGTTGGTAAAATACCGACTTCCGCCACCGAAATTCGTCCTATTCCCCTCAGCAGTGATGGCCAGTTTGAAACTTGGGTCCAAGCTTTAATCCCGGGCATTACTCCCGGAGCTAAAGTCAGCTATGCTTTTAACCCCAAAAACAAAAAAGACAAGCTGGTTTTCGGCGTATTTAGCCGGGACAATCAAATTGAGTATTCTGGCAGAATAGTGATGGGAAAAATGAATCTTTTTACCAACTACAGCGTTAGCGACAAAAAAACCACCGCTGGTGCCTCTTACAAGCACGACCGTTTCTACGCCCTCGCCCTCTACCAGGGCAGCGACACCATTAATGGTGACAAAGTTGCCGCCGTATTCACGAACTTTAAAGTTCTTCCCCGCCAAAAAATCGATGTATTTTTAAACGGAGGATACTCCTTAAAAAACAAAGACATTCCTCATCTCGAAATCGGGATGGTAAAAAACTTTGAAATGCCTTATTTAAAAGGCGTAATCGGGATCATTTATGACCACCATCTGAAAGCTATTAAAAGCTGCTTGATGGTCGGTCTTGGCCCCAAATAAAAATTTCGTTCTCCTCTCCCCACAAGCTTCGCCCCCGCGAAGCTTGTTTTCTTTTCCAAAAAACCGCCATCACAGCGGTTTTTTTATTAACAAGAATATTAAGACAATGATTAAATCCAAGTAACACCAGAAACGCGATCATCATTATCTTTAAAGCGCATAATGCGGACACCCTGGGTGTCACGACCCAAGAGACTAACAGTCTTGAAAGGAGTACGGATGACCTGACCGTTATTAGAAATGATGATTAAGTCACGCTCATCCATTGAATCAGCATTTACTAAGAAAGCATTAGTGATATCTCCGGTCTTATCAGTCACCTTCGCCGTCTTAATACCGCTACCGCCTCGTCCTTGGAGTTTATATAAAGACAACTCGGTACGCTTGCCGTAGCCCTGGGCCATGATAATTAGAATCTGATAGCTGCGCTTCTTCTCTTTATCAGTTTTAGCCACGCCCATACCGACAACGGCATCATCTTTATGTAAACGAATACCATAGACACCGGCAGCGTTGCGGCCCATGTCACGGACGTCAGTTTCCTTAAAGCGAATAGCCTGACCTTTGGCGGTAATTAACTGAATATGATCGCTACCAGAAGTCGGCTTGGCCCAAATCAAACGATCATCTTCTTTAATCTTAATGGCAATCAAGCCGCTACGACGGACATTATTGAAAGCAGACAACTCTACTTTCTTCACCAAGCCTTTCTCGGTGGCGAAGAATAAATATTTACTGCCAAAAATCTTGTCTAAAGGCAAAACGGAAGTGACTTGTTCGCCGCCGGTAAGCTGAAGGAAGTTAACAATAGAGTTACCTTTAGCTACTCTCGAGGCCTGAGGAATTTCGTGCGCTTTTAATTGGAAAGCGCGGCCGCGAGTAGTGAAAAAAAGGATATCGCTATGAGTAAAGGTGGTAAACATGAATTCAACGGTGTCTTCTTCTTTGGTCGTTAAGCCCATGACGCCTTTGCCGCCGCGAGCCTGAACCTTGAAAGTATCCGGTTCTAAGCGCTTGATATAACCATCGCGGGTCATCATTACCATGGTTTCTTCATTCGGAACTAAATCCTCCAAACTAAATTCCTTAATACCGTGAGTGACCACATCCGTTCGGCGGGGGTTATCAAATTTTTCGGCCACACCTTGAATATCTTCTTTGATGATGGCCCGAATTTTAGCAATTGATTTCAAAATACCCTCCAGTTCTTTAATGAGCTTCTGCTTTTCCTCCCACTCCTGTTCAATCTTCAATCTTTCCAAATTAGCCAAGCTCTGCAATCTCATCTCTAAAATAGCCACCGCCTGCCGTTCTGATAATTTAAATTTCTTAATTAAACTTACCTTAGCCACCTCTTTATCCTTCGAAGCTTTAATGGTTTTAATCACCTCATCAATATTCTTTAAGGCAATTAACAAACCTTCTAAAATATGCGAACGATCTTTGGCTTTGTTTAATTCAAACTGAGTACGGCGACGGATAACTTCTTCGCGGTGTTTAATATATTCCTCTAAAATCATCTTCAAAGTCAGAACTTTCGGTTGAATGCCGTCCACCAAAGCCAACATGTTGACGTGAAAAGTGGTCTGCAAAGAAGTGTGTTTATAGAGAGCGTTGAGAATCTTTTTCGGATAGGAGTCTTTCTTTAATTCAATCACAATCCGGACACCATCCTTGTCCGATTCATCGCGCAAAGTTTTAATTCCCTCCAATTTCTTATCTTTCACTAAATCGGCAATCTTTTCCACTAAATCTGCTTTATTAACCTGATAGGGAATTTCGGAAATAATAATTTGAAAAGTACCACCCTTCTGTTCTTCTATTTCCGCCTTACCACGAATGATAATGCCACCCTTGCCCGTAGAATAGGCGGCTAAAATATCTTTTTGATTATAAATAATGCCACCAGTCGGGAAATCTGGACCTTTAACAAACTGCATTAAGTCTTCAATGCTCGCCTCGGGATTATCTAATAGGTGACAAATAGCTTGCACCAATTCACCTAAATTATGAGGAGGAATATTAGTCGACATGCCGACCGCTATACCCATGGTGCCATTTAATAAAAGGTTGGGCAGTTTCGCGGGTAAGACCCGCGGCTCTTTATGTGAACCATCATAGTTAGGAATAAAATCAACCGTATCTTTATCAATATCAAACAACATTTCTTCGGCGATACCAGCCAACTTCGCTTCGGTATAACGCATAGCCGCTGCCCCGTCACCATCCATTGAACCGTAGTTTCCCTGACCACGCACTAAAGGATAGCGCATGGAAAAATCCTGAGCCATTCTCACCATGGATTCATAAACAGCACTATCACCGTGCGGATGATATTTGCCCAAAACTTCACCGACCACGGTCGCAGATTTACGAAATTTAGCGTTAGCCCGCAGACCGATACTCCACATCGCATAAAGAATACGGCGATGCACCGGCTTTAAGCCATCACGCACATCCGGCAAAGCCCGAGAAACAATGACGCTCATCGCATATTCTAGATAAGAGCGGCTCATCTCCTCAACTAAAGGCTGGTCTTGGATTAAACCAAAAGCTGTTCGCCGTTGATTATCGGGCAAAGGCAGGCTATTTTCCGGTTCCAAAGTTAAATCTTGCGGTTCTTTATTTTTTTTCATATCAATAAGCGATTTGAGTAATATTTTCACATCCCGGCGGAATTACGCAGGGCTTAGCTTCACCAATGGTCGGCATACAATCGATAAATTCCGGACAAGCAGAATTAGCAGCGGGCAGCCTATCTTCTAGCCTCTTAATCATTTGTTCGGGGGTAATAGTAGCGTTTACTGGCGTATTGGTAGCCATTAAGTCGCTGCCAGTGGCTATTGCCGCCTCAGATTCCTCTAAGTTATCGGCCATTTCCGATAAAAATTCTTTGCCTGCTTTAGTAGTGCTTGCCGTTTCGGTCTCAGTTTCTAGACCGGAGCGCATAGCGTTGATAGTACGGCCAAATTCCTCTTGCCAAGCATCCATCTCACTATTATTAGCTTCAGCCGCCATTTTTCCATCAGTCGTTAGGCGTAAACTTAAAAGCCAAAAACCAATAATCAGGGCAGAAAATATTCCTACTCCGACTTTTAACAGAAGCCGCTTCTTCGCTTCAACGGCGAAGTCTTCTTCAGTTAATTTAGGCATAAGGCAAAAAATTAATAAATTATTCCATGATACCGTCCAAATTCACATCATACAAAATCTGTTCAGCCACTAGGCGATAGCTTAAAATTTCTTCCGGCTTGAACCAAAGAGAAATTTCCCGCTCCGCTTCAGTCACCTCATCAGAACAGTGGACTAAATTACGCACTGCTCGCTCATCGCGATTAGCTAATTCATAGGAGTCTAAAGTCAAATCACCCCGAATAGTACCAACATCAGAAGTAGTAGGCTCAGTGCCACCCACAATCTTCTTTACCACTGCCACCGCCTGATTGCCCTCAAAAATCATGGGCACAATCGGGCCACAACTCATAAATTTAACGAGGGCCCGAATAATGTCTCTCCCATATTCAGCCGCTTCTTTTTCAATCGGCATGCCTAAATCTTGGCGATTCTTAATTGTTTGCTCGCCCTTCCTCTGAAACCAAGCCTCATCTTTATTATAATGGGTCCAAAGCATCTCTTCTTGAGCCATCGTTAATTTCATGGCGACAAGTTTTAAACCAGCGGACTCAAAGCGCTTAATCATTTCTCCGACTAAACCGCGCTGAATAGTGTCAGGCTTTAAAATTACAAAGGTCTTTTCTTTCTTGGGGTGAATCATATAAATATCGTTAAAAAATTAAAAACAAATTTAAAATTGGAGAATGACTAACTCCATATCTTCCTGGGGTAAATCTTTTTTACTAACCTTCAGCTTCTCTTCATAGGACGGAGTCAAGCCAATTTCTTTGATAAATTTATCAACTCCTTCAATCTCTATTTTCAAATCTGGCGTCTTATAATGCATAGGGATAACGATACGGGGCTCAATCTGAGAAATAACTTCCACCGCTTTCTGCGCATCTAAAGTATATTTGCCGCCAACCGGAATTAAGAGAATGTCGGTGCCGGCCAGTTTCTCTAACTGTGTGCTGTCTAAAACTTGACCAAGATCACCTAAATGAACAACGGAAATATCATCAATTTCAAAACGAAAAATTAGATTAGCGCCACGATCCGAACCGTTATTAGCGTCGTGATAAGAATCAATGCCTTCAATTAAGACATTTTTAACATCATATTCACCAGCGCAATTAATTACAAAAGGATTGCCGCGGAGAGCCGAGACATTATTATGATCGTGGTGATCATGAGAGACGGTGACAATATCGGCTTCATAATTAGGCAATTTTAAGCCGGTTTCTTTATCAAAAGGATCGGTAATAACCGTCACCCCATCCGGACCAGATTTGTCTTGCATTTTAAAGCAAGAATGTCCTAACCAAGTAAGAATCATATAATTTTTGACCGAAAATTAAAAAAATATTTAATAACAATAACAACAAAAATAGGTCCTCCAACCTTATTTTGATTATATCAAAGCCCGTCCCGAAGGTCAATTTCTCCGCTTTTTGACCAAGAAAAAGCCCGGCATCCAAAAGAGGAGTACCGGGCCCGTGAAGTGAGAAGAACGAGTTAACGAGTAATTAATTAGTATGTGCCATAGCCATCGATGGCAACGACGTTTTTGAGATAATTTTCACCGAAAACGATTGTTTTATCGCCTTCGGCGAGAGCAAACTCAAGATCGGCTTGATAGCGAATGCCATTTTTAAAGAATTGAATTGATAGGGAGTTGAATCCCATATCGAAATCATACTTACCTTTAAGGTTACGCTTCATTGCTTTGCCGGCGAGTTTGCCTGACATAAATACTATTCTGAAAGGAAAAGAAGACTTCACCTGGACTTTCACCTGTCCGCTGGTAATCGGAGTGATATTTTCGTCGCGAACGACAATTTCCTCCTGGTCTGCCACCACAATCAATTTAATTACCGCTTGGGAAAAGTTTTTACCCGTAGAGGAACCTTCCGGATCCATGTCAACCAAAGCGGTTAACTGGTGTAGTCCTAAAGTAGTATTAACTTCTTTGGAAATTTGACCGGGGGCTAAGGCAATTCCTAAAAAAGGACTGCCAGTCGGACCAATTACCATAAAGCGGTGAGTAGAGCTGTCCCTAACTATGAGGGAAATTTGATCGCCAACAACAGGTAAATTTGCATTTGAGGACGATGACCCTTTATCTCCTTCGGGAGTGGTTCTTTTTGACTGGGTCTCGGATGTTGCCGTTTTGCCGGTAGCATTCCCCTTGGAGTAAGTTGCCATGTTGGGCGAAAGGTCGAGGTTCTTGGAAGTGATGAGCACTTCTTTTTTGTCCACTTTATAGCCACTGCCATTACGGTAGCGGATAAAGATGGTCACCGGCGAACTTTCGTTCACGGTGAGGAAGGTTAGGTTTTTCGTTGCGTTATTGGAAATCGATACGGGTCCGCCATTTTTGGTGGAGACATCAATTTCCGTGCCATACGAATTTTTCGTTGATACCTGTGCGGTACAAATAATCGGGCCAAGCAAAAAAGCGGCCAGGGCGATGAACATAATTTTTCTCATGACTTATCAGTGTTAATGTTAATTTGTAATTTGGTGAATTTCTGTGAATTATGTTGGGATTTGTTGGATTCAAATGTAAAGGTACAAAATACCCAGTTTGAGTATTCTTTGTATCCTAGCATTTTTTATAAAATATGTCAAGAAGAACTTAGGAAAAATAGCCTGATTTTTTATGTCTAATAATAGAGAAAAATGTATAAATAAAGAGAATCTATTTGAAAAGGCCCTGTTTCCAGGGCCCCTCTTTAAAGCGTGAACTGTTAAGAAAAAAGCATTTTTTCAATCTGCAGATACCTGCGCGTTGTTTCTTCAATCACCGCGGGCGGCACCGTGAGGGAGTGGACAAATTCAAGATGCTCTTTGTTGGCGGGATTAAGTTTGTTGATGCCGATAACACCAAAGGGAGTGGAGACGGTCTTACCCCATTCCCTTACCGGCTGCTTATCGTAACCGGTGGGCGATTTTTTTTGAGCCACCGCTTTTTCCCAGTCCTCCTTCAACCAGAAACGAGAGGAGTCGGGAGTGAAGATTTCATCACCGATAAAAAGTTCGTTATTATAATAACCGAACTCCATCTTAGTATCAGCGATGATAATACCCCTTTCGGCGGCGTAGCGAGAAGCTTTGTTAAAAATTGCCAGAGATAATTCTTCTGGTCCGGAGCCATAAAGCCTTTCCACAGAAAAAGCATTGATATGCTCATCGTGTCCCTCTTCGGCTTTAGTGGTAGGAGTAAATAAGGGGTAAGGGAGACGGGAGCCATCATGCAAACCAGCCGGTAAAGCATGGCCGCAAATATGGCTAGTTTCCTTATAGGAATCGAGGCCACTTCCGGTTAAATAATCGCGGACGATACATTCTACTGGGAGCATTTTGAGTTTCAAAACCACAACACCCCGAGCCTGGATCTCAAGATCTTCGCTCAAAGCTGGTGGCAGCCACTGACTTAAGCCGGCACCATGACCGACCAAATGATGTTTAAACTCGAATAAGACATCAGTCAGCCACATTTGTGTAAGATGGGTCAAAACGCGGCCCTTTTCCGGCACTAAGGCCGAAAGGACAAAATCAAAGATGCTGACGCGATCGCTCGCAAAAGGAAAAAGCAAATTAACGTCGGGTAAAGCGTAGGTATCGCGGACTTTACCTTGATGAATTTGATCTAAGCCACCAGCCTTAATTTTTAGGCTTAAAGCGTCGCTCTGTACAGAGATGGGAATTTTTGACATGACATGAAATTTTAGGGTGAATATTTAAAAGGACTACTGGGCAACTATCAATTCTAACAACTGCTGATTTTCTGTCAAATTAAAAATATTTAACTTTTTTATATTTTTTTCAAAACTCCTAAAAGCGCCCGGCCTAATTCTTCATAAAAAGCCCTGGCGAGCTGTGAAAACGGGCTCTTGCGGGGCTCTTGACAGCTATTCGCAAATGATATAAGATAGGGATACTTGAAACATAAAAACAGAATACGCTTTTAAAAACAAGGTATTTCAATATATCTCTGTTTTTTTCTGTCCTATCCAAAAATGTTTCAGAAATCAGAACTTTGACAATTTCAAACTTGGTGAATAAACAAAAAATTTTGATGCGAATCGGCATCAATTCGGATAATAGAAATAACCAGAATCTTTTCATTATTCTTTCGGGAATAATGATCTCTATACTAAACAGAGAGTTTGATCCTGGCTCAGGATGAACGCTGGCGGTGTGTCTAAGGCATGCAAGTCGAATGCTAGTAGCAATACTGGCATGGCAAACGGGAGAGTAACACATTGGTAACCTACCTCGAAGACGGGGATAACCTTGCGAAAGCGAGAATAATACCCGATAGTATGTCAGAACTCAAGTTCTGCCATTAAAGCTCCGACGCTTCGAGAGGGGCCTATGTCCTATCAGCTTGTTGGTAAGGTAAAAGCTTACCAAGGCTATGACGGGTAGCGGGCGCGAGAGCGTGACCCGCCTCACTGGGACTGAGAACTGCCCAGACTCCTACGGGAGGCTGCAGTCA
>CAZTUJ010000004.1:0-67924 GCA_964616855.1 uncultured Gammaproteobacteria bacterium | reverse complement strand
AGGAATTTCGCTACCTTAGGACGATTATAGTTATCGCCGGCGTTCATCCGCGCTTGGATTCAAAGCTTCGCCCCGAAGGGCTAACCTCTCCTCTTAACGTTCGGACACTGGCCAGGCCTCACCCTCTATACATCCTCTTGCGAGTTAGCAGAGAGCTGTGTTTTTGATAAACAGTCCCTTGAGCTCTTTAGCTGCGGCCCTGCTTGCGCAGGGCAGGCCTTATCTCGAAATTACGGCCGCTGTTTTGCCGAGTTCCTTAACGAAGGTTCTCTCGTACACCTTAGGCTTCTCGCCTCATCTACCTGTGTCGGTTTACGGTACGGTTACTGTGCCCTTAGCCCTAGAAGTTTTTCTCGTCGGCTCTGCTACTTGAATCGAATCCGTCTTGCGACTTCATCTCTTGACTGTTCCTTGAAGCTGTTGGCCCGGATTTGCCTAGGCCGCTTCTTGAAACCCCCAACGAACATACCATAGCTCGCTCAAACTTTAGAACCGCGTCCCTCCTTCGGAAAAACACAGTAGTGCTGGAATATTAACCAGCTCTTCCATCGGTTACGCTAACACTACATTAGCTGCGCCTTAGGATCGACTAACCCTGGGTCGATTCTCGTTGCCCAGGAAACCTTAGATTTTCGGTGGGCGGGATTTTAACCCGCCTTTTTGCTACTCATGCCAACATTCTCACTTCTCTCCGCTCCACCATGCCTCGCGACACGACTTCAACGCTGAAGAGAATGCTCCTCTACCACTCTATGATAAATCATAAAGTTCACATCTTCGGTAATATACTTAGCCCCGGTAAATTTTCGGCGCGAAACAACTTGATTAGTGAGCTATTACGCTATCTTTAAAGGATGGCTGCTTCTAAGCCAACCTCCTAACTGTCGTAGTCACAACACCACCTTTTACACTTAGTATATATTTAGGGACCTTAGATTGTGATCTGGGCTGTTTCCCTTTAGACCAATGAACCTTAGCGCCCATGGTCTGACTCCCGAGCTTCACCTACGGGTATTCGGAGTTTGATTGAAGACGGTATCTTGCGACCCGCCCTCATCCAGTGCTCTACCCCCCGCAGTCAGCGCTCGAGGCTAGTCCAAAAACTATTTCGAGGAGAACCAGCTATTGCCGAGTTCGATTACAATTTCTGCGCTAACCACATCTCATCCCCGAGTGTTGCACGGCTCGTGGGTTCGGTCCTTCCTCTGTCTTTCGACAGAGTTCAACCTGGACATGGTTAGATCACCCGGCTTCGGGTCTTGTCCATGCGACGTGTACTTCACTTTTAACGCACTAATTACTTAATGCGCAAAAGTGAAGCACAATGCGGGCTATTAACCCTCGCTTTCACTACACATACTCTCCGGAGGAGATTATGTAAGCCACATAGAACAAACTCGTTGGCTCATTCTTCAATAGGCACGCCGTCACCCAGTAAACTGGGCTCCGACTCTTTGTAAGTATATGGTTTCAGGTACTATTTCACCTCCCTCTCGGGATGCTTTTCACCTTTCCCTCACGGTACTAGTTCACTATCGATCATAAGAAATATTTAGCCTTGGGTCATAGTCGACCCTGATTCATACGGGATTTCACGAGTCCCGCACTACTTAAGAACAAGCACTGAAGAGAAATAATTTTTTTCGCTTACGGGGCTATCACCCTCTCTGGCCGAGCTTTCCAACTCGCTTCTGCTAAAAATTATTTTTTATGACTCTCCTCTACCCAATCTAGAGGGTAAACGCGCTGTCTTGCAACACCTACGGAACATATAGCTCTAGAACTTTCTGATTTCTCACTAGTAAACTAGCTTAAAATCTCAGTTCGGTAGGTTTAGGCTCCTCCCCTTTCGCTCGCCACTACTCGGGGAATGACTGTTGTTTTATTTTCCTCCAGCTACTAAGATGTTTCAGTTCGCCGGGTCTTCCACCGCCACCAAACGGTTGCGGTTACTTCGTCGACAACGAAGTGGGTTTCCCCATTCGGAGATCTGCGGGTCAAAGGTTGCTTGCCACCTCACCGCAGCTTATCGCAGGCTGCTACGTCCTTCATCGGTTTCTTATGTCTAGGCATCCGCCATACACTCTTTACGAGATTTTCCCACACTTTTGCTTTCAAAAGTGACGCGTTCCTTCGCGAACGCGATTTTTCCTTTGTCTATCGCCCGGAAATTGCAAAATAAACCGACGATAGACAGTCCGCTTTTTTAAAAAAAGCGACAAAAAAATATTTAACTGTTAAAGGGCAATTAAATATTCGTTGCCATTACCAGCGAACTGATAAGGGCGAGTAAATATTTAATTCGTAAATTTATTTTAGAGGTTCAAAAAACCGCGACGGGCGCGGTTCCAAAATAATCGCAAAAGAGCAAATTATTCTATAACCGCTGGGATTGATAAACACTAAAATAAATACGCATAGGCTATTTTTTAAAACTGTTACTAATTATAGAGCTTTTAAAAATATTGTCAAGCCCTTAAAAAAAGGCTTATTTTAAAGATTTTTTTAAACAAAAACCAGGGTTAATAATCGAGTTTTTCCAACAAGGCTGAGATTTGACTCTAAGAGTCTAAAAGCCCATTTTCCTCCATATAATTCAAAGCGGTAGCCCGGTCAATTTCGCCGGCTTGATAGAGTTGTTTAAGATTGCGGTCCATGGTCGTCATTCCGCCCTGAATATTTGTCTCTAAAACCGTTTTAATCTGAGCAATTTTATTTTCTCTAATCAAGTTGGCAATCGCGCTGTTGCGAATCATGATCTCGCGAGCAGCAATTCGGCCCCCCGACACGCGCGGCAAAAGCCGCTGAGAAATTACCGCCGCCAAAATCGTAGAGAGTTGAGAACGAATTTGTCCCTGCTGGTGAGAAGGAAAAATATCTATAATTCGGTCAATCGTCTGAGCGGCGTTATAAGTATGCAAAGTTGCCAATACTAAATGTCCGGTTTCGGCTAAAGTAATAGCGGTCGCAATCGTTTCCAAGTCACGCATCTCACCAATCATAATCACGTTAGGATCTTGGCGCAAAGCATGCTTAAGGCCGGCCGGAAAAGAAATCATATCCTCCCCCAGCTGACGTTGGGAAATCAAACTCTTGTCTGAAGTGAAAAGATATTCAATTGGATCTTCTAAGGTAATAATATGGCAACTGCGACGACTATTAATATGATTAATCATTGCGGCTAAAGTGGTAGATTTTCCGCAGCCGGTAGGACCAGTAATAAGAATTAGGCCCTGGGGCAAATCTAATAAATCGGCGGCCGAGGCAGGCATCCCAATTTCTTCAAGAGTGGGCTTACGTTCATCAATAACTCTGGCCACCATTTTTAAATGACCACGGTCAAAAGAAAAATTTAAACGAAAACGATAGGAATCGACGGTTACCGCCGCATCCAGATCTTTTTGCTGCTCCAGCTCCTTCCGCTGACTAGCATCTAATAAAGCCTTAACTGCCTGCTCTAAATCTAAATCGGACAAAGGGGCAAGAGTTTTATCACTTGCTAACTCGCGAAAAGGTAGTAATTGACCATCATGGCGAATCATCGGCATCATGCCAAAAACTAAGTGTACATCGGAAGATTGACGACTAGCGGTTTCTCTTAAAACTTGTCGAATGTCCATAAATTTACCAATTAAGAATTTTTAAACCCTTGGCGGCGGCATCAACTTGTGCCTCCTGCTTTGAAGAACCTTCACCGGAACTAATTAATTCGTCTTCAACATAAAGACCAACGGTAAACATCTTGGCGTGATCAGGACCCTCTTCCGCAATAATTTCATAGCGCGGGGTAACGCCCCTCTTATCCTGAGCTTGCTCTTGAAAGCGTGACTTCGGATCCAAATAGGCTTGAGTTTTCAATATCTCTGGAAGTTTAACCGCAATATATTTTAGAATAAAACCTTTCGCCGAATCTAGTCCCTGATCAAGATAAATGGCGCCAATTAAAGCTTCAACTGCATTGGCTAAAATATAATGCCGGGATTTTTTATTTTTATCTTTAGCTTCACCTCGAGAAAGATAGAGATAAGCTTCTAAATCTAACTCAATCGCGATAATATATAACATTTTAGCATTCACCAAAGAAGCACGCCAATTGGTTAAATCTCCCTCAGGAGTATCTGGGTAATTTAAATAAAGATGTTCAGTGATGACAATTTCTAAAACAGCATCCCCTAAAAATTCTAAACGTTCATTATGTCCACAAGCAAAATCAGGATGCTCATTAATATAAGAACGGTGCACCATCGCTTGCCGCAAAATATCAGTATTTTTAAATTTAAGACCGAGAGTCTTTTGGAGATTACTTAATTCGGGCATATTTTTAGTTACGAAGCGGTATCGAGGCGACTAGTTAAAAAGACGCCACCATGCCGTTACACAACAATTAAACAAAGGCCCGCGAAAAACGCGGGCGCAAAGTAAAGTAAACAAAAGTTAATCTACAACTTCCTGAACGGGTTCAACCGGAGCTTCCGAACTTAAAGGGCTTACTTCTTTTTCCTGAGCTTTATCCCAATGATTATCCCGCTTCTTTTTTTCTTCTTCGGGCCAATCATTATAAATCGCTCCCAGGACACCGTTGATAAATTTCCCCGAAGCATCGCCACCAAAGCTCTTAGCGACTTCAATCGCTTCATTAATGGCTACCCGAGGCGGAATCGCTGTATAAACTAATTCACAAATACCTAAACGCAAAATATTGCGATCAATCGTTGTAATCTGATCTAAGGGCCATTCTGTAGCGTAGCGAACAATTAAAGCATCAATTTCACTTAAATGATCGACCACCCCGCGAACTAATTCTGCCACAAAGCCCCCATCATCAAAGTTAGGAGCAAAATTAACAAAATTATCTCTCATCAGAGATTCGGTATTCTGACCATTCTTGCCGTTAAAATCCCAAGCAAACAAAGTCTGCAAAGCGATTGTGCGCGCTAGATGGCGATTGGACATAAAGATTATTTTTTAGCCTTAGTCGGTTTAGCTGTCACCTTTAAAACTTGGCGACCGCGATAAGTTCCGCAAAACAAACAAACGGTATGAGGTTTCTTCGCCTTGCCGCACTGCGGGCACTTGTCTAAAGCAATAATATCCAAGGCTAAATGAGCCCGATTGGTCCGGACCGCACTTCTGGATTTTCTTTTCTTAGGATTAGCCATATATTTAATTTAAAAACTTGAAAATAGAGAATTTAATGAAAATTACTCTAATTTATTTATATCTGCTTTTAGTATAGCCAAAAAATAATATTAGTCAAATTATAGCAACTTAAGACTGATTCGGGTTAAGAGGAGCAGGGCCAACCAAGGCTTCAAATTCTTCCTTCTCTAAGGTTTCCTTTTCTAATAAGGCTTGGACCACCTTTTCCAAAGATTCACGCTTTTCCTGAAGAATAATCTGAGCCTTAGCAGTCGCTTGGCGAATAAAGGCAGAAATCTCCAAATCAATCTGTTCGGCGATTTTTTCGCTATAGTCACGCTGCTCATGAATTTCTCTGCCCAAGAAAATTAATTCTTCTTTTTGGCCAAAAGTACGCGGACCTAAGACTTCACTCATGCCATAATCAGTAATTAAACTCCGAGCGACGGCAGTAGCCCGGCGCAAATCGGAGGTAGCCCCTGTGGTCACTTCACCAAATACTTCTTTTTCAATTAAGTGTCCCGCTAAAAGCACAGCAATTTCATCCACAAAATCAGTTTTTGACTGGAAGTAACGATCTTCTGTGGGCACCTTCAAAGTGTAGCCGCCAGCTTGACCGCGAGCAATAATTGAAACTTTCTGCACGGGATCGCTGTTGGCAAGAAAATGGGCAACCAGGGCATGACCAGCTTCATGATAAGCGGTAATCTTCTTTTCCTTATCATTAATAACCCGACTCTTACGCTCTGGACCAATCATTACCTTTTCAATTGCAGAAAAAAGTTCTTCCATGCCAATAATCTTTTTATCCACCCGAGCGGTTAAAATCGCCGCTTCGTTTAAAAGATTAGCTAAGTCAGCCCCGGAAAAACCAGGGGTGCGCTCAGCAATTCTTTTCAGGTCAACCTCTTTGGCTAAAGGTTTTTTCTTGACATGCACTTGCAGAATTTCTTCCCGGTCTTTAAGGTCAGGGCGATCAATCACAACTTGGCGATCAAAACGTCCAGGACGCAATAAAGCTGGATCTAAAACATCAGGGCGATTAGTAGCAGCAATCACAATAACATTTTGGGTCGGTTCAAAACCGTCCATCTCTACTAAAATCTGATTTAAGGTTTGTTCACGCTCGTCATGAGAGCCGCCTAAACCGGCGCCGCGACGGCGACCGACCGCATCAATTTCATCAATAAAGACAATACAAGGAGCGTGCTTTTTCGCTTTTTGAAAAAGAGAGCGGACACGAGAAGCCCCGACGCCAACAAACATTTCCACAAACTCCGAACCGGACATATGAAAAAAAGGAACCTTAGCTTCACCAGCCACGGCACGAGCTAATAGCGTCTTACCTGTCCCCGGACTACCTAATAATAAAACGCCGCGAGGAATACGAGCACCTAGATCTTGAAACTTTTTAGGATAACGTAAAAAGTCTACCACTTCGTGTAGCTCTTCTTTGGCTTCTTTGGCTCCAGCCACATCTTTAAAGGTAACCTGGTCTTTATTATTCAGATTAAAATCTTTAGCACCAGACTGACCAAAACTCATCGCCTTGGAATTCATCCCCTGGGCGCTGCGCATCATGAAGATAAATAAAAAAGCAATAAGTAATAAAGGTAAGGCAAAAGGTAAAATTACTCCCAACCAATAAGACCAGCCTGAAGGCTCTTGGACACTAATAGCAACCCCGGCTAATTTCTCTGGGCTTAACTGAAAATTACTTAAAAGCGTAGACAAACTTTCGCTTTCTTCTTTTTGCATAGTCTGCTTTTGTCCATCCTTTAATTCTATTTTCACTTCATTACCACTAACCGTTAAAACTTTGACTTGATCTTGATTTAATTCTTGGATTAAAGCCTCAATACCAACTCGGCTAGGCTGTTCTCCTTGCGAAAAGGTACTAAAAAGCGCCGCAATCGCCAAAAAGACCAAAAAGAAAACTAAAAAATTTTTAACTAGATTTTTCATATTTTTTCCTAAAAATAGCATTCCTATTATATAATGCCGACCTGATTTTGGCAATCAATAAAAGCGCTCCCCTAAAGAAGAAGAGCGCTTTCTTGATATCTGAGAAAATAATTAAGCCGCTACTTCTTCTTCCTTAATTTCAGCGGGCACGATTTCTTCTCCCTCAGGAGCTTCAACGGTAGCCGCCTTAGCCTTGGTAGCCCGCTTCTTCGGAGCAGTCGCAACCTTTTCCGTATTTTCATCGCCAGCCAACTTTAAGCCTAAACGATGTTCAGACGGAGAAATGCTAACAATTTCAAAATCGCGAGTTTCACCAGCCGCAAATAAATCATTAATTTTTTCCTTCATGGCAAGATTGAGTTGGCTAATATGCGCTAAACCGTGAATCTCTTCATCAAGTTTAACAAAAAGACCAAAAGGATTAACCTTCACCACGACGCCGGTAACAGTTTGGCCAATACTGTACTTAGCACTAGCCGCCTGCCACGGGTCTTTCTGTAATTTCTTGGAACTCAAGAAAATCTTGCTCCCGTCGATGCTAACAATTTCAGCTTTAATATGATCACCAACCTTAAATAATTCATTCGGAGAATCAATTCTCTGCCAAGCGATTTCAGAAATATGAATTAATCCTTCCATGCCGTCATCAAAATTAAGGAAGACGCCGAAGTTGGTAATCGCGGTAATGCGACCATCAACCACCATGCCGACATTATAACGATCTAGAGCTGGCTTCTGGCGCTTATTCCAAACATCCTTTTCACTGAAAATAATCTTATTCTCTTCTTCATTTAAAGTAATAACATTAACTTCAAAATCCTGACCAATAAAAGTTTTCAATTTTTCTAAAATCTTGCTCTTATCGCCACCGCTGATGCGGGGATAATTTTCGGGAGCAAGCTGAGAGACCGGCAAGAAGCCATTAATCTGACAATAACGAGCAAGTAGACCGCCCTTATTGGCATCGATGATGCGAATCTTGATAGTATTCTTTTCCTTAAAGGCTTCGCGGAGATTGTTCCAAGCTTTCTCTTGACCAACTTGGCGGAAAGACATTTCTAAATGACCTTCTTCGTTTTCAGTTTCAATCACAGCCGCCTCGACCTGATCACCAGGTTTAAGATGAGCATATTCTTCTACTTCGACATATAGCTCCGGACCGCGCACAACGCCCATTAAGACGCCGTCGATATCCAAAACTACTTCCGACTTGGAAGCGGTCACGATAGTTCCCTTAACAATGTCGCCCACTTGTGGTACTTGGACGCCATCTTTCTCTAATAAATCCGCGAAAACGCTGGATTGAGTTGTTTCTTTAGACATAAAGATATTTTATCTTTAAGGCGAATAACGCTTTAAAAACAAAAAAAGATGCTTAACCCTCCCTTCCGGGAAAGCCTCTTGGCCACCTCAGGCGCCGCTTAATTGAGAGCGGCGCCTTAGAATCCAAGAGAATTGCAATAGGTGAGTATTTAATTATTTAAGAGTTTATTGCTTTTCGCTCATCTTTGTCAACTGTTGGTTCAAATCAGCGATAGCACCTTCGTAATAGGAGCTGTTATGTTCACCCCAAATTGCCTGTTTAACATTGCTAACATTAGCTTCCGGGGTCTTATTTTCTTCTAAAAATTTATTTAATGTTTCTTGAGCAATGGTCTCCATTTTGGGGTTAGTAAAATTACCCATACTACCAGTAGTCAAATAATTTTTGATTACCTGTAATTGGAAATCATCTAATTCCGGATTCTTCCAAAACTTTAAACCAACGCTATTTTTCTTTTCCGCCTTCTTAATCATGCCTAAAGCCTCACTAATACCAGGGAATTTAGCCTCTAGTTTAGCCGGGCTCATCTGGCCAGTACCGAAAGAACCAAGAGCGCCCATGCCAGAATCGGTGCTACTAATATGGGTAAAACTTTGATAGGCCTGCTTCTTTTCTTCGTATTCACTCTGTAATCTTTTAATTTCTGATTTAATTTCTTCCGGAGATTTAAAATCCTTAATTTCTGCAGAAACAGCAGCAATCTGTTCCGGAACTTTCTCTTCCGCTAACACTGCCTCCTGTAGAGCCTCCTGCTCTTCGGCGCTTTGGGGCATAGATTCTAATTCATCCAGCTCTAAAACCTCAGCTTCATTGGCTGGTGCCTCCATCTGTGCACCTAACTTCTCTGTGTTCATAAATTTAAAAAATTAATAAAAGCAAACTAAATATAGCTTTATTATATAATAAATCAGCAAAAAAGTCAATACCAGTAAAAAATAGTAACTTTAGCAAAAATGTAGACTATTACACCTTAATAACGACCGGCAGCACCATGGGGCGACGCTTGGTTTGGGTAAATAGGAATTGACCAACATCATTTCTAATCTTATTTTTGATAAAATCATCATCGGCTGGAGTCATGGGATTCTTGTCTTTAACAATATTTTTCACCCGCATTCTGGTCTTTTCAATTAAATCCCGACTCTCTTTCATATAGATGAAGCCCCGAGAAATAATATCCGGATTACCAATAATGTTTCCGGTCTTAGCATCAATGGTGGCAATAATAACAATCATGCCATCACCGGCCATCATTAAACGATCACGCAAAACTACTTCCGAAACATCACCCACACCCAGACCGTCAACCATAACGTAATCAGAGGGGACTTTTTCTTTAGTAAGAGAGCCAAGAGATTGACCCCGAGCATCTTTCTGGAAAAGAACCACTTGGCCATTATCGGCAACAAAAATCTTATCCTTTTCAATACCCACCTGTTCCGCTAACTCCGCGTGAGCGCGCAACATATAATGGTTAGCTTCGATCGGCATGAAATATTCAGGCTTAATTAAGCGCATCATTAATTTCAAATCCTCCGCTTTGGCATGTCCACCGGCGTGAATATCTAACATCCGATAATGGATAATTTTAGCACCCTGACGGACTACCATGTCCATTAAATTTTGAATGGAGCGTTCATTACCAGGAATAACGGAAGAAGAAAACAAAACCGTGTCGCCGTGTTTAATGCTAACAACTCGATGTTCACCATTAACAACTCGGCTCAAGAAAGCATTGTCTTCGCCCTGAGCACCAGTGCCAATAATCATGACCTTGTTATCAGGCAGACGGTTAAGCTCGCTGTCGTCAATCAAAATTTTGGGGTCAAATTTTAAATAACCCACTTGATGAGCAATTTCCACATTGGAATTCATGCTTCGTCCTTGCAAACTAACACGACGTCCATATTTCTTAGATAATTCTAAAATTTTCTGGACACGGCTAATTTGGGAAGCAAAGGTGCCAATGATAATGCGGCCTTCAATCTTTTCAAAGATACGCCCCATCTCTTCACCAATCGCCGATTCAGAAACCTGATAACCAGGGTGGGTGGCATCAGTTGAATCGGACATCAACATTAAAATACCGCGATTACCAATTTGGGCAATACGCTGTAAATCAGCGGGTTTATCATTAACAGGGGTGAAGTCGATTTTAAAATCACCCGTATGAATAATGGTGCCTAAGGGCGTATTAATAATAACAGCAAAACAATCAGGGATGGAATGGTTAACGCGGGTAAATTCAACGCGTAAAGAAGCGCCTAATTGTAAAACCGTATTTTCATCAATTTCTTTAATCTTTAACTGCGGTGCCGTCTTATATTCCTGATGACGTTTGCGTACTAAGCCGGCGGTTAATTTACCCATGAACATCGGCGGGTTGCCGATCTCTCCCATAATGTGCGGGATACCACCAATATGATCATAATGGCCATGGGTAATAACAACACCTTTAATCCAATCCAACTTGTCGCGCAAATAAGAAATATTAGGAATAATGTAATCAATGCCGGGCATGTCTTCTTCCGGGAACTGCAGGCCCATGTCGATAATCATAATCTCCCGATTGCATTCAATCAGGGTCATATTGCGACCAACTTCCTCCAGTCCGCCCAGGACAATAACTTTAACATAATCTTCAGAGCCTTCTTTTTTAAAGGTCTGTTGAGAACGTATGGGAAAACGACGACGAGGCGCCGCTAAAGGAGCGGCCGGGTTATTGCCGTCGGATTTGCCGGCACTCGGGCCGGACTTATAACGAGTAATCATGAAATTTGGAAACACGAAGAGAGTACCGATGCCCAAAAGCATGCGGCCACCTCATCCTAGTATTTATATAATGAGTTTTATCAAAATCTAGTCTTTACCAGGCTAGACGTTTTTTTGTTTTAAGATACCAGTTACTGATTCCGGCAAAACGATCGCTAGGTTCACTAATGGCTAAGCCATTAAAACCGCGCAGCTTTTTTGCCTGAACATAAGTGTAACTGGGGGAATATAAGAAAATAGCCGGCAGAGCAGTAGCGACACTTTCTTGGAATGTTTTATATTTTTCAAAACGCAAATCAAAGTTATCAGCGCTTTGGCGTGCTTCGGTCAATAATGTATCCATGGCACTATTATTATAGCCAGCCAGATTTAAGCCCTTGCCGCCGATTTGGGAAGAATGCCAGAAAGGAGCAACATCGGGATCAAGTCCAACCACCTGACCGTAAAGGAAGGCTTCAAAATTATGGCCGGCAATCATATTAGCACTCAAAGTATCAGTTTCCACTTTATTGATTATGACTTTAACGCCAATTGCCTCCCAATCACGTTTAATACTCTCCGCTACATCAATACGGCTATTTTCTGGAACTGATAATTTAATAGTTAAAGGCTGGTAATTCTGAGCGGAAGCGGCAACGCGCCAATAACCGAGAGCCTCCACTTGGGTGGAACTGGCATAAGCAATAATAGCATTGGCCTCAGGCGCACGTTCACTGGAATTAACGATTTCGGTGCTAACATCAAAACGCTTAAAACCAGCTTCATCTAACAATTGCTCGGCTTTAACTCGGTCTAGATTATATTTTAAATGGTCCGGGATAGAAACAAAATCTATCGCCAGAATCGGACCATCGGCCCGTTGAGATTCTCCTGACAAAACTTCATTTAAAAGGTGGTCTCGATCAATTGCATAAGCAAGTGCCTGACGCACCTTTAAGTCACTAAGAGCCTTATTCTTCTCTTGATTGAAAAAAATAGCATCAATTTGGGGTAGGCGAAGATTATGAATAGACAAAGAATGCTTAGCCAGAAGATCCTTCTTTAAATCATCGGGCACATAACTAGCCCCGTCGATTTCATTAGCGTTTAAAGCTCGCACTAATTCAATATAGTCAGGGAAAAATTTAAAAATAATCTTCTCAATATAGGGGCGGACGCCGTAATAATCTGGATTAGCCACTAAATGATATTCCTTTATTTCACCGCCCTTACTTTTAATTAAGGCCTCAAATTTATAGGGGCCAGAACCAATGGGCTTAAGATTAAGTTCGGACAAAGCGGCTGCTTCTGGTAAAATCATTTCCCAAGCATTCTGCGGCAAAATCCCAAATGTGAGCAAACTTAAAAAATCAGCGTAAGGTTCAGCGAGGGTAAATTTTATGGTCTGCTCATCAACTTTTTCTAAAACAACACCATTAAGACTGTTACGCAAAGGCGAACGAAATTCAGGATCTTTAATAAGATTAAAAGTAAAGAGAACATCTTCTACGCTTAAATCTTCGCCGCTATGCCATTTCACGCCTTCACGGATAGTAATAAGATAGCTTTTACCACCATCTTCAATTTTCCAAGTCGTTGCTAAATCAGTAATCAAACGGCCGCTTTCATCATAATGAAAAAGGCTCGAATAGACTAAGCGACTTAAATCCGCATCAACATCGCGATTGCTGGCATAGAGCGGATTAATAACTTGCGGATAGCCCACCACACCTTCAACGTAAGTACCCCCCACTTTCGGCAACAACACACGATGCTGTTGATAAAAACGGACACCTAAATAGACCAAAGATAAAAATAAAACTAAACTGGCAATCTTTAAAATTAATTTTTCTCGGGGGTTTAAAAATTTAGAAAGATGACGTAATTGCTCCTGTTTAGGAATTTTAGTTGGTGCCAAGGAATAAACTAGATTCTTATCTGCTTGTAAGCGAGCGGAGTCAGGGGAGACAGAAAAGCGGCCATTATCTAAAATCTTGCCGACAATAACAAAAAAGGGGGAAAGACTCTTACGAGCTCCCTTGATAAATAACTTAAATTTTTGAAGCAATAAATCCACAGAGTGGGGACGAAACGAACCGGAACGGCTTTAGAACAGAAGACTGGCTAGTGATAAGCCGAAGAAGAGCACCGCCAAAACAATAGTGGCAGTGAATAACTTTTTTTCCAGACCGCGTTTCGTCAAATAAACGCCGCCGGTACCGCCAAAAGCGCTACCGAGGCCAGCGCCGCGATTCTGAAGTAAGATAACTATGATTAAGAGGAGGGAGACAACAATTAAAGCAATTTTTAACCAGGACATAAGAATTATTTCTTAAGACGCGCAATAATTTCTGCCAAAACTTTCTTATTATTAACCGCTAAATCGGCTAAAATTTTGCGGTCAACAGTAATGTTGGCAACTTTCAAAGCGCCAATAAATTTAGAATAAGAAAAGCCGTGTTCGCGCACGAAAGCATTAATTTTAACCTGCCATAAAGCGCGCATATCGCGTTTCTTTTTACGGCGGTCACGGTAAGCATGAGCCCCCGCTTTAGTGCGGGCGGTCTTGGCCAATTTGATTAAATTTTTACGACCCCATTTATAGCCTTTAACCTGCTGCATCAGCTTGCGGCGGCTTTTAGTGTGAGTAGTTCCTCTTTTAACTCTGGGCATATACGATTAGCTTAAGTCCGCATCCTATCGATACGGGGTTAAAGTTTTAATGGTTTTTACTAAAGTAGCATCCGCACTAATATCCATGCGTTTTGCACGCTTGGTATTGCCGGTTTCCCGGGAATTGAAGTGATCCTGACCGCACTTTCTCTTCTTTAATTGATCGGTGCCAGTCAAACGAAAACGTTTTGCGGTGGCTTGGTGAGTCTTTATTTTCGGCATAAATTTGATAAAAAAACAGGCGAAAATACCTGAAAGATAAAAAGATGTTTATTTCTTATTTACCAACACTATAGTAAATCTTCCACCTTGATTTGTCAAGGCTTGCTCAATTTCTACAACTAAATCAGGTTTTTGGCGAAGTTGAGCCACAAAATTATCAACAATTTCTCTCGCCTTCTGTGGGTATTGCCTTTCGCGGCCACGGAGAATTAATTCTAATTTAATCTTATTCTCTTTAGACAAGAATTTTTCCGCTTGAGCTAAGCGGAAACCAAAATCATGCTCACTGATACGAAAAGACAGGCGAATTACTTTAGTATCGATCTTTTTCTGCATCACTTTCTGGCGGTGTAATTTCTTTTCGTGTTCGTATTTTAACTGCCCTAAATCAACAATTTTGGCTACCGGCGGCTCTGCCTTAGGATTAACTTCGACTAAATCTAAATCGAGCTCTTTGGCCCGCGCAATCGCCTCCTGGGTGGTCATTACCCCCACATTTTCTCCAGTTTCATCAATTAAAAAGACTTGTTCGGAACGAATCTGAGTATTAGATTTGAAAAACTTCTTTTCTTTCTGTTCAACGCGATGGAATTTGATGCGCATGGTAAAAAAATTATTATTTATATAGCTATTTATAGCGGAAAACCGAAAAAAAGTCAAATAAAACTCAAGACCTGATCACACTAGCGGAAAAAATTAGTAAAAACTATTCTACACTCCTGAAAATAAAAGTCGCCAATTTTTGAGAAAGGCGATTAGTACTTAACTTATTCAAATGTTATATACTCTATAAAGAGTATGGGGAAGCGTCTTCTATCTAAAAAGATAGTACTTATTTCTGCCTGTTATTGGCACGAATGGTTTTAACCAGCTTTACAACAATAAGTGTTGCAGCAGTAGCGGCGGCACCAGCGGCGGCACCAAGAGCGATGGTTTTTACAACCTGACCAGTTTTTGACATGGCTTAGTTTTTTAAAAGGTTTAATTGATAGAATGAACTATACCTATATATTGCTACTTATTTCTAATAATGTCAATAGCTATTGGCAATGTTAGCAAATTGCCCTTATACATTGACAAAATATTAATTATATGATATAATTAACCCAGAATTAGTACCATACAAATATAAATATTCACCTCAAAATCCGTAAACGATGAACGTAACTGTAATTTTTGCCATTGTGGCAACTATTTTCTGTTTAACCAGCCTTTTCCTGGGCAAGGAAATGCTGAAAAAATTCAGTTTTATGAGAAGCTTCGTAAAAAACTCGAGCTTACTCGTAAAATACCATTATCCAGGAAACAAAGTCGCCGGACACAAACCAGGCATGAGAAAAATCGCCTTTCTGGCAAAAAACAACCAACAATTTTCTCTGCTCATCGGCTTTGAACTCTCCCTATTTGCCTCCAAAGGCTTCGACTATTATGGATTTGTCTCAAGCAACGACAAAGGCATCTTAGTAATTGAAACTTATTTGGGAAAGTCTCACGTGAACTTCCAATTCCTCAAAAATGAGGATGTTGAAATCTCTATTATTGCCGATGAGTCGGTCCAAAAAATGGCGCCAAACGCCAGCTACCCACCCCACTTCTGGCAGAAGCTAGGATTATGGGGATAGATCTCCAAAAAAAGTTTGAAAAGAGTCCGCTTACCCTGGACTCTTTTTTCTTTTACAAAAACAACTCCGGAGATGGGGTTGTTTTTTATTTATATATAATATTATTTTTTATTTACTAATAAACTTATGCTTTCTTTAAAATTCTAACAACCCCTTTATCAGCATCAACTTCCACTAAATCGCCATCTTTAAAATTTTTCATCGCATTTTTAAGGGCGACAATGCAGGGTATTTCAAACTCTCGAGAAATTACCGCAGCATGACAGGTAAGGCCTCCGACTTCGGTGATAATGGCTGCTGCTTTTTTCATCGAAGGCAAATAATCGACGGTAGTAGCATAGGTAATTAGAATATCGCCTTCATTAACTTTATCATTCTGTTCCGGCGAAGATACTATGCGTACAAAACCCCTCGCTTTACCGACACTAGCACAAACACCTTGGCGTTCGTTATCACCCTGGATATTACGCACTCGTCTCTCAATAAAATTAAATAATTTTGCTACTTCGATACCGGAGAAATAAAAACGTTTAGACATGTTTTGATTATAGCCAAAACCGCGAAATTTATTATTTGATTCTAGAAACTTACCAGCGTCTTTCTTTCCCAACAAACAGTCAATGATGTCCGCTTCATAAAGCAAACGGGTTTGATTAATAGAAAGATGTAATCGTTTAGCGATTTCTTTATACAGGGGCAGGAGATAAAATCCCGCATAACTAACAAAGTATTCAGCCTCATTTCTAACATCTAAAGCCAGACCAAAATCTATAAATTTTTGTAAATCGCGAGGACTGATTTTATATTTTAAAATAACCAAATTAATCTCTCTATTACGAATCTTCTTATACTCCTTGAGTTTAATATATTCATCTTCTAATTGCTTTAAACTCTTCTTTAATAAGTTATTCAGTTCCTTTTGATAATAACCGTCATCCCAAGGATTACCATAACAAAACACAGGCATCCAACCGTAAGCCTTAGCTAATTTTTTGCTAGCCTGTTCTAAACTAAGCTCTTTATTTTTAATTTTTATTGCCTGCTGCAACGCAAATCTTTTTTCTGAAAGCGTGCTTGATATTTCTTCTGGCTTAGTGAGAATAAAAAGGATTTTATTATATTCTTCAGAATTCTTTGATAAAAAAAATTTATTAACCAAAATATCTTCTAGGGGCGCAGTTAAATAATTTTCAGCAATAAAACCAAACTGATCAAAGATAGTTACTCTTCTCACCCAATCGCGAATAAATAAAAATGAATCGGCTATTTTTCTATTTGATAGTTTAGAATAATTAATTACAGCCTTAGGGGTTATAGCAATCTTGGCTTTTTTTACTAAAGGATAAAAATCTTTTAATTTTTTCTCCAGCGACTTGAAATTCTTTTTGTTAATTTGGATAATCCGTTGATCAATATTTTTTAATAATTCTTCGGGAACATAACAATGAATAAATTCTGAAGAGTATAAACACAATAAACCCTTATAAATCCCAAACTGTTTTTTAAAATAATCGGAAGATTTATTTCCGTACCAACTTTCTGCGTCTAAGGGTAGGGCGGCCCATTTACCCATTTTTACGACTTTGGTTTTATAATAATGGCTTTTAGCTGTCATATTTTTATATTATAACACAAAAACAGCCCTTTCGGGCTGTTTTTTGATGTGAGCGGGTAAGGGGAATCGAACCCCTTTCTCAACCATGGCAAGGTTGCATAATAACCATTATACGATACCCGCAAATCTATCTTTTATATAGCAAATATTTTTCGGCAAGGCAAGCCCTGCTAAAAATACGTGCCGCGGGCGGGAATCGAACCCGCACTGTATCTCTACAACTGGATTTTAAGTCCAGCGCGTCTACCAGTTCCGCCACCGCGGCCAATCTTATGTGGAGATGATGGGAGTTGAACCCATGTCTAATAAGTACCCCTAGATAACTTTACAAAATTAGTCCGATTTAATTGGTGTCACCGTCGTCATAAAAAACCGAACAAAAGCAACGACGGTCACCCCTCATTGTCTCGAAAATAACCAGAGGGGGTGATTATTTTCAAAGCTTCAAATTATGACACCGGATGACGGAGCTGAAGCCTCCCCGGTCCGATGGCTATGGCTATTTTTTAATTAAGCCATAACGGGAGCGAAACTCGGAACTTTCCAAGTAAACGCTCTGCCAGTAGTTTTGGCATGTATGTTTTTAGATTATTTTTACGGTTTAACCAAAACCCGTTTTGAATATCTAAGAGCAGTCGTTATTATCGATGCCCGGCATCCCCATTATCTTACATTCTGTCTCTTTGTTAAAGTTCGTATTTGCCTTTCGACCTCGCGCTTCTTAATGCTTTCACGCTTATCATATTTCTTCTTTCCTCGGCCTAAAGCAAATTCTAATTTTACGAAACTGCGTTTAGTATACATTTTGACTGGAACCAATGTCAAGCCTTTTTCCTGGGTCTTCCCAGAAAGGTGCGCAATCTCATTCTTCTTTAATAATAGCTTGCGTTCGCGTACGGGATCATAGTCTGGGAGCTTACCGGCAAAACGATAAGGGGAAATATGGGCGTTGACTAGCCACAGCTCAGGACCATTCTGACCCGCTCGCATACTGACATAGGCGCCACTTAGATTAATATGTCCCGCCTTAGCCGATTTGGCTTCATGGCCTAACAAAATCAGGCCGGCTTCATAGTTTTCTAATAAGTCGTAATCAAAACTCGCTCTACGATTGTTTGCCAGAATCGGCATAATTCCAAGATTTTAACTGAGCAACGACCTGATCGTTGAACATCATATTTTCTAAATGGCGACGGTATTCCGGGCTATTTAACTGCTTAGCCGCTTCCGCCTCCTGTCCGTACATTTTCTTTAAACCTTCCAACTTATCCTCTAAATCGGCTTTTTTTACCTCCACCTTTTCAATAATACCAACTTCACGAATAATTAAGGCGGTCTTAATCCGCTTAATGGCATTAGGTAATAATTCTAAGCGTAATTCTGCCGGCGTTTTCTTTAAGTGCTTTAAATAGTCATCAAAATTGCCGCCCTGATTAGTGATATTGCGCTGTAATTCGGCAAGCATGCTCTCAGACTCGCTTTCTAATAGAGATTCCGGGATATCGCCAAACTTAGCATCAGCGGCAATCGCCTCTAACATTTTTAACTCTGACTTAATATCTGCTTGACGTTCGCGGTCGGCTAAAATATTTTTTTTAATGGCATCTTTGAGATCGTCTAAATCTTTAAAGTGCATCAACTTAGCTAAATCATCATCTAAAGCCGGTAGTTCTCGCTGATAGACAGAAGTGGCGGTAACTGCAAATTCAACCATCTTGCCCGCTAAATTAGCCTGGTGATGGGTTTCGGGATATAACAATTTAAATTCTCTTTTTTCTCCTTGCTTAATCCCTAAAACCTTATCATCAAAACCGGGAACCATATATTCCTTACCCAGAATAACGGTCACATCTTGCGCCTGACCACCTTCGACCGGCACCTTATCTAAACTAAGACTGACATTTAAAATTAATTTATCGCCTAATTTAGCGGCTTCGGCACTTAAACTTTCCTTAGCGCGCATTTCTAAAATTTCTTTAATAGTCTTATTAAGATCTTCATCGTTGACTTCCGGTTTTTCCCGCTCAATTTTTAAATCCTTATACTTTCCTAAAGCTACGGTCGGTAATAAGGAAATAACCACTTTATATTCCAAGGGGTTTTCGGGAGCAAGCTTAGTAATTTCCACGCTGGGTTGACCAACGGGCTGACGGCCAGCCAACTCTTTAGCAAACACATCATCAATAGTTTTGCGGATGGCAATATGAGCGGCTTCTTCTAAAATACTAATTTCGCCCACTTTCTGTTTGAGAATTTCGTAAGGAACCTTGCCGGGACGAAAGCCTTCAATTTTTACATGCTCAGAAACATGTTGTGCTCCCTTTTCAATATATGGCTTAAATTCATCAAATTCTAAAATAATCGCTAACTCGACTTGTGATTTCTCTAAATCTTTTTTAGTTACTTGCATATTCTTTAAAGCAATTAGAAGCGAGCTTTGAGGGCCCGCTTATTTTTTCTTTCATTAATTGCTTATATTTTAGCATTATTTTTAGAAAAAGCAAGTTTGACTAAATACTAAGCTTTTGTTAAAATCACTAAAACATTCAACAAAAAAGGGGGAAATATGTCGTACTATGTAACTATTGCCGTACTTAATGAAAAAGCCCTAACAGGCAAACCCTTCTCGGTAAGAGAGGTTAATGAAGAGACAATCGCCCGGGGTGGCATCTCCAGAATAGATATCTGTTATCCCACCAGGTACTATTTTCAGGATATGGTAAAATCTGGTTTTTTACAGCTCGCCGACGTCTCCGGGACAGAGGCTCTTTACCTCGCTACCAACAAATTTATACGCCTGGCACAAGCCCACCCCCAGTGCGTAGAAAAAGGGATTAGAGTAGATCTTTTAGAAAACCTGCAAACAATGGCAGAACTCTTGAGTTAAACTCTAAAGAGTACAAAAAAGCGCCGACCCTAAACAGCCGGCGCTTTTCTTATTCAATCAATCTAATTTTAGATTAACAAACCAATAATCAAGAGAGCAACAATGTTCAACACTTTAATCATCGGGTTAATAGCAGGCCCAGCTGTGTCTTTATAGGGATCACCAACCGTATCGCCAGTAACAGCCGCTTTATGAGCGTCAGAGCCTTTGCCGCCAAAATTACCAAGCTCAATATATTTCTTGGCATTATCCCAGGCACCGCCGCCAGAAGTCATAGAAACGGCTACGAAAATACCGGTAACAATAGAACCGACTAATAAGCCGCCTAAAGCTTCGACGCCGTGACCAGCGCCAAAGAAATTAAAGCCTAAGCCAACAATGATAGGAGCGACTACCGGAATTAAAGCGGGTAAAATCATTTCTTTAATCGCCGCCTTAGTAACGATATCAACAGTCCGACCATAGTCCGGTTTGTCCGTGCCGTCCATAATACCAGTTTTTTCCTTAAACTGGGCGCGCACATCTTCAACCACCGAACCAGCGGCCCGGCCGACAGCTTTCATGGCCATTGCTCCAAAGAGATAAGGCAAGAGGCCACCTAAGAAGAGGCCGGCTAGAACGAAAGGATTATTAATTAAGAATTCAGCGCTACCCCCTAAATCCGTAATTTTGAAAGTGAAGTCAGCAAATAAAACGAGAGCAGCTAAAGCGGCAGAACCGATAGCATAACCCTTGGTAACCGCCTTGGTGGTGTTACCAACAGCATCTAAAGGATCCGTAATATTGCGAACATCCTCACCTAAATTAGCCATCTCGGCGATACCGCCAGCATTATCGGTAATCGGACCATAGGCATCAATCGTGACAATGATACCAGCCATCGACAACATCGCCATCGCGGCAATGGCAATGCCATATAAACCAGCCAAAGAGAAAGCAGCTAAAATTGCCGCCACAATCACCACAATCGGCCAAGCAGTCGATTTCATGGAAACCGCTAAACCAGCAATAACATTGGTGCCGTGCCCAGTTTTAGAAGCTTCAGCAATGCCTTTAACAGGCGCGAAAGCGGTAGAAGTGTAGTACTCAGTAATTACTACTAATAAACCAGTAACCACTAAACCAATTAAACTAGTTAAATAAATATTTAAACTCATCGCCGGATCACTCACAAACATTTTTGTGATAGGGTAGAAAGCAATAGCCGACAAGACACCAGCGGCAATCAAGCCCTTATACAAGGCCTGCATGATGTTCTTATTCTTTCCTAAACGAATAAAGAAAATACCGATGATAGAGGCAATGATAGAGACTGCGCCTAACACTAAGGGGAAGAGAATAATATTCTTAGAATCCATCGCCCCGCCCACGGCAAAAGTGAGAGAGCCTAAAAGCATAGCAGCGATGGAAGTAACCGCATAAGTTTCAAATAAATCAGCGGCCATACCGGCACAATCACCAACGTTGTCGCCGACATTATCGGCAATCACCGCCGGATTGCGAGGATCATCTTCCGGAATTCCCGCTTCTACCTTACCGATTAAATCAGCGCCGACATCCGCGGCTTTGGTATAAATACCACCACCTAAACGGGCAAAAATAGAAATCAGAGAACCACCAAAGGCAAAACCAATCAAAGCATGTAAATCGCCGGTGGCGAAATAAAAGCCAGCCGTGCCTAATAAAGCTAAACCAACTACCAGCATGCCAGTAACACTGCCGCCGCGAACAGCTACAGTTAAAGCTTTTTGCAAACCACCGCGAGCCGCTTCCGCGGTGCGCACATTCGCCCGCACGCTCACAAACATGCCAATGTAGCCGGTTAAAGCGGACAAAATTGCCCCAATAATAAAAGCTAAAGCGGTCATCCAGCCTAAAGCCGGAACAAAACCGATGGCAAGAAACAAAACTAAAGCGACGAGCCCGACCGCCTTATACTGACGATTTAAGAAAGCCCGCGCACCCGCTTGAATAGCGGCAGCAATTTCTTGCATTTTTTCATTACCCGCTGGTAAGCGGAGAACAGACATCATCGCGATTAAGCCATAAACAATGGCAGCGACCGCGCTGAGGATGATTAAGAGATTGGTCATCATATTAATATTAGATTAAAAGCTCTTGCCCAGCAGGCAAGGCAAAAATAAAATTATTCTTTTTCAAGAGCAACAACTTCTTCTGCCGGGGTCTCTGCTGCTTCCGTCGATTCAACCGCAACGATTTCTCCACTTTCACTATCAGCCACTTTTTTCTCGCCCTCTTCTGTGGCTTCGATGATATCAATTTTCCAGCCAGTAAGATGAGCGGCTAAACGCACGTTCTGTCCGCTCTTACCAATCGCGAGAGATAATTTATCCGAGCTAACTTTAACGATTGCTTTCCGTTCACTCTCATGGAGTTCAATACTTAAAGTCTTAGCGGGAGCTAAAGCATTGGCAATAAACTTAGCAGGGTCATCACTATATTCAATAATATCAACTTTTTCACCACCAAGCTCACTAATAATAGTTTGGATGCGCGCACCTCTTTGGCCAACGCAGGAACCAACTGGGTCAACATTCTCCGCCTCCGTATAAATAGCCACTTTGGAACGGGAACCAGCTTCACGGGCGACGCCCTTGATTTCCACTAAACCATTAGCAATTTCTGGAATTTCTAAATAAAAAATCTTTTTCAAAATTTCTTCGCTGCGACGGGAAAGAATAATTTCCGGGCCCTTATGGCCATCACGTACTTCTTTAATATAAACCTTCACCCGTTCACCAGGACGATAGTATTCGGTAAAGATTTGTTCTTCTGAGGGCAAGATACCGATAGCTTTGCCTAAATCAACAAAGACTAAACGGCCTTCACGGCGCTGAACAACGCCGCCGACCACTTCTTTTTCCTTATTTTTAAATTCACTTAAGACCATATCCCGCTCCATCTCCCGTAATTTCTGGATAATAACCTGCTTCGCGGTCTGAGCGGCCATACGACCATAGCTTTCCGGAATTGGTAATTCAGTCATGATTTCATCACCAACTTTAGCCCCGTGCTTCATAATTGCCGCCTCTTTTAATTGAATGTCAGTCTTAGGATTGAATTTTTTTTCTTTTTCTTCATCGCCCAAGATCTCTTCACGACGCTCTTCTTTTTCTTCGCGCTTATAATCCGGATCATTT
Source organism: uncultured Gammaproteobacteria bacterium (assembly GCA_964616855.1). Classification (GTDB taxonomy): domain Bacteria; phylum Patescibacteriota; class Patescibacteriia; order Patescibacteriales; family UBA12465. The sequence goes on along the minus strand of CAZTUJ010000004.1, from coordinate 44,565 downwards.
AAACGACGCAGCATTTCTTCTTCTTCTTGAGCTGGTAAGTTTTCAACCACCGTTTTCACGTCGTAAATTTCGGAAGTGGCCGTATTGGGGTCAAAATTGACCTTGATATTCTGGTTTTTCTCACCATAATCTTTACGATAGGCGGCTGCCAGGGCCAGCTCAATCGTATTAACGACAGCTTGATAATCCAAATTTTTTTCTTCGCACACCTGTTTGATGGCGTTTGTTAAGTCAGACATAATGTTTCGGCCGCGACGGCAATAGTAGAGCCGAGCGGGAAATTTATAATTACCTTATTGCTAACCATGTCTAGTTAAAACCCTAGACACGGCAATAGTTAGAGAAAAAGCTAATTGTATATTACAATTAGCTTTCCCTAAGATGGTAGCAAAACTTGAAGATTTTGTCAAAATAATCTAGAACTTTATAGATTAGTGCCGCTAATCGCCGCTCGTATTCTTGTTAAAATAAAATAACTGATTGACCAAGCACTAAGAATAATGAATAAACCAATAGTGGCTTGGGTAATTTGCTTGACAGCGTCTTTAACCTTTTCCTCATTTCCCGCCGCCGTCATATACTTAAAACCAGCTAATACTAGCAAAACTACAAAGATAATGCCAATCACCGAAAGAGTAATCATAATAACCCGGACTACGGTATAACGAATATCGTCCGGCTTATCCTTACCGAAGGCACTCTGGATCTCATTCCCCTGAAAACCCTCCTGAGTTTTTAGTAAATCTTCCGTTGCCAAAGCCGGTTGAGCAAAAGAAATTAAACTTAATTGGATAAATCCTAAAAAAAGCAGAAAAAGAGCAGATAATAATTTTTTCGTGGTCATGCGCATATAGTTTATGTTATGATATAATCATTATATAAAATCTTTCCCGAAAAAACAAGAAAATATGAGTTTGCCCAGAAAAATATTCCATAACACTCTAGTCCAAGTAGTTGGTAAAATGAGCTCGACTGGCTTAAACCTCTTCGCTTTCGCCTTGATGACCCGCGAATTAGGACAAGCCGGCTTCGGGGAATATACCACCGTTATTACCTTTCTTTCTTTCTTTGCAATTATTGCCGATTTAGGACTAACTTTAGTCACAGCGCAAATGATTAGTGGCGCTAGAGATCGAGAAAATTTTATCCTAGGTAACCTTTTCGGTTTAAGACTGCTTTCCGCTTTGATTTTTATTGGATTTGCCCCCTTAGTAGTTCTACTTTTTGACTATAGTAGTGGTATTAAAGTTGGCGTCTTAGTAGCCGCCGCTTCTTTTATCTTTACCGCCCTAAATCAGATTATGGTCGGGCTATTCCAAAATCGCTTAAAGATGGAAAAGGTTGCTTGGGCCGAAACTCTAAGCCGCTTTGTCCTAATAGCTGGCGTCATTCTCACTGTGCAAAAAAACTGGGGCTTAAACGGTATGCTGATTGCTACCTCAGCGGCCAGTTTCGCTAGTTTCAGTCTACATTTCTTCTTCGCCCGCCGTTTTGCTCATATCCGCCCGATTTTTAACCGCCAGCAATGGCGAGAAATTATCAAATTATCTTGGCCCTTAGCATTAACCATCGCCTTCAACCTCATCTATCTCCGGGCTGATACTTTAATTCTCTCCCTTATCAAAAGTGCGGAAGAAGTCGGCCTCTATGGGGCTGCTTACAAAATTATCGACGTACTCAGCTCTCTGCCTTTTATGTTCGCTGGCATTATTTTGCCGCTCCTAATTAGTTCTTGGCAGAATAATGACCGCCCCCAATTTAACCGGATACTCCAACGCTCTTTTGACATTATGGCCATGGTCGCACTGCCACTCCTAATTGGCACCCAATTTCTTGCTGATGATATTATTATCCTCATTGCCGGCCAAGAATTTTTGGAAGCAGGGAACATTCTCCGCGTATTAATCTTAGCGGTGGCCGCCATCTTTTTAGGTAATATGATGGCTCACGCTGTAATTGCGGTACAAGCCCAAAAAAAGGTAATTTGGATTTATGCCTTTACCAGCCTCACGGCTTTAGGTGCCTATCTCTACTTCATTCCTCGCTTCTCTTATTTCGGAGCGGCCGCCGTCACTATTTACAGCGAAGTTGCCATTGCCGTCCTTTCCACCACCTTCATTTGCCGGCATTTAAAATTCCGCTTGCAGTGGTCAGGCTTAACAAAAGCAGCGGCCGCCTCTTTATTAATGGGTCTACTTTTATGGCTGAGACCAGAATTTTTTAAAAACTCAAACTTAGGTCTGGGAATAAGCTTAGTTAGTGCCATTATTGCCTACTTCCTCTCGCTCTGGCTCCTACGAGCCTTCACTCGGGCTGACCTTAGCTTAATGACTAACAAACAATAATATGACCAAACGAATTACCACACCGCAAGGAGACATTGAAATTATTTTCGAAAATGAATCAGTCCTAGTGGTTAATAAACCAGCGGGCTTAATTGTGCACGAAGCTGATAGTAATGAAGAAAAAACTTTAGCGGATTACCTGGTAAAAAAATACCCCGTCCTCAAAGGCGTAGGCGAAGATCCTAAACGCCCCGGCATTGTCCATCGTCTCGACAAAGAAGCTAGTGGTTTGATGGTGGTAGCGAAAAATAACGAAGTCTTTGAATTCATTAAGAAACAATTTAAAAAAAGAACTGTTAAAAAAGAATATACAGCCTTAGCCTATGGCAAGCTCAGCAAAGATGAAGGTGAAATTCTTTTTCCCATTGTCCGCGCTAAGTCAGGGCATAAGATGGCCGCCCTACCTATTAGTATGCGTGAAGGAAAAAATAAAATTTCCAACCGCGACCAAGGCAATATGGATGCCCGGGAAAAGGCTAGAGAAGCAATCACTCTTTTCACGGTAGAAAAAAAATGGCCCCACGTTAGCTTATTGAATGTTAAAATCAAGACGGGGCGCACTCATCAAATCCGCGTCCATCTGTCTGCCTACGGACACCCCTTAGTCGGAGACGACTTATACGGCACTCCGAAAACGAAAGTAAAGAATAAAAAAATTAATCTGGGCAGAATCTTCCTAGTAGCCCGACATCTAAAATTTAAAGACCTAGACGGCACCAGCCTGGAGTTTAAAATCGATTTACCCAAGGAATTGAAAGAATTTTTAGAAAAATTAAAATAATTTTGACTTTAAAGACATTATTTTCTATAATTATCTAATATAGAAAATAATTTTTATAAAAATATGAAAAAAATGTGTAAGAGATTCCTAAAGGATAAAAAGGCGATAGCCATTGCTATTGGTCTGATCGTGGTAATTGTAGCCGCGGTTTTAATTTTTTCCATGAAAAACAAGGAAAGCTATAAAGAAATTAGCATTGAAGAAGCGAGAGCTAAGTCCGAAGATTTCGTTAATAATTTCTTAATGCCTAGCGGCAGTAAGGCCTCCATCACCGAAACTTCGGAAGAATATGATTTATACAAAATGAAAATCGATATCGGTTCAGAAAGCCCGGTAGAATCTTATGTCAGCAAGGATGGCAAATTATTCTTCCCCCAAGCAATTGATATGGCTAAGACCGCACAAGAACAGGCCACTGCCACTGGAGATCAGAGTGGAACCACTGTGCCGACAAATATCCCAAAAAATGATAAGCCTGTAGTAGAGCTCTTCGTTATGAGCTACTGCCCTTATGGTACTCAGATTGAAAAAGGAATGTTGCCGGTTATGGAAACTTTAGGCAATAAAATTGATTTCAAGTTAAAGTTCTGTGATTACGCGATGCACGAAAAGCAAGAAATCGACGAAAATTTAGTACAATATTGTATCCAAAAAGAACAGCCGGATAAATTAGCGGAATACTTGCAGTGCTTCCTGGCTGAAGGTAAAGGTGCGGATTGTTTAAGCAGTGTTGCCAATAAGAGCAAAATTGAAAGCTGTGTTACTAAGACCGATAAAGAATTCAAAGTTACGGAAAACTATGACAGCAAGACTGATTGGCGCGGTAGTTTCCCGGGCTTCAATGTCAACAAAGCTGATAATGAAAAATATAGCGTTGGCGGCTCCCCGACCTTAATCATCAACGGTCAGGAAGTCCAGAGCGGACGTGATTCCGCCTCTTTACTCGCTACTATCTGTGCCGCTTTCAATAATGCTCCGGAAGAATGCAGCACGCAATTAAACAGCCAGTCACCGACTCCGGGATTTGGCTTCGACTATAGTGCCGCTTCGACCGCCGCTTCCTGCAACTAAGTAATAAAAAACTGATACAAAAAACCGACGCTGATAAAGCGTCGGTTTTTTAAATACCACCAAAATATTAGGAGCGCCAATGCTTAGCCGCTAAAATTCGACGGACAGCCAGAATATAGGCCGCCTGGCGCAAACTGATATTAGTCTTCTCTTTGTATAAAGAAAACATTCTCTGCCAGTTAACCCGCATTTTCTTTTCCAGTAAAGTACGAAGATATTCCTCATCTAAAATTTGACCGGTACGATTCTGAGCCCATTCAAAATAACTGACAATCACTCCACCAGAATTGGCTAAAATGTCAGGAACAATAATTTTTCCAGCAGCATCCAAAATTTTATCAGCCGCTAAATCAATCGGGCCGTTAGCCATTTCTAAAATATGTTTAGCCTTAATCGCTGCGGCATTAGTAGCGGTAATTTGATTTTCTAAGGCCGCGAGCACGAGAATATCAACTTCTAATTCTAATAATTGAGCATTGGTGATTACCTCGCCAGGGCTAAAAGTGTTTACAGAATTGCCCTGAGCCTTAAAAGCAGACAAGGCACTAATATCAATACCATTAGCGTTATAAATACCCCCCTGGCTGTCAGAAGCGGCCACAATCTTATAACCATCGGCTGCCAATTTCTCGGCCATAAACAAACCAGCATTGCCAAAGCCTTGAACGGCTACCGTAATTTCTTGCGGCTTCTTATTAGACAAGAATTCTTTGACCATTTCTTGAGCCACAAAATAAGAACCTTGGGCGGTGGCGTCGGAACGCAATTTAATACCCCCAAGTTCCACTGGTTTTCCCGTAATCATACCCGGTTCATGTTTGCCAATGATTTTTTCATATTCATCCAGAATCCAAGCCATAGTCTGGCTATTAGTATAAACATCAGGAGCGGGCACATCCTTATCTTGCCCTAGAACTTCATGGAAGGCCCGGGCATAGGCTCGGCTAACTTCCTGAAGCTCAGCCTGATCAGCTTCCTTAGGATTAAATTTAACACCCCCCTTGGCGCCACCATAGGGAATATCCGCTAAGGAGTTTTTTAAAGCCATCCAAAAAGCTAAAGACTGAACTTCATCCTCACTTACTTCCGGATGAAAACGGATTCCGCCTTTGCCGGGACCAAGGTCGTTACTATAAACAATCCGCCAAGCCGGATATTTTTTACCTTTAATCTCTAAATCTTGATAACTAACTCGGGCAGGATGGCTTAACAATTCTAAATCAGCCGCACTAATATTATCCAAAGCGGCCACGGTCTGCAGGCGCTCTAAATTATCTTGAACAATACTCATATCTTTAAATTAAAATTATTAATAAAGAAAAACGACCGTAATTAACGGCCGTCTTCTCTGAAAAACTAAAGATGCTTTTCTAACTCTTGGCGTAAAGTTTCCTGATTGCGCAAACCAATATACTCATCGGCTACTTGGCCGTTCTTGAAAAGTTTCATGTTAGGGATGCTTTGAATCTGGTACTGAACTGCCAGCTCTTGATTCTCTTGATTCTCAGTATCAACTTTAACGATTTTAATCTTTCCTTCAAGCACTCCGGATAATTCGTCTAAAATTGGGGCCATCATCCGACAGGGCATACACCAGGGAGCCCAAAAATCTACTAACACCGGGATTGGGCTTTTTAGAACCTCGGCTTCAAAATTGCTCTTTACTACGTCCATTGCTTTACTCATAAATTTATTCGCGCTAAACGGCGAGAAACCGCTTGGCGTCCTATTTAATATTTTTATTTTTTAATTACTTCCTTAAAAATCACCGCCATCTTTTCTCGCTTTTCGGGGGCGAGCTTGCCACTAAGGCAACGATCAAGTTCAGTGGATAAAATCTGTTCGGTTAAAGAAGACAGGGCGGATTTAACTGCTTTCATTTGCGTAAGCAAAGCAAAACAATCTTCCGGCGCCTGCGCCAGCATTTTTTTAATGCCTTCAAGTTGGCCAATAATGTTATTAATTCTTTGTTCGGCGGTCTTCATATTGGCTATTATAGCACACCCCTGGGGGGTGTCAAGATAGAGGGCTATTTTGGTCGAGCGATTACCCAATAATTAAAGCGGTCATTGCGCACGGATTCAATTCTCCAGCCAGCACGACTTAATTCGCGACGAAAATATCGCTTAGTGAAAGCATAATAGTAACGGGGGCTAATTTCTTCGCCGTGCGCATTCTTCCAGGGGAAAATTAAATCTCGCCAGCCATAAGGATGACGGCCGGTAATTTTTTTCCACCAAGTGACATAAAGTTTGCGCCGATTCCGACCCTCCAGCTTCCAGAAACTAATAATCAAACGTCCCTCGGGTAGAGTGGCAGCTAAGAGGGAGCCTAAAACTTCACGGCGTTCTTTTCTTCCTGGGATATGGCTAATGACCGCTGAGCAGAAAATAAGGGAAAATTTATCTGCAACCAGGGAACTCACCTCGCTTAAGTCAGCGTTAATAAAATTATAGCCCGGGTGTTTATCACGGGCATAAGCGAGTAGAGCGGGGCTTTGGTCTAAACCAAGATATTGTTCTGGGCTTAATTTAATATAATCTAAAAGGCGACCATTACCACAACCAGCATCAAGGACTTGATCATCGCTGCCAATCTGATTAACCGCCCAGACAAAATCTGGAGCCGCCACTTTCGAACGGGTTTCATTAAAATGCTGAGCAGTCAGCTCATAGGAAGAGGCCACAATTTCTTTTAACTTGGCTAAACGCTTAGGTTTCATAAAATAAATTAATAATCTCCCAGATATTCTTTAGCCGGTAAACGATTTTGCTTTAAACAATTATCACAGCGACCACAAGTCCGCGGGTCAGCTTCACCAAAATACTTTAAAATATACTGCTGACGGCAAAGTGGGGAATAAACATAAGACTCCATTTCATTAAGCTTATTATACGCCCTTTCCGCTTTCAACTCTAAGGAACGAAAATCTAACTCCAAATCATCAGGATCACTAAATTTTAAAATCCGAATTTCTGTACCTTTAAAGGGCGGGCGATACTCCAATAGTTCCTGTTCCGCCATCTTTTTAATCGCCCGATTTAAAACTTCTTTCTTAATTTGCAAAATAATAGCGACTTCATCAGCAATAAACTGCCAGCCAGCGACAATTTCTTTTTCAAAGCGAACCCGGAGCTTCTCCGCGACCGCTAATTGCACTTTAGCGCGAGAACTAATGGCCGCTAAAGCCTCCTCCCAAGTTTTTTTCAGTTTAATAAAAGTATTAGTGGTGCGTTCATTGGGCCGAGAGACATAACCTTCTTTTTCTAAAATCTTAATAGCTGTCCCGACCGCCATTTCTGGGGCTGGTTCCGATAAACGCTTCGTCAGTTCAGAATAAGTGATCAGCACGGAATTTTCCCCATCGGGATTTTGCTCTTGGGCCTCCAGAAGAAAACGAAAAACATCTTTAATTAAATTAGGGCTAGGGTTATCACCTTGGATAAAAAATTCCTGCAAGTATCTGTCCGAAGGGGAGTAAAATAATAAACAAACACTGGCCTTACCGTCACGTCCGGCCCGACCCGCTTCCTGATAATAAGCTTCCAGGGTGCCAGGTAAATCATGGTGGATAACAAAACGAATGTCTTTTTTATTAATGCCCAAACCGAAGGCATTGGTGGCCACCACCACTTGCGCTTTGCCTTGCATGAATTGATCTTGCACCCAATCCCGGCTATCACTATCCATGCCGGCATGATAAGCAACGGCCGCCACGTCGTAGTCGGCTAAAAATTCCACAATTTCATCAGCCTTTGAACGGGTGCCCACATAAACAATACCGGAACCGCCCTCCTGGCTGCGAACGGCATCAAGAATATATTCAAGCTTACGATTATTACTGGCCATCACCGCCGCAAACTGCAAATTAGGACGAGCAAAGCCGCTGATTATCAACTCATAATCATCCAAGCCTAGTTGCCGAGCAATATCAATCCGAACTTCGGGTGTAGCGGTGGCGGTTAAAGCCGCTACCACCGGGAAACCACAAAGTTTCACCGCCTCTTTCAAGCGTAAATAGCTAGGACGAAAATCATGCCCCCACTGACTAATACAATGAGCTTCATCAATGGCAAATAGAGCGACTTTGAGATTTTTTAATTCATTAACAAAAGCTTGGTTATAGAAACGTTCCGGCGCCACATAAACCAAGCGATAAGCGCCCGCCCGAATCTTATTAAGACGCTGAGTAGTTTCACTTAAGGAAACGGAGGAATTAATAAAGGTTGCGGGAATACCAACCTTGTCTAAAGAATCAACCTGATCCTTCATTAAAGCAATCAGCGGGGAAACAACAATAGTAACCCCCTCTAAGACCAAAGACGGCAATTGAAAAATCATCGACTTACCCCCTCCCGTCGGCAGGACGGCAATCGTATTTTTCCCAGACAAAATTGCATCAATGGCTTGTTCTTGTCCAGGGCGAAAAGATTCATAAGCAAAATGAATCTTTAAAAGTTCAATTAATTGTTGTTTCTTATTATCCATGGCACTAGACAAGGAAAGCCATGCGGACATGGCTCAAAACTTGTTTCAAGATTATTAAGGGTTTAGCGGCGACTATAAATCTCCCAAACATTCTTAAAGAGAAAAGCAATCGTCATCGGGCCAACACCGCCCGGAACCGGAGTAATGCCGGCGGCTACCTTAGCCGCTGATTTAAAATCAACATCACCTAAAACTTTATCATTTTCTTTAGTAATCCCAACATCAACCACTAAGGTACCCGCTTTAAAATATTCCTCTGTCAAAAACTCTGGCAAACCCAAAGCACTAACGACTAAATCAGCCTGACTACTAAGGGCACAGAATCGTTGACGTAAGTTCGCATCTTGGCGCGGGTCTTCATTTTCAGCCACCGCAATTAAATCAACGCTTAAAGATAAGCTTTGTAACGAAGAGGCGAGCGCTTGACCAAAAACATCAGAACGATGAAAGACACAAGCTCGGCCCTTAACTTTATATTCCTTTATTATAAATTCTACGGCCGCAATAACCGGCGAAACTACATAAGCGGGGTGAAGAGGATGAAAACCATCCGCATCTTTGAGAGGATCAATGGCGGCAATAATTTTATCAGCGTCAAAAGAAGGGGGTAAGGGTAGCTGTAATAAAATAGCGTCCACCGTTTCATCTTTATTTAAGAAATCAATCACCGTTAACAATTCGGCTTCGGTGCTTTCCTCTTCTAAGCGGTAGAGGTGAGTATCAATGCCCACTTTTTTTGCCTCCCGCTCTTTTAGGGAAACATAGATTTCTGAATCAGGCCTTTCACCCACTAAAATAATAGCTAAACTCGGGCGCCGCTCTTTATTATTAAAGATATTTAAAGCAATTTCATCTTTAACCTTTTCCGCAATCTGACGGCCATCAATAATTTTATTTTTTATCTTCATAGATTAAGCGGGTAGAGGAAAACGGCGGCAAAGTGCGGCGGTTACCTGTTTTAATTTCATTAAAGCATTCTCATCATCTCTGGCTTTAATAGCACGGTCAATAATATCCGCTAATTCCAACATCTCAGCTGTCTGTAAACCACGGGTCGTAACAGCAGGTGTACCAATCCGGACACCGGAGGGATTTAAAGGAGGATTAGGATCATTAGGAATAGTGGAACGGGAAACAGAGATGCCTACTGCCTCTAAAGCTTTTTCCGCTTCTTTACCAGCTAAACCTTGAGGGGAAAGATCAAGCACAAAGAGATGATTATCAGTGCCCCCAGAAACCACCTTATAGCCCCGCTCCGTAAGAGCGGCCGCTAAAGCCTGGGCATTACTAATAACTTGGCGGGCATAGTCTTGAAATTCTGGGCGCAAAGCTTCAGCAAAAGCAATCGCTTTGGCTGCCGTAACATTATCATGCGGACCACCCTGCATACCCGGAAACACCGCTCGATCAATCTGCTTCGCATATTGCTCTTTGCACAAGATAATAGCCCCACGCGGACCCCGCAAGGTCTTATGGGTGGTACTAGAAACAACATCAAATAAAGGCACAGGGTTAGCTAATTGCTTGCCAGCAATTAAACCGGCAATGTGGGCAATGTCGGCAAAAGTATAGGCGCCAACTTCATCGGCAATCGCTTTAAAACCCGCCCAATCAATTTCTCGAGAATAGGCACTGAAACCAGCGACAATCATTTTCGGCTTTTCCGCTAAAGCGACCCGGCGCACTTCTTCCATATCAATAATGCCGGTCTCGGGATTAACACCGTATTGAACAAAATTATATAGTCGTCCAGAAAAATTAACACTGTGGCCGTGTGATAAGTGACCGCCGTGGTCAAGGCGTAAGCCTAAAACCTTGTCTCCTGGCTCTAAGAAGGCCATATAGACGGCGGCATTAGCCGGGGAACCGGAAAGAGGCTGGACATTGGCATGTTCGGCCGAAAAGAGCTCCTTAACCCGACTGATGGCTAAAGATTCCACCTCATCAATGATACTATTACCACCATAATAGCGCTTACCAGCATAGCCTTCGCTATACTTATTGGTTAAAACCGAAGAGAGAGCGGAGCGAACGGCGGGAGAAGCGTAATTTTCCGAAGCAATCAGCTCTAATTCGCTATCTTGGCGAGCGGCTTCGCGGCTAATAATATCCGCCACGGCCGGGTCTTGTTGTTGTAAAATATTGTTTTCCATATGTTTAATCTTAGTTTAGCGCCGGTCTTTTGTCAAAAAACCGAACTATAAAAGGGCTTTAAATAAAGGACCATACATATCCTCATTAATATCAATGGAAAGTTCTTGAGGATTAACTTCATCGCAATACTCAACGGGCGCGCTGCTGATCACAGCCAAGGGTGTCTGTTCTGAACCTTCGCCCATACATAAGACCGCTGCCGTTGCCAAGCTATCAGCCACATCGACGCGGGAAAAACGAAAAGGGCGACCAAAAAGGTCCGCTTGACCACGGTAACTTTTAAGGCCCCGAAACCCCGCATAGCCTAAAGCAATTCCAGTGACACCAGCTCGCAGAGGCAGACAACGACTATCACTTAAAATCACTCCTAAATTCCGAAGCTGATAATGTTTTAAACAATACTCTCTAATGGCCGCGGCGGCCTGAAAACTATCTTTAGGTAAAAGAATAAAATTATCCCCGGCATTACTTTCATCAATCCCGGCATTAGCCATCACTGCTCCGTCTTTAATTGTTAAATAAACCTGAGAGGTCTCTAAGGTAAAAGAACTTTCTTGGCGAATAATTTCTTCTTTACTAATCTCCGCCCCCTTAGCAATAAGTCGATTCTCCGCTAGGGCCACAATTTTAGAAGTGACCACTAAAATATCCCCGTCTTGCAAAGAAGGGAGATGTGCCGTAATAAATAAAGATAAATCTTGTCCGGCGACAAATAGGCTAGTCTTGAGGGCGCGTATTTCCATAACGAAGAAGATAAACCCCTAAATAAGATAAAGGGGTGTAAGCCAAGCCCATAGCAACCTTATAAAGCCACCAAGGCAAGCTTGCTAAAATAATTGTCTTTACCGGATAAATTCCCGCAAAGGCGACAAACATAAAAATTAAAGTATCTAATAGCTGTGACCAGAGATTAGACAGATTAGACTGCAGCCAGAAAAAACGTCCCCGTAATAATTTCTTAAAGAAAAAGAAAGCAAGCACATCCTGATACTCAGCAATAAAAAAGGCGAGTAAAGAGGCAAGCGACATTCTCAAAGAAACTCCGAAAATTAGAGCATAGGCTTCAGGCATCTTTTCGTTAGTCGTTGACCACGGTAAAGACAGAGACAGCGCGGCATAGAGAGTAAAAAGAGCGGTCGCTAATAAACCGGCGTAGACAAAATTCTTCGCCCAGGCTTTACCATAAACCTGGCCGATAACATCGGTACTCAAAAAGACAAAGGGAAAGAAAAATACCGCTACCGAAAGATGAGTGCCAAAAATAAAAGGCATTAATTTCAAACCCAGCGTATTAGCGGCTAATAATGAACTGAGATACAAGACCAGAACGAGAATAATCTTAAAGTTTATTTTTTCAGAATTCATAATAATATTAGATTAATAAAAAAGCGCCCCCAAAGGGCGCCGTCTTTCACAAATCAGGCCCTTTGGTTAATTAAAAACAGAAGAGATAGCAACAAAACCGGACCAAGTTGTGATATTTTTCGTAATCAACATAGTGCTTTTATTATAGGCCAATAATCTAAAAAATACAAATAAACTAATCCTGGGAAATTAAGCGCTTAAATAGATAAGACTGACGCAAGCGGTAACCCTGTTTGCGATAATAATCCCGGACACCAACGCCAGAAATTACGGCAATCTCCGAGACTCCCGCGGTCTGGGCTAATAGTTCCGCCCGCGCTAACAACTCTTTCCCTAAACCGCGATGCTGGACGCCAGAACCTTTGCCGACGGGAATTAATTCACCATAAACATGTAACTCTCGAATTAAAGCCGGTGCTATCGGGCTCTGCGCGTCTAAACGCAGACGGCAAAAACCATAAAGAGTTTTATGATCAAGACTATCAGCACTTAAAAAATATTCTTTACCGCCAGCGGCCGCATACTCGACCACATTAATCTGATATTTAACAATCAATTCTCCCTTGGCCTCCCGACAGCGAATACAATGACATTTTACCCCCTGCTGTTTCATGATTTGGCGCAAATTAGTAATTTTATTGCCAGCCACAATTGATTCTGCCGGAATGTCGCGAATCAAACGAATAATGCGGACATATTCGGGCACTAACGCCTTGCATTTGATAATCAAATTCTGCAAAACTTTATCAGAGTAGGGTTTATATTTCCCCTGCTTATACCATTTATATAAAAGGCTACCCTCTGTCACTACGGTGGGATAAAATTTTATTTGATCCGGCTGAAAACGTTCATCGGTAAATAAAAGCGCAAATAATTTTAAATCGAGGCGGGGATTGGAGCCTGGTAAAGCGGGCATCAGGTGATAAGTAATCTTAAAACCATATTTTCGCAATAAAGCCGTAGCGGTCGCAATCTCAGCGACGCCGTGGCCGCGCTTATTAAGTGCTAAAATCTTATCATCAACTGCTTGCACGCCCATTTCTACCCTTGTACAGCCAAGAGTTCTCATTTCTAGAAGTTCCTGTTCATTAATATAGTCCGGTCTCGTTTCTAAAGTGAGACCAATGATGCGATAGCGGGCCTTTTCATTGCGCGTCTGTTCGTGGGCCAAGAATTTACGAGCATCTGCTAGTTTTAAATTATGACGATAGGGCGAACGAGCTAACTTGCCGGTAGCCGCATAATCATTAGCCGCGCGGAAACAATTTAAGATATACCAATACTTATATTGCTCGGGCAAATAGCTCCAAGTACCGCCAATGACAATAATTTCAATCTTTTCGGGCTGATGGCCGTTGTTTTCTAAAGCGCGCAAACGAGACACCACCTGGGTATAGGGGTGATATTGGCAGCGAATGGCTCTCATTACCGCTGGCTCATTCGCTAAATAGCTGACAGGCACGTCTTCCTGGCGAGGACAATAAGCGCAGGTACCAGGACAGGGGAAGGGCTTAGTTAAAACGGCTACTGGCGCAATACCGGATAAGGTACGGACCGCCCGCTTTCTTAAAATATACTCTAATTCCGGATTAGCCTTAATCTTCTTTAAGGCTAAAAGTCGCTTATATTCAACAATAATATGAGAATTAAGGAGGGAATCAATCTTATATTTCTTACTCAAAACCCGTTTTAAAGACGACAAATCATCCCGGCTATGAACGGACTTGGCGGCCTCTTGGATTAAGTCGGTAATTGCTTCTAGCATAGTTTTAGGATATAATATTGGTATTATTATAGCAAATTTTTCTTAATTCTATCATTATGTTTAAAAAAATCGCCCTTGGTCTTGGCCTTTTGGTCGCCATTTTAATTTTCAGCCCCCGGCTAGCACAAGCTTCCTCTCTAAAATCTGGCAACGACGTCTATCTCCCCCAAGGGGAAACAATTGATGGCAATCTTTATGCCGCTAGTAATAATATTACAATCGATGGTGAAGTCCGAGGAGATTTAATTGCCGCCGCCCAAACTATTACCATCAATGGCCGCTTGGAAGGAGACCTGATTGCTATTGCCCAAACGGTAACAGTTAACGGTGAAGTTAATGGTAATATCAGAATAGCCGCTAACAGTGCTAATTTAAACGGCAACATCGCCCGTAATATCAATTTTATAGGAAATTCTTTAGTCGTCGGTCCAGAAGCAAAAATCGGCTGGGATATATTGAGTGGTGCCACTAACACCAACATTATGGGTGAAGTTGGCGGTAATGTCGATGCCGGAGGAAATAATGTGATCTTAGCTGGCAAAGTGGGAAAAGATTTTAATTTTGGACAAAGCCAGCAAGCTCAAAAAATTACCATCAGCTCAGGGGCTAAAATTGCCGGCAACTTAAACTACCACGAGAACGCTGAATTACAGAGAGCCGATGGCTCACAAATAAGTGGCCAGATTAATGTCTTAAAAAACACCGAATCTAAGGGTCAGACTAGTAAGGATTGGTTTTGGTCTTTACTATACGGCATATTTTCAGCCATGCTCGTGGGCTTAATTATTATTTACCCTGGTAAAAATATTATTTTAGCCCTTAAAAAAATTCTTCAAGAAAAACCTTTTGCCAGTTTAGGCTGGGGCATCCTCATTTTATTAGCCGCACCGACGGCCGCCCTCATTCTAATCTTTACCTTTATTGGCCTTCCTTTAGCCCTTATTATTTTTGGCCTCTGGCTCTTAATGCTCTGGTTGGGCAAGATAATCTGTGCGATTATCGTTGGTCAAGAAATACTTAATCTTTTTCTAAAGAATAAAGAAACGGAGAAAAAACTTCTAATCGGCATGATTATTGGAATCACGCTACTCTGGCTCCTCTTTAGCATCCCGATGATTGGCTGGGTCTTATCCTTAATAGCGACGGGTTTTGGTCTTGGCGCCTTAATCCTTAGTCTCCGCCGCAATTAAATTATCTAATCAATCTATATGTTTAATCCTAGTATTTTTAAAGCCTACGATCTCCGCGGAATTTTTGAAAAAGATTTTGATCTCCCCTTTGTTTTCAACCTCGGGATTGCTTTTGTTAACTTGCGTCGCCAAGATGGTGACTGCCCCATCGATAAACCTCTAAAAATCGTAGTGGCCCAAGATATGCGCCTCAGTTCACCGGCAATCAGTACGCAATTAATTCAAGGATTGTTAGCAGCTGGTGCTGAAGTCATTGATGCCGGCCTTATTTCCACGCCTGCTTTCTATTTCACTGTTTCCGCTCAAGAAGCTGACGGCGGCATCATGGTCTCGGCCTCACATAACCCGAAAGAGTGGAACGGCTTTAAGCTAGTTAGAAAGAACAGCCGCCCCATTAGTGGCGATACTGGTATCGAATGGCTCAAAGATCATATCACCGAACAAACACCGGCACTAAATTCCGAAAAGAAAGCGATTATTCTGGAAGAAGCAGCTGCTAAACAACTAACACATGATATAAAATTTATTTCTCCTAACGATATTAAGCCTCTAAAGGTGGTGGCTGATGCCGCGAACAGCATGGGGGCGCAATATTTAGAATTACTCGCCTCTGTTTTACCAATTAAACTAGAAAAAATAAATTTCACGCTCGACGGCTCATTTCCCGCGCATGAAGCTGATCCTTTAAAGTCAGAAAATTTGGAACAGCTCTGCGAGGCGGTAAAAACCGCTCAAGCGGATTTAGGAATTGCCACCGATGGTGACGGTGATCGCGTCTTTTTCGTAGATAATCTCGGACAACTAATCGACCCCGCTATCATTCGCGGCTTATTAGCTCAAATATTTCTTCAAGACAAGCCGGGAAGTAAAATCTGCTACGATGTCCGCCCTGGAAAAATTACTGTTGACCTAATTGAAGAAGCAGGAGGAATTCCGGTGCCAACCAGGGTCGGCCACTCTTTAATTAAAGAACAAATGCTTTCCGAAAAGGCTTATTTCGCCGGCGAATCATCCGGCCACTTCTTTCTTAATTTAGAAATTGGCTGTTTTGAAATGCCGATGATTATGATTGGCCGCTTACTCGCCCTCTTTTCTCAGCAAGAGCAGAGCGTAGCTGATTTCATTCAACAGTACCGACGCTATAGCCACTCAGGGGAAATTAACCGAGCGGTGAAAGATAAGGAAGCGGTCTTTACTCAATTAAAAGAAAAGTATACGGATGCGGAAATCAGCTTGTTAGACGGTGTCAGCATCACTTATCCTGACTTCTGGTTCAATGTCCGCGGTTCAAATACGGAAGATAAGGTACGCCTTAATTTAGAGGCTAATGACCCGGCCATCATGGCTAAAAAACGCGACGAAATTTTAGCAATAATTGAAAGCTGCTAATAGTCTCAAATATAAAAAAGAGCCGCTAAGTTAGCGGCTCTTTTTAATGGTAAAAATTTATTTCTTTTCCACGACAATACTGCATTTATTAAGTAAAGCGGCTAAAGCACCCACCGCGGCTAAAACCGGAGCGAAAACCGCCCCCACCACCGCGACCGTTACCGGGATTTCCATCATTACCTTGCCTTTTTCGTTCTTAATAATAATGCGGCGAATATTGCCAGCCTTAATCAATTCTTTAATTTTTTTAACAAGTTCTTGTCCTTGTAATTTAAACTCTTCAAATTGCGGTTGTCCTTTGGCGTTTTTAGATGAGGTTTTTTTAGTGGCCATAAATGATGATTTAATTTATAAAAACAAACTAACTCTTATTATTCTTAGGGGTAATTTTCTGAGCCTTACTTAAAGAAGAAAAAACAATAAATAGCATCTCTAGCTGATTAATCATAGAGCGAACAAAAAATTCTTGATCGCGATTCTTAAGCTTAATCGGCAAAATACAACAAGCCTTGATATTTAAATTTTCTTGATCAGACTTAATTACGGTACAGCCTTCCAGCTTACATTTATCATTTAAAATTTCTCGATTATCAAATTTACCTAAAACGATATTCTGATGATTACGGGTAAATTTGTCTTCCCGCATTGTCCGGCCAGTCTTTAGATCAATGATGCGCAAAATTACCCAATCAACATTAACCATCCCTAAAATCTTTTCAGAAAAGTAAATAAAAACCGTACGAATATCTTTTTTATTCTCCGGATATTTCTTAAAGTTAGCAAAGGCCTGTCGCATTTCCTCCATCTGCAAATTAACCGAGCCAATATATTTAAAGGTTTCTTGAAGGCGATCTTCTAAATTAACCTGATAACGACGCAAACGGCCAAATTCCCGTAAATATAAAAAATTAACCATATAGGCTAATAATAAAAGCAGGGACAGGGCAATAATTTCACAAACTTCTTCATTAATACCAATGATGGGGCGGCGGATTAACAAGGGGATGATGGCCGTCAAAATAAAATCAAGCGCTAACAGGATAAAAAACAATTTCCGCCACTTGAAAATGTGTTGCATAATTTAATGTTAGCGATCAGACCTTAAACGAAAAAACTTTCTGGGGTCGTAAATCAATAAATATAAAAAATTAATAGAATTTCCCCCTTATCTTAATTATAGCTTTTTTCGGCAAAAATAGTAATATCTTCAGAAAAAACCTATTTTAAAGCCTTTTTGGGGAATAAAAGCCAAACCGCTAGCAGGGTCGCAATCGGCATAGTTAAACACAAGCCAATAACGCCCACTAGCGACCGGACGATTTCGGTAGCAATTTCTTCATGATTAATCACCTGAGAAAAGGATAAAAAAGGCTCGCGTTTAATATTAAACAAGAGGATTAAGGGTAAAGAAGCGCCGGCGTAGGCTAAAAATAAAGTATTAATAATTGCCCCTAAATGGGCGCGCCCAATCGCCATCGCCGAACGAAAAAGATTGAGCCGAGTCTGTTGAGGATTATTAATTAACAACTGCTCCACCGCCTCAATCTGACCAACGGCAATATCATCTAAAACACCCAAAGCACCAATAATAATAGCAGCCAATAATAAACCTTGAAAATTAATAGCTTTAATATTATCACTAATTAAAAACACTACCTCTTCACTAGAGGTGCCGCTTAATTGGGTTAAACGGACAAAAAGCCAGGATAAAAGAAAAGTAATAATCAAAGCAGAAAAAATACTAAGAACAGCAATGTGGGCCTTACGATTAAAGCCCTCAGTAATATAAACCAAACTGATGAGGATTAAAAAAGTGATAAGTGGGCCTACTAGGAGCGGATTATAGCCCGCGAGAATCAAGGGGGCTAAAAATTTCATGATTAAGAAGAAACTGATAGCTAGAGCGAGCAAGGAACGCCAACCAATCTTACCGCCAACCAACACCACCACGGCGACAAATAGTATAAATAGCCAAATCAAACCCCGCTCACGCACATAGTCGGTAATATAAACCACAGTTTTTCCGCTTTCGTCCTGATCAACACTAACAAAAACTAAATCACCCGCCTGATACGTCCGCCCAGCCACCACATCAACATCGCTAATCCCCTCATAAACCAAGGTCTTACCTTTACTCTCGCCCGCCAAACCCATTAGCTCAACGTTCTGCTGAACGATAACAGCACCATTCTCGCGGGTAAAGGATTTTTCCTCTAAAATCCTCACTACTCGCGCTTTTACCGTTTCGGCAGCTGAAGCCGAAACGGTTGGCATTAGAAAACCAATCAATAAAAAGAGGGCTAGTCCTAAAAAAAGATATTTTTTACGCATAAAATATAAAATTAATAACTAATTATAGTATAGCATAAGATTACCGGGCTTTAATCTCTAATTTGCTAAAGGGGAAGATAAGCCGTAAACTAAGAATAGAACTTTAAAAAAAGAAACGCCATGAAAAAAATCGCTAAAAATTGGGCCAGTCGTCCTATGATGCTGATTTTTTGGCTACTCGGATGGTGGTTATTTAAAATTAGAAATAAAACCACCATTATCGGACGCGAAAAACTACCACCACAGGCCGGATTACTGTTGTTATCAAATCACCAGAGTCTAATCGACTCACTCTTAATTGCCTATGCCTTATTCCAACCGCGAGACATTTTTTTTCGCTACCACCACATCCCTTATAACGCTCCGGCTTGGGAAAACTTTTTTAAAAAACCGAGCCGCCGCTTTTTCTGCCACTTACTTAAAACCATTCCTGCTTATCGCCATGGTGGAAAAAGTAAAATCACAGGCAATATTTTGTCGTTTGAAGAAATTTTAAAAAGCGACAGCTTATTGCTCTTTTTCGAAGGCACCCGTAGCCGTGACGGACAAATTGGACCCTGTAAATACGGGCCCGCTAAGCTAATTATTGATTGTCAGCCAACCGTCGTTCCCATTAAAATTGAGAACATGGACAAGGTAATGCCAATTGAAATTGGTTTTAAGTGGCAAAAAATCAAAAGCGGCCAAAATGTAACCATCAAAATTGGTGAACCCCTAATATTTCCTTCTCTCGAAATAGAAGAGATAAAGAAATATATCCAAGATCAAATTGCTCAATTATAAAACCCGAAAACAAAATTTTCGGGTTTTAAATATATCTAAGCCAAAGAATCTAATAACCTTTTTTCCACTTCTTCAATTCCTTTTAAACCTTCCAAATACTGCTCTTTAATCGGACCCTCCTGATTAATTAGACCCTGGGAATAAAGATACCAGTCAGCCAGATAGGGCTGGCGGTCAGGGCCAATCATAACAGTGGCTCCGGCGGGATTGTTGTGAATAAAGCCAGCCTCGGCGGCTTGCGTATAAATATTTTTTAACTTTTCTAAAATTTCAGGGATGTTCCAACTACGTAAAGACTCTTTATTCTCCAATAACAACATACTTAAATCGGGCCCGTCCACAAACTCCTGTAGCAGTGAACCACTTAAATCATCATAAGCGGCGCCGTAGAATTTAGGGATGCCCGGAATTCCTTGTAAAGCCTTGAGTGCCCGCTCCTCATTATAAAGATAGTCAATTACAATCTTGTTCTTATGATGGTCGGCATTATTAATAATCTCATACCGCGGTTCGGAATCATTTTTACTGACCATATCATCCATTTCCACTAAACAAAAGCGACGTTCAATATCCTTAATTTCCGTAAATGAGCGTTCAATAATATAAAATTCCTGACCGCTGGCAATTTCTTTCACTTTCAATTTAAAAATCGGACCAAAAACACCACCGCTACAAATTTCACGGTCACTTAAAAGTTCCAATCCTTGCCCGGCTAAAACGTCTTTGACTTTAAAGATGTCGGGAAGCTTCAAAGCCTCCGCCTCATTAATTGGGCTCTCTAAGTCCTCTACTTGTTCCGGACTTAAGGGTTGATCCTCAGGATTAATAGTCAGTAACTCTTCCTGATTGTTTAAAGGGTATGATTTTTTTGCACTCATAGTATTAAGGATAATTAATTTTATCTTACCTTATCTAGAGAAAAAGAAAAGAGACGCCTGGATAGGTGCCTCTTGGGAGTAGCGTAGGAAGAATTTTTTATTGCTTTAAATCAGCAATGAAATATTCTTCGTTTTCTAAAACTTTTTCGACTTTTTGCCATTCTCCAGTGGCCGAGTCTTTATGAAAACATTTGAGACTAATGGTTTTGCCCATATTATTGAGGATGCGTTTTTTCATAAAACTTTCACCGTTAACGGTGATGCGGTAATCTGCGGAGAAGGTTGGGGTAGTCATTACTACGGAAATTTCTTCATTTTTTTTGCTAACAATAAACAATGTTAAGGCAAAAACATACATCAACAGAATCAGTCTGGCTTTCATGGTGGGTTGTTTTAAAGTTCTATAAAACTATATTAACATATTTTGGAGCTTATGTCAATAACAGGTATTTAAATAAATTAAAAAATTAATTAACAGATAAATCCTTAACATCCTGACGATCAACCGGACGCCCTAATATTTTCTTATAGGTAATAAGGGCTTTAACATTTTCAACAAAAACCTCAATTCCAAAAACTTTTTTTACAACAGAATCACTAAATACCCCCGGTCTTTTAACCCACTTATGAGTTGCCTGATTAAATATTTTTGCTTCAAAAGAAGCAATGTCTATTTCTTGATTCTTATACTTTAAAGTCATTAACTGTAAATCCCAATTTTCATCCTTATACCTTTTTGGACCGTAGATAACAAATTTTTTGGTATTCTTATATATTTTATTAATATTTTTCTGGTGAACTTCAATATCGATATCTGCTAATTTACGTTTAGAACCATAAAGTCTAGCGTCAAAACCGCCACTTATCCGGTAGCTTATATTATTCTCCTTAAGAATATCAATAATCCAAAGTAGGGCTTGTTTAGTATTTCTCATATATATTATTATAGCAGAAAAATAGTTATACTTTTAGGATTATTTCTTCTGGAGTAATTGGGTAATTAAAAAACCGCAGAGCGAATCATACGGCTTAAATGGTTGTTATCCTTTGGTTATCTGACTCCAGACGACCACTTAAAAGAAAAGAGTAAAAACATTAAGGATAGTGTTGCTATGCCAGCAACAGCGTCAGAGCTAGGAATAAAGTATACCACAATAATCCCTGCGGTACCCAGAATAAATGTAATCAGTGCCATTGTATAATTTTTAAAAAACGGTTTGTGTTATTAATACCTATAATAACAGAAATTAATAAATTTGTCAAATAATTTATCCGCCGCCTAAAAATTATTAAAAAAAGAGCTCCGAATTTTTGGTTCGGAGCGCTAAATACCTAATTAAAGGTTACATCTTTTGGGTTTCTTTGCTGTAAGAAATCTTAATTGGTTTAAGAAAAGAAAATATTTTACTAAGAGTAATTCTTAGTAGGAGGCCGATTGTCAGCCCAAGGGTAAATGGGGTGGTCTTAACTATTCCCATCTTTACAAAGGTTGACAGGGTTACCTGATATCGATCGACTAAATTTGTGCCTTCAATTTGGTAGCCATCATCGGCGAAGGTATTCCAGGTGAACAGACACATTGCCGCTTCAATGCAAATTGCAAAGCCAATATAACATATAAACCATGTGATTACGGCTGACACCAGAGCGGATAATGGTCCTAAATTGCTTTCTTCATAAATAGGAGAAATAAAGGCGGCCATGATCATGAGACCAACTGCCATAACGAAGGAAAGGCAATTAACAATGAAAACGTGTAACCGGGTATAATATTTGTACCCTGTTTCTTCTTTTACTCCGCGTGGCTCTTTGCCAACAATTGCTTCCTGGCTGAAAAAATAAGCCAAAGTCATAATAGTTAGTGGTGAAATCAAGAGGTTCCACCAGTGGGAAACCGAGAAGCTCAGCGTTAACTGCAACCAGCTCGCTGAAAAAAAGGTAATAGTAGTTTCGGACTGAAGCCCGTTGGAGCTTTGAACTACCCAGAGGTACATTGCATAGATCGCGGTTACGATCATTGTGGCCATGATGGCCTTTTTCATCTTTTTTTCCATGTTTTCCATGATTTATTTGGTTTTTAATGTGCCTACTCTCTTTGATTCTGATTTTCGGCGTGACTCAGTGTGATGGGGATATTATAACATAATTTATTAATTTTGTCAATAATTTTTAATGGCCCCTTGAAAATAAAATTAAAAATAACCCTAATATTAGAGTTATTTTTATATTGGCGGATAAATTATTATTTAAAAATTATTGATGGCTAAAATTAATTTTATGCTTTATTTAAACTACTATATATTTTACTGGTCTTTGACTTTCTCAGCGCCTTAAGGAACTGAGACTTTAATTGTCGGTTAGCAATTAAAAATTTAGCTGGACTTAATTTAAATAATACCCCCACTAAATTACGCAACAGCTCGTTCGTCCAGAGACTATAGTTGTCAAAAATATAATTTTGTAATTTATTTTTCTCAATGGCTGTGATAACACAACGCTCAAAACTGTCTAAAGGCACTTCGACTAATTTTTCTCGACGCTCAATACTTATTGCTTTGGGGCCACATTGACGCTTACAAACACCGCAACCAATACAAATATCTTTATCAACTACCGCTTTATTATTAACCGTTTTAATAGCTTCGACCGGACATTTAGAAACACAGGCTCCACAGGCAACGCATTTTTCACTATTTACAAGTGCAAAAAAATTACTATTTATCTTTCGTCTATAACCAATTTTTTTATAAGCTTGGATAGCCTCACAACAACAACCACAACAATTACAAATCCAATTAACTTGGTTTTGGACGTTATCGCCAATCTGAACTAAACCATAATCAACACATTTATCTAAAACAGCTAAGGCCTCTTCTTTGCTAATTTCTTTAGCTATCTTGTGTTTAGATAAACTTTCAGCCGCCGTATTAAAAGTTAAGCAAACATCTTGTGGGGCGTGGCAAGCCTTACCTAAGTGCTCCATTTTATGACGACAATAGCAAGTTCCGACCGTAATGCAACTAGCGGAATTAATAATATGAGTGGCTCGTTCATAATCAAGAACCTCGGATTGATCTTTACTTTGAATGGTGTTTTCATGCACCAGCGTGCGGGCAATTGGCGTTTTTTGCATCAAAACTTTTTCTACAAAATCATCTTCTTCGTTGATATAGTTATAAAATAACTCTGATAAAATCTTGCGGTCAAAAAGACCATCCGTCCTCATTAAAGCAAACTCAAAAAAACCGGCCATCGTGGGCGCTAAAACATAAGTCTGTACACCGTTATTATTCATGTCCAATAAAAGCCCTTTGTCTGCTAATTCATAAAGAATTTTATTTGTATCTGCCTCCGATAGCTTCCATCTGCCCGCGGCTTCACTCACCGCAAATGGCATCACTGGCAAAAGAGAGACTTTTTCCGCTTCTTCAGCGGAGAATAAAATTTCTAAAATTTTATAAAGCGACTCTGAGGCGGGCGCACCCTGAGCATTCATATCCAACCGCTTCTGGAGCTTTAAATAATTTTTTGAGGTAATGTGTCCCATATAATAGATTGTTATATTTTAATTATACCATATTATTTGGCTATTAGTTTAAAAATTATTAAAATTAAAAAACTCCATTCTGCAATAAAAACATCAGCCCTCTATTTAATTGACTTATGACTATTGCGTGCTAATATTTAAGTATGAATAGAACATCCTACACAAATTGCACCAGCTGTCACTTCGAATTCTCGAGGGCTGCTTGTTGTTAATATTTTTTAGATATTACTTGGCGGACACCTCGGGAAACCGGGGTTTTTTATTTATTTACATTAAAAATATGAAATATAATAATATTCTAGAAACGATTGGTAATACACCGATGGTAAAAATAAATAAGCTTTTTGTTAAACCTGGTGTAAATATTTATATAAAGCTTGAGAAGGCAAATCCCGGCGGATCAATAAAAGATAGGATTGCCTACAGAATGATCAAAAGGGCGGAAATTAGCGGTCAATTAAATAAAAACATGGCTATCATTGAACCAACCTCTGGAAATACTGGAATTGGAATCGCTATGGTGGCAGCAGTTAAAGGTTATAAAGTAATTTTAGTTTTACCGGAAAGTGTAAGCATGGAGAGAAAAAAAATTCTCACTGCTTATGGGGCTAAAATAATCCTATCAGATAAAAAAGAAGGAATTGATGGATCAATACGTTTGACACAGAAGCTCATAAAACAAAATCCTAAAAAATTTATTATGTTAAATCAATACGATAATCTAAATAATCCAAAAGTTCATTACGAAGAGACAGCCGACGAAATCTTACGAGACTTGCCAGAGATCACCCACTTTGTCGCCGGCCTGGGTACCTCGGGGACATTCACGGGCGTGGGGCAGAGGTTAAAAAAACAAAGACCAGATGTAATAAAAATTGCCGTTGAGCCATACATAAACCACAAGATTCAAGGTTTAAAAAATATGAGCGAAGCAATCGTTCCTAAAATATTCGACGTTAATATAATAGATAAGAAAGTAATGGTGTCGGACAAAAATGCCTTTGCTATGCTTAAAAAATTAACTAGACGTGAGGGATTATTTCTAGGAATGAGTTCCGGGGCAAATATATATGTGGCCATACAAGTTGCTCGTAAAATAACTACCGGAAACATTGTAGTTATGGCCCCAGATGGGGGTGATAAATATTTGAGTACCGGCGTTTTTGATTAATTTGCACAATACAATACTTTATATCTTAAAAGTATTATCCGTTTAGATTCCTCTCTTAAAAACAAAAATAGCCCCTAAGGGGTTATTTCTATGGGTAGCTAAGTGCAAAACTTGGAAAACTTTTTTGATGGAATATTTAGTAAATTGATCTAGAACTATAATTTATCTAAAAATTAGTAATGAGCTCACACCTATTGCCCACACATGATAATTTTTGAGGAGGACAAATAGCTTCACAGATTGCTCTATTTTTATCACAACCAACATTCTTATAATTATACTTATTTACCGCCATATCACCGGTACAACAATAACAGTCTTCCTGAACGACACAATCGCCGTCAATTAAGCAAAAAGCATTATCTTTCTCATATGCT
Organism: uncultured Gammaproteobacteria bacterium; assembly: GCA_964616855.1. Classification (GTDB taxonomy): domain Bacteria; phylum Patescibacteriota; class Patescibacteriia; order Patescibacteriales; family UBA12465. The sequence goes on along the minus strand of CAZTUJ010000004.1, from coordinate 18,930 downwards.
TTAACTAATTCTTCTTTACTCATATCCATAACAATAAGTGAGACGCCTTTCTTTGTGTTAAAATCTGGGCTAAGTAAAACCGCCAGAAAAAACAAAACACAAATTAAAAGACCTAATGCTAAAAATTTTTTGTATATTGCCCTGTTCATATTTTTATGCTTTATTATTTATATTTTTATTATACTCTTTCTCTAGAAAAAGCTATAGACTATACTGATATTGAAAAAATAGAGGTAATTTTTTGGAAAACTTTTAAATTTTACGACTCATTTTTTAATGCTTTTCTTGCAATAGGCGCAATATTCTTTGATATAATATTTTTTGTTTTACAATAATCTGAAAGCAACCAATGAAACAAACTTTTTGACCCTTTACTGGCATTACAAGAGCGACAACATAATGCTATATTTTCTCTATTTATAATTTTTGCATCATTTATAATATGTTCGATAGTTTTTTGATTATTTTTAACGTCTTTATCAAATTTAACCCCACAATAGATACAATGAGTATCTCTTTTATGAATTTCTTCTTCAAGCCAATTGGGAATATTCCAATTATTCATATTTTGGTTAATAAAATAATATTTAATTAATATAATTAAAATAATAGCATGAATATTAATTTTAAATAAGACAAAATTTATTTTGGCAAACTTCATTTCTTACCTTATATAACAGAAAAAACGAGCTTTTAAACTCGTCTTTTCAAAATGGGGTGCCCATCGGGAATCGGACCCGAAATAACAGGACCACAACCTGCTGTGTTACCACTACACCATGGGCACCATCCTTATCTTAAAATAAATTAAGCCTACTTCTTATCGCCGCAGTGATGGGAACAGGAGCTGCAATCACAACCGAAGCTAAAAGCAAACATTTCCTCAATTTCTGCACGGGTCTTTTTCGTGGCCGCAGCCGGCTTTTTTACTGCCTTCGGCTTGGCAATCGTCTTTTTTAAAGCGGAGACAGCCGCTTTCTTCTTATTTTCCATATAATTAATGATATTAAATAATTAAATTCGTACGCCCAGTAGGAATCGAACCTACGTATCCAGCTTAGAAGGCTGGTGTTCTATCCGTTGAACTATGGGCGCAAACTGGCACAATAATCTGATAATACAAGATAAAAACAAGCCTGTCAAATTAATAATAACAGCTAAAATTAGCATTATTTTTTCAAATCTCTCTGTCTCCGGGCTTCAAAAACCAAAATTCCGGCGCTCACAGAGACATTTAGGGAATCAATTCCAGCCTGCATCGGGATAATAATATTTTCATCGGCATTCTCAATCCAAAAATCACTAAGGCCACTAGCTTCAGTTCCCATCACAATGGCAGCCGATTTTTTCCAGTCAATGGCGGTATAGACTTTAGCCGCCTTGATATTGGTAGCAAAAACTTTTACTTTCTTTTCCTTCAACCAAGCTAACGTTTTTTCCTTATCTGCTAAAATTACCTGATCGCTAAAGACATGGCCGGAGCTAGCCTTAATCACATTGGGATTATAGAGGTCGGTTTGAAGATTATTTAAAATCACGGCATCAACTTTAGCGGCATAGGCAGTGCGGAGCATCGCTCCTAAATTACCAGGCTTCTCGACGGCCTCTAAAATTAAAATTAAAGGATTGGCTTTTAATTTAAGTTGCTCTAGACGGCAATAGCGAGGACGCACCAAAGCCAGCCAGCCGTTAGGATTATCAGCATAGGCAATTTTCTGAAAAATTTCGGGGCTAACTTCAGTTGGCACTAAGGGTGACTCCGCCCAAGTCTCTTGATTTAAATCTGGACAATGAAGAACTTCGACAAACTCAAAGCCGTAGTCAAAGGCGACTTTAATTTCGCGAAGACCATCAATCACTACTAAGTCTTGGCGTTTGCGCAAACGCGCTTTCCGTAAACGCACAATATTTTTTATTAAATTGTTTTGGGGGCTGGTAATCATATTATTTTTACATTATATCTTATTTGACAAAATTTCAACATCTGATAAAATAATTGTCATGTTAGTCAGACAAATAAACAATCTAGGCATTATTATTAGCTTGATTATTATCGGCCCGGCCGGTTTTTATTTGTCTTAATTCTGGATAATCTAAGCAAGACATTAGAAATCGGCAATTAGGTGCCGATTTTTTTATTAGTTCTTTTTATTTAATCATAAATCCTCTAAAGTCATGAGTAAACTGCAGCAAGAAAGGGTAATAAAGTTACAGGAAACTTTAGCCCAAATGTCAGAGTCCGCCCAAAAATTAAACCCGGCGGAAAGCGAAAATTTCAAAACGGGCCTAAGCGTGCTCGAAAGTTCTTTAAGGGGACTAAGCATCTCTTTTCAGGCGATTAAACTAGTCTGCGAAAGAGGCTGTGAAGACCACGAACAAATTACTGTCTAAACTGTTTAACTGGAAGCAAAAAACGCGCCCCTGGACGCGTTTTTTCTTTATCTGCTAAGTCTGGTATAATACTATATATATTATCTTATTAAATATGGAAAAAGGACAAATTCGCTATAATCCCTTAAATGGGCGCAGCGTCATTTTCGCCCCCAAGCGTAGCCGCCGACCCAATGACATAAAAAGGAGCACCCCTAAGGCGGCCTGTCCTTTTTGTGAGGAAAGTATTAACCCTAAGCAGATTCTTTCCCAGCTACCACCAAAGGGAAGGTGGCAAACGGCGGCCATAAAAAATATTTTTCCCGCCCTCTCAACTGACAATAAGAATGCTTATGGCTACCAAGAAATAGTGATTGACAGTAGTCAGCACTATGAAGATTTTGCAGATTTAAGCCTAAAGCAGATTGAAATGATCTTGTCCTTATTCCAGATTCGTAGTCAAAAATTAAAAAAAGATAAAAAAATCAACTACCTTCTCTGCTTTAAAAACCAGGGCGGGGCCGCTGGCGCTTCTTTAAAACATATTCATTCCCAAATCTTCGCCTCCTCCGTTCTCCCTCCCGATATTATAGACGAAAGAAACCGCGTAGCTCTATATCAAGTAGAAAATAAAAACTGTCCCTTTTGCCAACTCAACACCGAAGAAGAAGCTGGCCCCCGTAATATTTACGCGGATAAAAATATCATCGCCTTTGCGCCTTTTGCTAGTGAATTTCCCTACGAAGTCTGGATACTTAGCCGCCGCCATACTGATAATATCTGCTTATTGCGTCCAACGGAAATAAAATCTTTAGCCAAAGTCTTAAAATTAGTAGCAAGTGGACTAAAACATCTAGATTACGACTTTAATTTCTTTACTCATAACGATTTAGATAATCCTCACCAGCATTTTTACTTAAAAATCCAACCCCGGCCCAATATCTGGGCGGGAGTAGAATTAGGCTCCGGATTAATTATTAACCCAGTCTTCCCCGAAGAAGCTGCTAAACATTATAAAAAATAATATGCCTATACCTAAACTGCAAACCGTCTCCGCCCCCAAGGCTGATTTTTGGCGAAAAGGGCAGAAAGATAAAAAAAAGAAAACAAAATTAATTCATAAAATTTTGGTCACCTTAGTAATTCTAGCGGCACTCGCTCTGTTGTCCGCTTTCATTATGGTGGCTTGGATTTCTAGAGACTTACCTAATCCTAATCAACTAATTGATCGAGAGGTCGCCCAAAGCACTAAAATCTATGACCGCAGCGGCGAACACATCTTATACGAAATTCACGGCGAAGAAAAAAGGACTTTAATTAGCCTAGAAGAAATCCCGGAAAATGTTAAACATGCCACCGTGGCCATCGAAGATAAAAATTTCTATAAGCACGGCGGCTTTAGCATTTGGGCTATGTTTAGAACCGTAATCACTAATGTACTCTATAATCGCCGGGCCGGCGGCTCCACTTTAACACAGCAATTTGTAAAAAATGCCATCTTAAGCTCAGAAAAAAGCTATGTCCGTAAAATTAAAGAAATAATTCTAGCCCAAAGGATTGAAAAAAAGTTTAGCAAAGATGAAGTATTACAAATGTATCTTAACGAAATCCCCTATGGCTCCAACGCCTACGGCGTCGAAGCAGCTAGTCAAAAATTCTTCGGTAAAAGCGTTCGTGATGTCAACCTAGCTGAGGCCGCACTTTTAGCCGCCCTTCCGCAATCGCCTAGCCGCTATTCCCCCTATGGGCCTAATAAAGATTTATTATTAGGAAGAAAAGATTATATTTTAGATGTCATGGCCGAGCAAAACTATATTTCGGAGGCGGAAAGAGACGCCGCTAAAAGTTTTGAACTTAAATTCGAACGCGCTGAAATTAGCATTACCGCCCCCCACTTCGTAATGATGGTAAAAGATATTTTGGCAGAAAAATATGGAGAAACCGAGGTAGAACAAGGGGGCTTAAAAATCTACACCACCATCGATTGGGAAAAACAAAAGTTTGCTGAAGAGGTGATTAAGGAAAAAACTGAAAACTATCAGGAAAAATATAACGCTAATAACGCGGCCTTAGTGGCCGTTGACCCTAAGACCGGACAAATTTTAGTAATGGTAGGTTCGCGCGATTATTTTAATGAAGAAATTGATGGCCAAGTTAATGTCGCTAATCGCCCCCGGCAGCCCGGATCTTCCATGAAACCAATTGTTTATGCCGCCTTATTTGAACAGGGCTATACTCCAGATACTAAACTCTATGATGTCGTGACCAATTTTTCCACTAACAGCGCCGATCCTTATATCCCCCATAATTATAACGGCAAAGAATATGGGCCCGTTAGCATCCGTCAGGCTCTCGCTGGATCATTAAACATTCCCGCGGTTAAAGCTATTTATTTAGCGGGAATTAACCAGGTTATAAACTTAGCCGAAAATTTAGGCTACAGCACCCTCACGGATCGGAGCCGCTACGGCCTCGCCCTCGTATTAGGAGGAGGGGAAATAAAAATGATGGAACATGTTAATGCCTACAGCGCCTTCGCGCGTGAAGGCAAAATTAATAAAATCGCTCTCATCTTAAAAATTGAAGATAAAGACGGAAAAATCTTAGAAGAGTATAAGCAAGAAGAGAGTCGGGCTCTTACTACCGAATCAGCTCAAAAAATTAACAGCATCCTTAGCGACAATAGTGCCCGTAGCTTCATTTTTGGAGAGAAGAACTGGTTGGTACTCGGAAATAGGCCTGTCGCCGCTAAGACGGGCACTACAAACGACTACAAGGACGCTTGGACGATTGGCTACACTCCTTCTTTAGTGGCTGGTGTCTGGATTGGCAACACTGATAATTCAAAAATGAGCACTGGTGCCGACGGTAGTGTTGTAGCCGCCCCTATCTGGAATGAGTTTATGAAAAGAGCTTTGGGTGATGGTCCGGTGGAAACTTTTAAGCCTTGGTCTGGAGAAAAAACTGGCAAAGCGGCTATTGATGGCGAGATCACCTACTCTAAAAAAATTATTATCGACGTCAGCACCGGCCTTCCTGCTGGCACGGACACCCCTGAAGAGTTAAAAAATGAAGTAGAAATATTTAACCATCACTCCATCCTCTACTATGTTAATCGTGAAGATCCGCTCGGCCCGGAGCCAGGAGTAAACTCTAATGATCCCCAATTTAATCTCTGGGAAAACGCCATTAAAGAATGGGCAAAGAAAAATAATCAACTCTCCACTGAAGAATTAATTAATAATGCGGAATTAGTTAAGCCAGAGAACAAACCAACTATAAAAATAGAAAGTCCAACGGAAGGGGCGGCTATTAACCAAAATATTATTAAAATTAAAGTAAGTGCGACTGCCCCGCGAGGAATAAAAACCATAAAATATAAAATCAACGAATCAGTTTTATTTAGTGACAGCTCGGAAACAGAAATAGACGCCGCCCTAGATAACCTGGAAAACGGTTATCAAAAGATTACAGCCACAGCCTGTGACGATGTGGGTAATTGTGAAAGTGCCACTGTTAATGTCAACTTAATTAGATAAATCACGACAACAAAAAAAGAGCCGCAATTACTGCGGCTCTTTTTAATATTTTTTTAATTTCTAATTGGCATAACAATATACAGATAGTCAGACTCTTCTTGCGAAGAAAGGGCACAAGGGGTGTTATTATTAATTACTCTTAAGGTAATATATTCTCCTTCATTAATATTAAGTCCATCGAGGAGGTAGCGATAATTAACCGTGATGTCATTATCTTCGCCGGAAACATCGGCGCTTAAATCAATAGAACTCTCTCCGCTTTGGCCAGAAGAAGAATAAACATTAATCAAGCCTTTTTTAAAAACTAAGGAAATATCATAGACTCCAGTTTTAGAAAAAATAGAAGAAGCTTTGATTGCCCGCAAAAGTTCCTGTCTTTTGACATTAGCTTCAGTTTTATACTTATCCGGAATAATTTGTTTATAGTCTGGATACTGACCATTAATCAATCTGGAAATTAATTCCACCGAATCCAAAGCAAAGAGGATTTGATTGTCAGATAAGTAAATTTTTACTAAATCAGACTCAATCGACTGAGCGTCCGCACTAATTCCGGAAATAATTCTTAAAATTTCTTGAACCGTCCGTGCCGGCACAATCACTCTCCCGGAATTAATATTACCACCTTTAAGATTAATTCTCCTTTCCGCTAAACGATAACTATCAGTAGCCACCATAGTTAAATAATTTTCACTAAACTCAAACAATACTCCAGATAACTCTAGACGATTATCATTATTAGCTACAGCAAAGGCTACACTATTTAAAGCTTTTTTAAAATCAAAAATATTAAATTCGGAATAATGATCTCTATCAATTACTGGTATTAGGGGGAACTCCTTAGTTGATTCGCCTTTAATTTTTGTTTTATAGTTTTCACATTTTAAAGAGCTTTCGTTATCGCTCTCTTTAAATTCCACCTTCTCAGAGGGAAGAAGATTAACATAGTCGCTAATAATCTTGGCGTCAATAGTTGTTTCGCCTAACTCATCCACTTTTCCTCTTAACTGATGGGTGATGCCGATTTCTAAATTAGTGCTAATTAATTCAATCCCACTGTCATTAGCCCGGATTAGAATATTATTAAGAATAGGGAGATTAATATTCTTATTATTTATGTGGCTAACAACGGCGAGGCCTTTTTTTAAATTCTCCTGGAGGCAGATAAATTTCATATTTATTATATTATATAATTTATATATATTTTAATAATAGTAATAATAAGCTTTGTGGACAAAAATATTTTTGCTATTTTTCATTCTAACTTTAGTAAAAAATACTTGTTAATTCAGCTCTTTAAATGTGGGGGATTCTTCGGTGTGTGTCTGTGTATATCGGTAAGGGCTGATTAGTAAGTCTTAGTTGAGCACCTTTTTTAAACTGTTGGCAAACAAGTTTCCCCCGGTGATTAGACATTTTATCCCCAGCTTTTACCCCTTAATATGGAGAGTTACCAAATAACTGTTTAATCGATTCCATTTCTTGTTTTAACTTTTCGTTTTCATTCTCACCGATTTCGTTGCGGATTTTATTATAGGCATGCATAGCGGTGGTGTGATCTCTTCCACCCATTTCTTGGCCGATACTAGGGTAGGAAGTATTTAATTCTTCTCGAATTAAATAGATGGCAATTTGTCTGGGTCCCACCAATTCTTTGCGACGGCTATTACCTGTGATTTCTTTTAGGCTGATTTCATAAAAACGCGCCACTGCTTCAATAATGTCTTTAGGGCTTAAAGATTTAGCCTGAAGACTGGAAACATAATCACTAAGGGCATTTTTTACGCTTTTCAGGGTGGGGACGGAGTTGTTTAATTGGTGAATTACAATTACTTTATTTAAAGCGCCTTCCAACTCCCGAATATTATTTTGAACGTTGTTAGCAATGTAAATTAAAACATCTTTATCTAGAGGAAAACTTTTTTCAATAGATTTTTTTTCTAAAATAGCGATTTTAGTTTCTACGTCTGGTTTTCCCACATCCGCCACCATACCCGATTCAAAGCGAGAAATTAATCTTTTTTCGATGGCAGGAATGGATTTTGGTGGGCGATCAGAGGTCATGACAATTTGTTTATCACCCTGTTGGAGTTCATTAAAAGTGTGGAAGAATTCTTCTTGAGTGCCGTCTTTCCCCCCCATAAATTGAACATCATCAACTAAAAGGAGGTCGACATTACGGTACATGTTTTTAAAATCCTTAGCTTTACCAGTTTGGACGGCTTGAATGTAATTGTTGGTAAATTTTTCACTAGTAGTATAAAGAATTTTATCAGTATGTTTGGCAACTTCATTACCAATCGCTTGTAATAAATGGGTTTTACCAAGGCCAACGCCGCCGTAGATAAATAAGGGGTTGTAGGCTCTACCTAAATTATTAACCACTGCACGGCAAGCGGCGTGGGCTAATTCGTTTCCGCGGCCAACAACAAAATTTTCAAAAACGTATCTAGGATTAAGCCCAAAACGATTAGCAACATTACTGTTATTATTTTTATGTTCGATGTTAATTGGGCTAGCTTTAACATTTTCATTTAACTCTGTTTTGATTTTTTGGGTCATTTCTGTGGGGGTGGAGCGGTGGAGTTCGATTTTATAAATAATTTCCTGGAGCTTTTGTTTGGTAATATTTTCTAAAGAATTTACAATATTTTTATGATATTTTTCTTCCAACCATTTTTTTACAAAAGCATTGGGCACACAGACAATGGCTCGGCCATTTTCAAAAGAGGACAGAAAAGTGTCCTTAAACCAAGTCACAAAGTTTACCCGGGAAAGATTTATCTCTAATTCTCCTAGGGTTGCCTGCCAGATTTGTTCATTATTCATAGGGTAATTTTATATATATTTATTATAGTGGATAAACTCTAGCCCCACAAGCTAAGCTGATGTTTACAAGGTGTTTATAAGAAGTGTATAAGTTTTTTATTATAAATATTGACCTTTTAAAAAATTAGTGTTATGTTAGTTATAATTGTTTAATAAATACCCAATTTATGCCCAAAAGAACGTATCAGCCTAATAAGAAGCGCGCCCAAAAGAAGCATGGTTTTTTGAAACGCATGAGTACTAAGGATGGTCGTGATGTTTTAAAGCGCCGCCGGGATAAAGGCCGCGAGCTTTTGTCGAAATAATTGGCTCCTCCGCCAATGTTGCCCGGATCTCAAAAACTACACCTGAATAAAGATTTTGACCAAGTTTTCAAAACCGGCCGTAGCCTCTACGGGCGGTTTTTAGGCGTAAAAGTCCTTAAAAATCAATTTAAAGATCATCGTTTTGCCGTCGTCTTAGGCCTAAAAATTGATAAAAGTGCGGTGAAGCGACATTATTATAAAAGACGCCTTTTTAACTTAGTCTCTGTATTTGCCCCTAAATTACCTTTTCCGCTTGATTGTGTTATAATTGCTTTGCCCGCGCTTAAAGAAGCTAAGGCGGCGGAGTTAAAACAAGAGATGGATTATATTTTCTCTAAGATTAGAGATATATTATAATTATGTTGCAAACTATTTCCCGCCTGATCGGGTTATTGTTAATTAACTTCATTAAACTTTATCAAAAAACCTTTTCTTTTGATCATGGCCCTTTAAAGTTCATGCATCCCCATGGTTTTTGTCGTTTTTCTCCAACTTGTTCGGACTACGGCATCCAAGCAATTGAAAAGTATGGGCCGATTAAAGGGGCGCTGAAAGCCTCTTGGCGAATTCTTCGTTGCAATCCTTTTAATAAGGGCGGCTACGACCCTCTAAAATAAAAATATGTATCATTTATTTCAAGTCATTTTTTATCAACCAATTTTAAATCTTTTAGTATTCCTTTACAACAACGCCTCTTTTCATGATTTAGGGCTAGCTATTATTTTATTAACCGTAGTGATTAAGTTAATCCTTTGGCCTTTATCTCGGAAATCTATCCAATCCCAGCAGTCCCTACAAGAACTTCAGCCGAAAATTGATGCCCTCAAGGCACAATATAAGGATAAGCAGGCAGAAATGGGTAAGGCTTTAATGGATTTATATAAACAGCATAAAGTTAACCCCTTCTCTTCTTGTTTGCCTCTATTATTACAGCTCCCTTTTTTTATTGCCGTTTATCAAGTGTTTAAAGATGATTTAAGTAAGCATCTTGATTTAGTCTATCCTTTTATTGCTCGTCCGGAGGCCATTAATAGCGTCTTCTTAGGCTTTTTAGATTTATCTAAACCGAGCATCTATTTAGCGGTGTTAGCTGGCTTAGCTCAATTCTGGCAAGCTAAAATGATGATGGCTAAACGGAGTAAGGATAAGCCAATTGGCAGTGGTGGTAAGGACGAAAGCATGGCTGCCATTATGAATAAGCAAATGTTATATTTCATGCCGGCTCTGACTATTTTTATTGGCGTTACTTTACCTGGTGGTTTAACTTTGTATTGGTTGGTTCTAACTTTACTCACTGTTTTACAACAGTTCTTAGTAACAAAAGGACAAAAAAATACTGGTATTCCAGTAATTGAAGGTGAAATTATCAAATAATTTATTTTATCAGATATACAAAAAACCGGACTGATGTCCGGTTTTTTAATTGAAGCTGCGATCTTTGCCCACAATGATGTTTATTTTTTCTTGAATAATGCCGAGTTCAGCGGGTAGAGGAATAGCGACTGATTCATCTAAGATAATTTCGCCGCTGCCGGAAATTTTTATATTATCACTGGTGATAAAAGTGGCTTCTGGTGTTTTATTATTAATAATAAGGTTCAACTTATTATCATAGGGATCAACTCTTTCCCCATAAATTAACGAGGGATTATCATTAAGATTGATAATTTGGACTTTAGTCTTACGCGTTAGTTCTAAGCTGTATTCATCGTTAATATTAATATGAGCATTATCGCTAGTAAGCTCAGCTTTGTTGAGAAAAATGTTGTTGCCGGCGATGCCAATATCTATTTGTTTGATCCTTCTCGCTAACAGGATGTTACAGGCCTCTTCTTCTTTATGAATACCAAAAGAAGCCGCAATTGAATTATTATTTCCTATCGGAATAATCGAAAAGAGAATATCCTTCTGGAAAAATCCATAGGCTTTATTACTGATCATGGCGCTAATTACTTTGTTGGCAGTTTCGTTGTTACCAACGGCGATTATATTTTTAATCCCGTTTTTTATTTCTGCCTGGACGGCGTCTTTAACATTCTTAATTGCTCCGAGACGGATAATTTTTCCGTTTAAGCCTAAGTCGGTGAGACGTATTTCTACTCGGTTTAAAGCGCGACGATAGCGACCTTTATTTAGAAAATCATCGTAAATATAAGCGTTCATAAATAAAGCCGCTTGGTTTAGGCCTGTTCCTCAGGTCTATTTTTTTTATTTTCTGATAATTTCAAGCTTTCGGCGGAAACAAGAATTTGCCCAGTGATGGAGGCGCCTCTTTCAATAGAGATTTCTCCGCATTGAACGTCGCCCATGATTTTTGCCGTTTTTCCGATGGCTAGATATTTCTTGATTTTAATATTACCGCTGATTTCTCCGTTAATTAAAGCTTCACTAGCTTCAACATTAGCGTTAACTCGGGCTTTTTCGCCGATGAAGACATTAGACTCTGTTTTTAAAGAGCCTTCAAGAAAACCTTCAATTACAATATCGCCCTGGCCGTTGAAGTTCCCCTTTACTTTAATAGAGGCGCCGATAATAGTTTCGGCTTCTTTAAATTTTTCTAGTTTGTTGTCCTTGCTAAACATAAATTTAAACAATCCGCCCCTCCTACGCAGCGGATTATTAGTTTTAAACACGCGATTAAATGAAATTATTTGAAAATTCCAGTGTTTTTATTGTAGTACATTTTTATTCTCTTGTCAAAAATTTATTTAATGTTATTATAATAAAAAAAGCTTTAGTTTAAGGTTGTCAAAATATTTTTTTTCGGCTATTATTATCTTGACCTCGCCCTTGTAGTTTAATGGATAAAACAAGAATCTCCTAAGTTCTAAATCCAGGTTCGATTCCTGGCGAGGGCACTTAGTTATTGACAAATATTCATTTTTATTGTTATTGACTTTTCTCTAGGATTAGGTATTATATAGAAATAATTTACGTTAATAAATTGTTCTACGTAGAACAAAACGGGCCATTAGCTCAGTTGGCTAGAGCGCTTCCATGGCATGGAAGAGGTCAAGGGTTCAAGTCCCTTATGGTCCACAATTAAAAAATCGGCTTTTGCCGGTTTTTTTGTAGCCTATTCCCTTATTATTTATTATTTGAAGCTTAGGGATGGCGGCTCTATATTAATAATTGTTCTACGTAGAACAATTATTAATATTTTGAGATCAGGTTTAAACTTTTCCGGCTTATTCTACTGCCTACTAATTTGTTCTACATAGAACATTTTAATATTTAAGGACTCAGGGTCGTCTGTCTTTATTTATTATTGTTAATCTAATAATTTGTTCTACGTAGAACAATAAGAAAATACGTTAGCGGATTATTTTTTAGAGTAACCAATATCAATATTTCTTTTATTTAGTTTATTTTAGATTTGTTCTACGTAGAACAATAGTGGCAGAATGATTCTTAAAATAATAGTTGTTATTTTCTAAATAGACATAAATATTGCTGTTATAATGAGCTTATAGATATTGTTCTGCGTAGAACATTTATTATTTATCTAATGTTAGTCTAATATATTCAGTTTTGACAATTTTACTTTAATATTAGTTAAATTAATCTTTTTGCTTTTTAAAAATAGACATAGTATAATTTAAAAGATTATAGAGTTTATTTTAATTTTAAATATTATTATTTTATGTACGACACTATTATTATTGGTCAAGGACCGGCGGGGATTACTGCGGGCATCTATGCGGCCAGAAGGGAGATGAAGACTTTGATTTTAGGGAAAGAGCCTGGTGGTCAGATTATTTGGGCGGGAGAGATTGAAAATTATCCAGGATTTACTAATATTAGCAATTTTGACTTAATTACCCGTTTTAATGAACATGCTTTGGCTTCAGGGGTAGAAATTAAGAATTGTGAAGTTAAGCGTTTAGAGAAAAAAGCGGATGGTAATTTTATTGTTTTCACCGAAAGAGATCAATATGAAGCCAAGACCGTAATTATTACCATGGGCTTAGCCCCTCGACGTTTAGCTGTTCCTGGGGAAATTGAATTAAGTGGTAAGGGTGTTTCTTATTGTGCTAATTGCGATGGGCCGCTCTATAAAGGTAAGACTATAGCTGTGATTGGTAGCGGTAATTCCGCTTTTGATGCCGCTGAGGTGATGTCTAAAATTGCGGCTCAAGTTTATTTAGTAATTAGAAGCGATTCTTATAAAGCTTTTGATTCTTTAGTGGAAGAGGTGAAGGCTCGCCCCAATATCAAAATCATTACTAATGCTAAAATGGTCTCAATTAATGGCGAGACTAAAGTTGAAAGCCTTACTTATAATAATATTGAAGGAGTTGATGTTGTTTTGCCCTTAGATGGAGTATTTGTAGAAATTGGTCGTATCGCCAGCACGGATTTAGTGGCTGATTTTGCGGATCGAGATGATCGTTCCCAAATTTTAGTTGATGAAAAATACAGCACTAAGACTCCTGGTTTATTTGCGGCTGGTGATGTTGTTAGTAGTGAATTTAAGCAAATCACTATTGCTATGGGGCAGGCCACGAGCGCGGCCTTATATGCTTATCAATATATTCAGGGAGCAGGAGCGCCGACCATTGTTACCTCTAAATAAAGAAAATCGCCCTTTCAGGGGCGATTTTTTTATAGTATAATGTAAGTAATGTTTATAATTTAATTTTTGTATGAGTAATCAGAAAATTCATTTAGTAGCGGCCGATATGGGTTACGGTCATCAGCGGGCTGCTTATCCGCTTTTAAGCTGGAGTCGTGCCGGCTCTTTAAATCTTAATAACTATGAAGGGATAGATGCCTGGGAAAAAGCTTACTGGTTAAACAGTCAGAAGTCTTATGAAAAAATTTCTTATTTTAAACGTATTCCTTTTTTAGGTGAACTCGTGTTTAAAGCCATGGACTCTTTTCAAAAAATTGAATCTTTTTATCCCCGTCGAGATTTGTCCGCCTTAACTTTACAGCAGAAAATATTTTTTAAAGCTGTGAAAAAAGGGGTGGGCAAAAAAATGATTGAAGCTTTAAATAAAGAGCCCTTGCCTTTTGTTACCACTTTTTTTGTCGCCGCCTATTGTGCGGAATACTATGGTTATCAAGGAGACATTTATTGTATTGTGTGCGATACCGATATCTCGCGCGCCTGGGCGCCGATTAATCCCAAAGAGAGTAAGATAATCTATTTTGCCCCTAACCAGAGAGTTTGTGAGCGTTTACGTATGTATGGCGTAGCTGCTGACCGTATCAGATTAAGTGGCTTTCCTTTACCCTTAGAAAATATTGGCGATGATCAAGAAGTATTAAAACAAGATTTAGCCCAGCGCTTAGTGGTATTAGATCCGCTTAAATCTTTTCGTAATTCTTACGCCCCTCTCCTTGTTAATATGTTTTCTCTTCCCGAAACAGTTGAACGGCCATTAACCTTAACCTTTGCTGTTGGCGGGGCAGGTGCGCAGCGAGAAATAGGGGCTTTAATTTTAGAAAAATTGCGCCCAATGATTATCGAGAAAAAGATTAAACTTAATTTAATTGCTGGTAGTCGAACGGATGTGCGTGATTACTTTATTCAAGCCCTTAAACGTCTCAATCTTAGTGATCATGAAAATATTAATATCGTTTTTCATCCACAGAAAATGGAATATTTCCGTCTATTTAATCTTTGCCTGCGTGATACTGATGTTCTCTGGACCAAGCCTTCGGAGCTAAGTTTTTATGCGGGTCTAGGCTTGCCAATTATTATGTCGGAGCCGGTCGGCTCTCAGGAGGTTTTTAATCGGGAGTGGTTGCTATCAATTGGCGCCGGCTTAGATAGTTTAGACCCGAGCTTGGTGCATGAATGGTTACCGGATTGGCGCCGTGATGGTCGTTTAGCTCGAGCCGCCCTTAATGCTTATCTTAACGCTCCTCATGATGGCCTTGGACAGATGTCTAAAGAATTATTTTCTAACAATTAAGTTATGAATTGGTTTGTTGTCGCCCTAGTCGCTTATTTTTTATTAGCCATTGCTAATCTAATTGATAAGTTTTTGGTAGAAAAAGTTTTAGGTAGTGCTCGGGCCTATACTTTTATCGCCTGTATTTTAGGAGCCTCGGTATTTTTACTTGCCCCTTGGTTTCTTTCTTGGCCGGGTTGGGGTGGATTATTTTTAGATTTAGGTTTAGGTGTCCTTTTTGCTCTCGCCTTACTTTTACTTTATGCCTCTTTGCGTCGTGGCGAAGCTTCAAGGGCTTTAGTAATTATTGGTGGTTCTACGCCCATCTTTTCTCTACCCCTTGCTTTTTGGATATTGGGTGATAGTTTATCTCAAAACCAGATAATCGCAGTTTTTTTCTTGATTGCTGGCGTGACTATTGTTGCCTTATTGCCTGGGCGTCGCCGTGATTTTTGGGACAAACTTTTTAGTTCTTTAGATTTAAAGCAGAACTATTCTTTAACTAGCATCTTGTTAGCTCTTGGTTCTGGTTTAGCCTATTCTTTGTTTTTTGTAGGTAGTAAATTTGCCTATCAGTCTCAGCCTTTTTTAAGCACTTTTTTGTGGACGCGCTTGGGGGCAGCTTTAGCAGCGGTATTTATTCTTTTCTCTCCGCGGGCGCGTCGGGAAATTAAAGCACTCTTTACTCGTAGTCCCAAGCGGGGACAGAATCAGGGCTTAGTGGTGGGTAATCAGGTTTTGGGATCGTTGGGCTTTATCCTGCAAAATTATGCTGTTTATCTCGGGCCAGTGGCGATTGTTAATGCTCTTCAGGGAGTACAGTATGCTTGGATTATTGTTTTAGGGGTGATTGTTTCTTTAGTAGCTCCTAAAATTTTAAAAGAAGATATTTCTTGGCCGGCAATTATGCAAAAACTTTTTGCTATTGGTGCGATTAGCGTTGGTCTTTATTTTCTGTCTTTATGAAATTACCTACAAAATTATTTTGGTTAGTTTTAATTGTGGTGTCTTTAAGCTTAGTTTTATTTATGAAAATTTTTCATAATCCTCAGGATAATATTAAGATTGCCAGTAACCCAGAATTTTTTGGGGTAACTTTTTCTAAAAAGTATGCCACGGAAATCGGTTTAAATTGGCGAGAGCTTTATTTCGCAATTTTAGATGACTTAAAAGCTAAACACGTGCGTTTGCCTATTTATTGGGATGAAATTGAAAAAGAAAAAGGCGTTTTCGACTATAGTGATTATGATTTTATGATTTCCGAGGGGGCTAAAAGAAATGTCCACTTTGTTATTAATATTGGTTGGCGTTTGCCGCGTTGGCCCGAGTGTCATGCCCCTGCTTGGACTAATCAAGAAGATATTACGGAGGTGCAGGCGCGCACTTTAGTGATGTTGGAAAAAACAGTTAAGCGCTATCAGGATAATCCTGCTATTTTATATTGGCAGGTAGAAAATGAACCTTTCTTAGATACTTTTGGTATTTGCCCCCCTAGTGATGAGGCTTTTTTTGCCAAAGAAGTGGCTTTAGTAAAATCTCTAGATAAGCGGCCGGTAATTGTTTCTGGGCCAGGAGAATTAAATATGTGGCGTCAGGAAGCTAAATATGGTGATATTTTTGGCACTACCATGTATCGGGTAGTTTGGAATAAGGTTATTGGTTATATGCGCTATCCCATTCCCGCCTGGTTCTATCCTTTAAAGGCCTGGTTTGTTGGTATTCCGGCAGATAAGCGAATTATTGCCGAATTACAGGCAGAGCCTTGGGTTCCTCAGGGTAAAATTATTTATTTATCACCAGGCGAAGCTCAGTACTCCTTTAGTTTGGATCAATTTAAATCTAATCTGCAATATGCTCTTGATACCAAATTTAAGAAAGCTTATCTTTGGGGGGTGGAGTGGTGGTATTGGCAGTATAAACATGGTGATAAAAGTTTTTGGGAATTAGCGAAAACTTTATTTTAAACCTATGCTTTCTATTATTATTCCCACTTTGAATGAAGAAAAATACCTACCTCGTTTAATTGAGTCTATCCGGAAACAAGATTTTTCTGACTATGAAATTATTGTTTCTGATGGTTTTTCTGAGGATAAGACTCCGCAATTAGCCGTAGCTGCAGGGGCACGTCTTGCTCAGGATAAAAAACGCTCTCCCGCACGACAGCGTAATGGTGGCGCCGCCGTTGCTCTTGGTGAAACTATTTTATTTTTAGACGCGGACACAGTTTTGCCTCCCGGTTTTTTAGCTTCTGCTTATTCTGAGTTTAGGAACCGTCGCTTAAGTGCTGCTGGCTTTTATTTACACTTTGATTCTAGTCGTCGTATTTATCGTTTGTTTGAGTATTTTTATTTCAGTGCTTGTTTTGTGGGGCAATATTTTTTCCCCGCTTCTGTAGGCGTGGGGATTATGGCGGATAAAAAATTTCACGACCAGATGGGCGGATTTGATGAAAGTATTTTTATTGGTGAGGACTACGATTATATCAAAAGACTTTCTAAGCTTGGCCGCTATCGGATGCTCACTTCTGTTTATTTGAATTTTTCCGTTCGGCGTTTAGAGAAAGAGGGGGTCGCTAAGGTTTTATGGAAGTGGTTTCGTGGTGGGGTCTATTTTTTACTCAGAGGGCCGATTCGAAAGAAAATTGTTAGCTATGAGTTTGGGAAATATTAAAAACCCCTTCCTACGGGGTTCTTAATATTTATATATTAAAAAAATAGATGTTTAATCTATTTTTTTTATTGTTCCTAGATTAGCGTCTACCTCTAGTTTATCTCCCGTTTTAAAGTTTTTAGTGGCCGTTTTTGTGCCGACAATGCAAGGTATTTTTAATTCGCGGCTGATAACAGCCGCATGGCAGGTGCTGCCGCCTTCGTCCGCAATAATAGCTTTAGCTTTGATTATAGCTGGCATTAGTTCCGGATTAG
Source organism: uncultured Gammaproteobacteria bacterium (assembly GCA_964616855.1). Classification (GTDB taxonomy): domain Bacteria; phylum Patescibacteriota; class Patescibacteriia; order Patescibacteriales; family UBA12465. Next base: position 1,060 of record CAZTUJ010000004.1, on the reverse strand, counting down.
AGCTGATAGTTACTAAGATTTCGCCCTTTTTAAATAAAGCCAGTTCTTTTTTAGTGATTATTACTCTAGCTCTAGCTACTACTTTTCCAGGATAAGCAATTTGTCCGCTAATTATTTTTTTATTTGTCTGAATAACGGTCTTTTTAATTATTTTTTGGTAGTATTGACTGACGGCTGGACCAGTAATGACTAAGTTTATTTTTGGAGTGACTAATACTAAATATTTTTTTCTTTTGGTTAGATTTTGAGGGGAAATATCTAATTTTCCCTTAATTATTTTAAATATTTCCTCTTTTTGAAGGTTGAAAAGGAGCTTGTGGTCTTTTAATTGGCGCCGTCTTGCCACCTCCTTTAAGAGGGTACCTAATATTTTTTCTTCATATTCGGAGTAAAGAGAAATTTTTCTGAGTGCCTCTATTTTATTATTAAGGTTGATGTTTCCTTTGGGCAATTCTGTTAGTGATTGCCCCATTTGATAAGGAACGATGGTGGTAAAAGTGAATAAATCCGTATAAAGAGTGATTAATTTTTTAGCCACTTGGTTCAACTGCTGATCGCTTAATTGCCGATAGTTTATCTTTTCATGTAAAATGGTGACCACTTTGTTATTAATTTTTAAACCTTTATTAAGAAGATGGTTGGCGTGCGATTTTTGTCCAGTTAAGAGTTTTTTAATGGCTTGATTATATTGTTTTAACTCTTTTTCTGTTCGAAAAGATTCAGTCAGATCCTCGTTACGGATATAGGCGATATTTTTAAAGCCAAAATTAATAGATTTCGGTAACTTAATAGCATATCCTTGAAGTAGACAGGAGACCGCTAAGAGACTTAGATCTCTTTTAAGAAATAATTTAAAGTTAATCTTTTTAAGATATTGTTCTTCATTCATATATTGGGTAGATATAATAGTATTATTATCTTTATATTATATCAGAAAATTGGTTAAAATAATAAAAAAACCGTGTAAATACGGTTTTTTTATTTGGAGCGGGTAAGCGGAATCGAACCGCCATCTTCAGCTTGGAAGGCTGACATAATAACCACTATACGATACCCGCCT
>CAZTUJ010000003.1:0-73988 GCA_964616855.1 uncultured Gammaproteobacteria bacterium | reverse complement strand
AAATAAAACCATTAAATATGAAGGCAGGAATAAGGAGGGCGGCAATGACTTTCTTTAATTTTTTCATTAAATAAATCTGACGCGACTTCGGGTAAGAAAAATGTTTAGAAAAGGTCGGACCCAAAACCATAACTTACTTTTAATACATTCTTTTATATATTAAAATTATACCATTTTTATTAAAGAATCACAAAATCTTGCCCAGCAGACAACCGCTAGATTTTCTTTGGAAATATAACCGAAAGAATCATTGAGGATAATAGGGCAAACATAATAATTCCAAAAGAGAGAAAGGAGGAAATATGCAGACCAAAGATACCAGAAAGCATCTTTAAACCAATAAATATTAAAATAAAAGCCAGCCCTTTTTGCAGATGGTGAAAACGATGTAAAACGCTTTCAATTAAGAAAAATAAAGCCCGCAAACCCATGATGGCAAAAATATTAGAAGTAAACACAACGAATAAACTTTGAGAAATAGAAAATACGGCGGGAATAGAGTCTACGGCAAAAATAATATCAGTAAACTCTACTAAAATCATGATTAAAAATAGAGAAGTGAAGTAAAGCTTTCCCTTCTCTCGAAAAAAGAATTTTCCCCCATGGTGAGCCGGACTAAAAGGAAGAATTTTACGAGCAATTTTTAAAATTTTATTATTATTAAAATCAACATGCTCTTCTTTTTTCTCGCTAAACAATTTAATACCGGTATATAATAAAATTACCCCAAATATGTATAGAACCCAATAAAACTGATGGATAATGTAGGCCCCGGCACTAATAAAAATTGCTCGAAAAACAATGGCGCCGATAATGCCCCAAAATAAAACTCGATGATGGTATTTTTCTTCTAATTTGAAAAAGCTAAAGATTAACATGATAACGAAAAGATTATCAACTGAAAGCATCTTCTCGGTAACATAAGCACTAAAGAATTCTACCGACAACTCCCTATCCACAAATAAGAAAATTAAAAAACCAAAAACAATAGAAATAGCAATCCAAAATAAAGATTGATAAAGAGCGGGCCTGAACTCAACTTTATGGCTCTTCCTATTAAAATAACCTAGATCTAAGACCAAAAAACCAACAACGATAATCCCAAACAAAATAGTGAGCTTAGTTTGTGCATCCATAAATATATATTGATATTAATCAAGTAAATTTATCCTACCTATATAATAAAACCGAGAAGCACCCCTTTGTACGGGTGCTAATAGTTTATTGTTTCGCTTCAGCTAGTTCTCTCTGGCGATCTTTCAGCCAATTATCCCAAGTGGCTAGATATTGAGGGAAGCTTAGTTTGTTTTCCACAATATAATTTAACCACTTTTCAGTAACTTCAACGTCATTTTGCAAAGCACTCCGAAAACCTTTAGTATCAGCAAAGCCAAACTTTTCCTTTAACTCTATCTGGGCCTCTTCCTTGGTACGATGGCTCATCTTTTCTAAAGAACCGTCGCTCTTTAATTGCTGATAAAGAATAATTTCTTGGCGGCGGTCGCTCAACCAAGCGTCCCAAGTAGATTCATACTGCGGAAAACTTTCTCTATTTTCTACAATGTAGTTCAACCAAGATTCTGCTAATTCAAATTTTCCCTGTTGCAGGGCTAATTGAAAATCGGAAGTCTTTCTCATGCCAAACTTTTCAATCAATTCTTGCTGAGCCTCTTCCTTCGTTCTCTTTGTTTCCATTTTTTCCTCCGGTTTTGGCTTGTTTATAAAAGCATTTTCATCAATAGATTGGCCTCCGAATAATCCCATATTTTTATAATTTAATTCATTCACTTAGCTTATAATAATATTATAGCAAGAAATAAGGATTGTTTAAAATCACAAATTCTTTATCTAAAACCAATAAGAGCCAACATCAATTTTAATTGATTTTTTAACATTAAGCTTGTAAACTATAAATAATATGGCCAAAAACACAAAAGAAAAAATAATTATCGTTAATAGCAATGATAAAATTATCGGCTCAAAACTGCGCGGTACTTTAATTGATAATCAAGATATCTACCGTGTTTCCGCCCTCTGGCTGAACAATTCCCAGGGAGACATTCTTCTTGCCCAACGCCATCACAGCAAAAAAAATGACCCCGGCAAATGGGGCCCGGCAGTAGCAGGAACAGTGGAGGAAGGAGAAAGCTACGAAAGTAATATCATCAAAGAAACTGAAAAAGAAATTGGTCTCGTCAATATCAAGCCGGAACTTGGCCCTAAAATCATGATTGAAGCTGAACGTCGTTATTTTACCCAATGGTATCGATTGATAGTGGATAAAAATATAGAAGATTTTAAAATCCAAGAGAACGAGGTGGAGGCCCTACAATGGTTTAGTCCCAAAGAATTGGCAGAGGAGTTGAAAAGTAAGCCTGATAAATTCTTAAAACGGATGAGTAAATACCTGCAATTATTTTCTTAAAAAGTTAACAAAAAACAGCCGTAATTAATACGGCTGTTTTTTAATATTATCTACTTATCTTGAGGATTTAACCATCGGCATAATTTCCATGCCACCGCGCCCTTGCTCTAATTCATCTAATAATTCTTTAACCAAAGGCACCACCACATAATTCTGACCATAGTAACCCATGGCCGGTCTATCCATAATCGGGAAGACTAAAGCTGGGACCATCAGTTCGTCGCTACGATTATCTGCATAGCGATAAATTTGCACAAAAGAGCGTTCTGGCGTTCCCAATGACAGCTCTTTCATCTCTTCACCGTTACCATAGTAAGCGCTATTGAAGCCGCCCGAGGCAGCAATTTTCAGAATCCTTTCAGCGGAAGTTTCTAATTCATAAGAAGAAGCTTCATAACGGTAAGGCCTAAGATTATTTAAACCGGAAACAGCTTTCTTTAAGAGATTAACGCTAACCCGCAAGCCAAAATAATTACCACTCTGATCGCGCACTGGGTTGCCGTTAACTAACAAAGGATAAACAACACTGGCATATTCGGGAATATAATAATTCTCTTTATCCGCTGAACGCTCATAGTCCTGGCGCCAATAATTTTCCACCTGCGCTTCGCCATAATATTTAGTATCAATCTGATGCTCAGCTAAGAAGCTATCAGTCATCGCGATTAAATCAGCGTCCGCTGGATAGTCAGAAATCTTAATTCTAAATCTCTGCCAACAAGCTTCATCGCCCCCACAATTATCTCTCTCTGGAAAGAGCCACTGCTGATAATTCTCATAAATATTCACAGTATCCTCTAAAAAATCGAAGTTAATAGAGAGGCCGCGATCTTTATTTTCCTGTACCGATAAGTTGGTCGCGCTGAGATTATCGAAAGACGCTAGAGTTAAACCGCTAAAATCAAGATTGCCAATTAAAGAAACTAGGTTGGAGGCGGTATTAGAAGTACCCTTTAAACGGCGATAAACAGTGGCATCTTCTTTTTCTAAAGAAAGTTCATCCCCTTTATAAACATAGGTGTAGCCAAACCAAGGAGCAATCATTTTCTGATCCACCATCCGCGTCGCGCTAGATCCACCAGCATCCGAAGAAGAAACTGTGTCGCCGCCAACCATATTAACTGCTAAAGTCGGCGTCGGGCTGAAGGCCGGTTCGATGCTTGCAGCTGAGCCCATACCCATTACCATCCCGGACTCCGCTTGAGCGGCCCCAATTTCTTGTCCAGTGGCTGTCACCATCTTGCCGTGTGAAGGGGTGGCTTGAGCCAAAGAGCGCAAAGAACCGAAGGCATTAGCCGCTAATTTAACTATCCCGTCTTCATCACTACTATCAACCACCGGGGCTCTTTCATCAGTTCTTAAATTATTAGCAAATTTAACTTCCTCTGCCCGTTGATTTAGCGGAATTGCTAAATTGAGAGCAAAAGCAATGATGGCTAAGCCCATAACCGCCGTGGCGGCGTAGATTAATTTCTTGTTCATAATATTAAAATAAAAAACTTTTTTATTATTTTGATTATTACCCTGCAAACGCTGGAAAAGTTCAGCTTTAATTTCAGCGGCTAAAGCTGGAGTGAAGTGTGTATCTGGGCGCAAATCAGACATCTGTATGATTAATTTTTTTAATTCTGCTTCAAAATCCCGCAAACTAGGCTCCAGCTGATACAATTCAGCTAAGATTCCTTTTAATTCGTCCTCCTGCATATATTTATAAGCTCGGGCAGTAAAATAAATACGGCCAAAGGCATTTTAGTTTTTAAAGTTTGAAGGGCGCGACTGCAAGCCATCTTTACCGCCCCCTCATTTTTTTCCAAACGCTCCGCAATTTCCGCAAAAGAAAGATCTTGCCAAAAACGCATTATCAGAATTTCCCGATCCTGAGCGCGCAGAGTAGAAAAATGCTCGCGCAGATGCTCTAAGTGTAAGTCCTTATCAATATTACCCAGAAAATCCTGACCATCGGACAAATCCCAACAATCATCAATATCCAGATGCTCTCGCTGTTGACGATAATAGTCACTAACACTATTACGAGCAATAGTATAAAGCCACGCCCCTAAACGACCAGATTTAAATTGAGCTAAGTTACGCCACGCCTTCACAAAAGTGGTGCTAGCCAAATCTTCAGCGACTTCTTGATTTAAGGTTTTATAATAAATAAAATCATAAATCTTCTTGATATAAAAATCATAAAGACCCCCGAACGCTTCGGCATTACCAGCTTTGGCGGCGGCAATCAAATCTGCCTCCGTTGTAGAATCTAAGACTGTGGCCATAATCTTATTGCTATTATAACAAACGCTCGGACAAACAGAAAGTAACTTTGTCTAAAAAGACCATACACTTGTCAAAAAAAAATATTTTTGATAATATCAAGATAATTAGTAAGCTTTCGGGCTTTTTTGTTTTGAAAAATTAGCGCCTATAGCTCAGTTGGTAGAGCAGCTCCCTTTTAAGGAGACGGTCGTGGGTTCGAATCCCCCTGGGCGCACAAGAAAGACTCGGTAATAACCGAGTCTTTTTGATATTTTTATTAAATAAAATCAATTAATAATAGCAAAATTTGACTTTTATAAGGAATAATTGTAATTTAAATAATCGACGTTCTTTCAAAACCAAGGTTTGAGGTGATCTCCCTCCGCTTTTCTAAGCTAAGACAACCGTAGAGAAATCACCTTAACCCTAAATTTATAATCATGAAAGATTTAACCAACGCAATTATCCGCCTCTGCCTCGTAAGAGGAGACCTACTCGGCGCCCTGCAAGCTGCCAACGAACTGGAAAACCGCGTCTTCAGCGACCATGAATGGCGTAACACTCATGAAAAAATTCCTCTGGAAAAAATCAAACAAGACCTGGTAAAAAGCGACGATAAAAAAGCTCAAACCGGATTCATCCGCTGGCTCGAAGGAGGCCACGACGCTATTAGTCTCATCGCCTTCAACGAGGCTTTTAAAAGCAAGATAAACACAAGGGTGTTAGCAGATATTACGATTTTTCACGTTGAGGAGGGCGAAAAAAATTCAGAACAACAAATCTGCGCCGCCATTCCCTATCTCAAAAAGGAGATGCCTGAATTAACCATTGAATGGGCCTTACGGGCAAAAGAACTTGCCATTGCCAAAGGAAATATTGATTTTGCCCTCAAGGCGGCAGAGCTTAGTGAAAGTCTCAACGAAGAAGAAATCAAAGATCTTCTTGCCGCTCATGTTGAAGCCTTAATTGCCGCCAGTTTGGCTGAAAAAACTAATCCCGGCAAAAGCCAGGAAGTCCTAGCAGAGTGCAAAGACATTCTAAAACTATTCAAAATCGTACCCGCCGACAAACAGTTGCTATACGAAAAAATTCGTCAGCTGATCTTTGTTTCTTAAAACAATTAAGCCCCAAAAAAACAGCCGCCCTCGATTACCGAAGGCGGCTGTTATTCTTTTCTACAAAAATTTACTTTTTATTGTCCAAAATCTTACTCACCCCGGGCAAATCTTCACTCTTAATCACAAACCAATCCCAGGAATAGCGAGGACGAACACCCTCATCGCCGGGCTTATGAAAATCCGAACCACCGCTGGCAATTAAACGACGACGCTTAATAATGGTGTTGAGATGCATGATAGTATTATGACCATGATGTGGAGATAATAATTCCACGCCGTCTAAGCCAGCCTTTAAAAGCTCCTCGAATAAGGTCCCTCTCAACTTGTTATTCAATCCTGGGTGACAAAAAATCAACTGTCCACCAATCTGCTTCCTTAATTTTAAGACCCGGGTAAAACTAACATGAGCATCTTGCAAACGGGCGCCGACTTTAGGAAAGAGGCAATAGCGCATAATATCTTCTTCCCTAATAATTTCCAGCTTTAAAGCCTCTTTAATTAAACGGCGATTAGCTGATTTCTGCCAAATAAGATCAGCTAAATGATTAGCGGGCAAATAACCCGGATGTTCTGCAATAAATCTTTCTAAATTAAATTTAATCCCGAGGCGACGCAAGCGACTAGCCACTTTCTCAGCAAAACGGCGGCGACGCACCCAAGTTGACTCCAACATTTTTATCAATTCCGGAGCAGCTGGATTATAGTTATACCAAAGGACATTAAAAGTGCGGCGTTTATAGCGAACATATAATTCTAAACCGGTAACCGCTTTAATCTGATATTGAGCACAGGCTTTTTTAAACTCAATTTGCCCAGCGACGGTGTTATGATCGGTTAAAGAAGCGGCTTTGATGCCGTGACGCACTAAAAAACGTACCAGCTGAGCGGGCGTGTAATAACCATCAGAATAACGTGAATGTAATTGCAAATCAATACGCATACTTTTAATATACCCTATTTATAGGCACTTAACAAATTCTTGCCAAGATAATAAAAATCAGATAACATCAAAGCAGTGCCGCCTTAGCTCAGTTGGTTAGAGCAGCTGTTTTGTAAACAGCAGGTCGTGGGTTCGAATCCGACAGGCGGCTCCAAAGAAAAAAGCCCCGTTTACTGGGGCTTTTTTATTTCAAAGACCTTTAGGTCTAGTTTAGGAACGTAGATGATGAAACGTGATAGGGGCAACCAGCACAGATACTTTCTTCTGCTGGCGTTAAGGGAAACTGAAAGACTAAGAAATCTTCACGAACGGAAGAAAAAAATTTATAGCCAATCTTTAGGCGTTCGCGCACCAACCAATTGACCATAAGTATGCACAAATCCCTTAGAGATGCCCACTGGCAACTTTCATCAAACAGCTTTTGATCAGCTGGGGATAAGGGGTCGGGAATTTCGCCCACGATTTCGTCGAGTTCAATAACCCGCTCTGAACAAAAACAAGCGGCTAAAAAAATCGCCTTTTCTTCGCTGTTGAGATAGCCTACAGGCTCAGCTGTTTCCGGCATCTCAACCTCATCAAAAATAGGTTCGACCAGAGATAAATCAATTTCTCCCAGGCCAACACTTTTTAAAAAACTATTACTAGTACTCATATTTCCTCCGGCTTTAGTTGACAATACTTTAAAATATCCCTACTTAGTTGTCAAATCAAGGGTATAAAACGTGCATAAAAAGTTAATAACAGCAGCTTGAAAAAGGCGTGATAATAAGATAAGATATAGAGACAAAAAACTCTCAATCTTATGGCTGGAGATAAAAATTTACTTGAAAAAATACCCCCGCACAGTCTGGAAGCCGAGGAATCCCTCCTGGGCTGTCTTTTAATTGATAAGGACGCCATTATTAAGGTGGTAGACATGATTCTGCCCCAAGATTTTTATCGCCAAGCCAACCAAAAGATCTACGAATCTATCCAAGAACTCTATAACAGCCAAGAACCGATTGACATTATTACTCTGGCTAATAAACTAGAAGACCGCAAACAACTAGCCGATATCGGCGGTCGCACCTACTTAGCTAAACTATCCAATACCGTCGCTACCGCTGGCAATATCAGCCAGTATGCCAACATCATTCAAAAAAAAGCCACCCTCAGACGCCTCCAACAAGCAGCTTCAGAAATTACCAACGCCAGCTTTGAAGAAGACCGCGATATTGATGAAATTTTAGATGAGACTGAAAAAAGAGTCTTCGGCGTTTCCCGCAAATATTTAAAAAATGCTTTTTTACCGATTGACAGTCTTCTGACCGAAGCCTTCGAGCGCATTGATGAACTCCATAGGCACGGTGGCAAGCTCCGCGGTCTCAGTACCGGTTTCACCGATTTAGATGCCCTGCTGGCTGGTCTCCAGAAATCTGACTTAGTTATTTTAGCCGCCCGCCCTAGCGTCGGCAAAACTTCACTCGCTCTCGACATTGCCCGCCAGGCCGCTATCCGCAACAAAGCCGGGGTTGGTATCTTTTCTTTAGAAATGGGTAAAGAACAATTAGTCGACCGCATGCTCTGCGCTCAAGCCAATGTTAATCTGTGGAAAATGCGCACCGGCAATCTCTCCGATAAAGAGGAAGACAATGATTTTACTAAAATCGGCAAAGCCATGGGCGAACTAGCGGAAGCACCAATTTATATTGATGATTCCAGCACTCTGTCAGTAATGGAAATTCGAGCTAAATGTCGCCGTCTGCAAATGGAAAAAGGCTTGGGCTTGATTGTCATTGATTATTTACAGTTAATGGAAGGCCGCGGCCGCTATAATGATAACCGCGTTCAAGAAATTGGTGAAATCAGCCGCGGTCTTAAAGGTATTGCTCGCGAACTAAATATTCCAGTTTTAGCTTTAGCGCAGTTATCTCGCGCTGTCGAACAAACTAGTCCCGCTATTCCGAAATTATCTCATCTCCGCGACTCCGGCTCCATCGAACAAGACGCTGACGTGGTAATGTTTATCTACCGTAAAGCCGCTGACCGTAGTTACAACCCTAATGACCTCCCCATGGATGAAAGATATAAAGCTGAAGTTCACATCGCCAAACATCGCAATGGGCCCACCGGCAAAATCGATCTCTTCTTTGACGAAAACACCGCCAGCTTCCGCAACCTCAGTCGTCAAAATAATAATCAAGAATAATAAATAACTAAACAAATAATATGTTCAACAAATTAAAACAATTCAAAGATTTACGCAGCCAAGCAAAAACCATGCAGAGCGCTCTAGCCCAGGAAAGCGTGACCGAAGAAAAAAATGGGGTCAAACTGACAATTAATGGCAATATGGAAATTACTGAATTGACTTTAAACCCAGAATTAGGAACTGAGGCTCAAACCAGCGCAGTAAAAAGTTGTTTTAACGAAGCTATTAAACGTGCTCAGCGCCTGATGGCTAAGAAACTCCAAGACATGGGCGGCTTCCCCGGCTTAAACTAAAAAATAATGAAATATCCTGCCTACATCCAGGAATTAATCGATCGTTTTGCTCAATTTCCTAGCGTTGGCCCCAAAACAGCCGAACGTTATGTTTTCTATCTCCTAAATCAAGAGTCAGCTAAACTACAAAGCCTAGCAACAGCTCTAAGCGAACTCCCGCAGAAGATAAAACGCTGCTCCCAGTGCCATGTTTTCAGCGCTACTGATCCCTGTACAATTTGCGCCGACAAAGAAAGGCGCCAAGATTTAATCTGCATTGTTGAGAATAGCCAAGATCTAGCTGTTATTGAAAATACCAAACAATTCAATGGTCTTTATTTTGTTTTAGAAAAACTCTTAGACACCCTGGAAGATATTGGTCCAGAAAAACTTCCCCTCGCTGCTCTGCGCGACTTAATTAAGAAAAAGCAAATTCAAGAAATTATTCTCGGCCTTAATTTTACGCTAGAAGGTGAGAGTACCTCTTTATATCTTAAAAAAATATTCCCTGACTTAAAAATTACTCGCCTCGCTCGCGGTTTACCAGCTGGCTCTGACTTGGAATATGCCGATGAACTAACTCTGGCTAACGCCTTAAAATATCGCAATAATCTATAACTTTAAAAAAGGAGGAGAAATGCTGACGGCCCTGATTGTCCTATCAATTTTAGGCATATTCAACCGTCGCATCAGACGGTTATTTAAAAGGTTACTAGCAAAATTGCGGGTAAAGCTAAAAATCAAGCAAAGACGCAATTGACTATAAAAAATCCGCTTCTCCCAAAAGGAAAGCGGATTTTTATATAGAAGAGAATTTGATTGTAAAAACTTTAGGCAATGCTTAGAATTTTCACCGAAGTCTTGAGCTGACGATGGCCAACAGTCTTCTTATAGCGGACCTTACTCTTATATTTAACCACCGTTACCTTATCCTGCTTAGCAGTAGAGATTACTTCCGCACTCACTTTTTCACCCAAAGAAGGGCTACCAATTTCCAGAGAGCTACCGTCGCTTTCCGCTACTAAAAGAGTATCAAATTTTACCTTTTCTCCGGCCGCCAATTCCAGTTTTTCCACCTTAATGGTTTCGCCTTCCTTGACCTTGTATTGTTTGCCGCCGGTGGCAATCACTGCGATCTTCGCCATACGTTTAATATTAGCAAAATTAGTTAGAAAAAATCCGGCTCGCGCCGATTTACTCTTCAATATTACCAAATATTTGAAAAATGTCAATAAATGAGATAAGATAAAGTTATTATAAAAGCCTAATCTATCCTCCTTATGCCCAAATTCATCATTAACGGTGGTCGCCCCTTGAGCGGTAAAATTACGGTCAGCGGTGCCAAGAACTCTGCTTTAAAAATTATTCCGGCTGCCATCCTCTCCCGCCAAGCTCTCAAGATTACTAATCTCCCTCAAATCGAAGACGTCGAGAGATCTTTTGAAGTGTTAGAAAATCTAGGCGCAATCGTCACCAGAAAGGGCAACGAAGCGCTAGTGGAAACCGCTAATCTCAACACCACCGAACTGAATGCTAAAATGGCAGATAAATTCCGCGGTTCGATTATGTTTGTTGGCCCAATGTTGGCCCGTTTTAAAGAAGTAAAATTTCCCCACCCCGGTGGCTGTGTTATCGGTGCCGGTGGTCGCCCCATTGATCTCTTTCTCGATGGCTACCGGGCTTTCGGTGCAAACATTAAAGAGGAGTCGGGTAAATTCTATCACATCAAAGCCAAGTCTTTGCACGCCGCCGACTATTTCTTTCCGCTCGTCAGTGTTACCGCCACCGAAAGCATGATGATGACGGCCAGTATTATTCCCGGAATGACTATTCTGAAAAACTGCGCCATGGAACCAGAGATTGAGGCTTTAGCCGCCTATCTCAATACCCAAGGTGCGGACATTAAAGGTGCCGGCACGCCCACGATGATTATCGAGGGCCAAGAAAAAATCAATGCCGGCGAATTTCAAGTCATCCCCGACCGCATTGAAACTGGTTCTTTTGCCATCCTCGCTGCCGCCGCTAATGCGAACATCGAAATTGAACACTGCAACCCGGAACACATCATGACTCTTTTAAAAATAATGGAAAAAATCGGAGTAGATTTAGAAATCGGACCAGACTGGCTTAAAATCCGTAAAGGCACCCGCCCCTTGCTGGCTCATGATATTAAAACCCATGAATATCCCGGCTTCGCCACGGACTTACAATCTCCTTTCGTTGTCCTCATGACGCAGGCTAAGGGTCGCGCTCTCATTCATGAAACTATCTACGATCGCCGTTTGCTGTGGACCGATATGCTTTCCCAAATGGGCGCCAGCATTACCATGTGTGACCCTCACCGCGTCGTGGTCCAGGGGCCAACACCACTCTACGGCAAGAGGTTAATGAGCCCGGATTTAAGGGCAGGCATCGCCTTAGTCATTGCCGCCCTCATTGCTGAAGGCAGGACGGAAATAGATAATATCTATCAGATTGATCGTGGCTATGAGAAATTGGAAGAACGTCTTCGCGGCTTAGGCGCCGATATCACGAGAGCCGAATAAAAATTCTATGTCTAAAAAATTTCGCGACTTCCTTTTTATTGCCTTCATCGTCCTCTTTGTCTTTATAACCTTCTTTGTTTCCGTCTACGCTGTTGGCTACAGTCTAAACATCTCTTGGCCACCACGCTTTGATCAGGTTTTTCAAAAAACCGGGATGTTAATTTTAGATAGTGAGCCGACAGGAGCTTCAATTTTTCTCAACGGCAACAAACAGAGGCGTTCTTTTCTTTTGGATTTAGGACGAAATGAAATTACCACTCCGGTAAAAATTAAAAATTTACCACCAGGAGAATATACCTTACGCTTAGAAAAAGAAGGCTACTGGCCTTTAGAAAAAAAGGTGTCAATTTACCCGGGACAAAGTACCTTTGCCGAAGATTTTATTCTCTTTAAACGCTCTCTGCCCCTTAATCTCGCCCTGTGCGGGCCCCAAGAAATATCCATCAGCCCCGATAGTAAAAATATCTTCTTAGCGAGTGATGGTACTATTATTAATCTTAAGACCGAAAATAGTAGACAGCTTGTCGCTAGTGGCGGCAACGGCAATATTCAATGGTCTCAGGATAGCTCCCAGATATTATTCAATGGCAACATCCTTCAGCTCGACGGCGGAGCTTCAAGTTATAACTTAAGCGCCCTTGGCCAAAGCGCCAGCGACTTCTACTGGGATGAAAAAAATAAAAAAATATATTACCGCTCAGGAAGCAGTATTGCTTGTGTCTTAACAGATAAAAATACCGCTAGTACAATTTTGAAAGGGGGAGACTATGTCGCTTATGCGGTAAGAGATGGCCTCATCTACACTGTTGAGAAGCAAGAAGAAAACAATTATCTCAAAGTTTACGAAGCTGACAGCGCCCTTCTCCGCTCTAGCTCACCGCTCCCCACTGGCGATTATAGCTTCAATCAAGATAATTACCATATCAATCTCTACGACCATAAACAACAATCGCTCTACCTCCTAAGCGATTATTCCGCTCAGCCTCTCAGCCGCCAAATCCGCCCCGTTATCTCCTGGCAATGGCTTAATGAAGGCTTCCTAATCTGGCACAATGAATTTGAAATTTATTCTCTTAATACTGCCAATAACCGCCAGGAGCTATTAATCCGGGTGAGCGAGCCCTTAAGCGGCATTGCCTGGAACCAAGCAAAAAACTACCTAATTTATGCCAGCGATACTCAGATTCAAATCGTTAACTTGAGCTTAGATAAAAAGACACCGATTGTCTTACTAAAAGCAGAAAAAATCTCTAAGCTTTATCTGGATGAAAAAAATCAATTACTTTACTTCTACGCCCAAATCGGCCAACAAGCAGGAATTTATAAATTACAACTACAATAAAACCCTGGGATATAAAAAACCGCCGCTGAAAATAGCGGCGGTTTTTTAATTTTCACTAATAATTTTAAATTTAGAAAGTTTTAGCAATCTTCCTCAAGAATTCTTTTAAGTCCTCACCAATTTCGGCATCCTTAATACCCATCTTGATATTGGCTTTAATCAAATTAAATTTATTGCCCGTATCCAGCCATTCGCCATCCAACTTTTTGCCATAAAGGACTCGGCCTTGCTCCAACATCACATCATAAGCATCGGCCAAACGAATTTCTCCAGACTTACCGGATTCCATGGAACGTAAAACATTAAGAATTTCCGGGGTGATAATATTAATACCAACCTGTACCAAATTGGAAGGCGCTTCTTCAACTGGAGGTTTTTCAATAAATTTTTTAATTTCATAAACACCATCGCCTAAATCAAGACCGTCAATAACTCCGAATTGGCTCACATCCTTGCGCTCCACCTCAGACAAGCCAATAACGGCATCGCCATAACGTTCATAAACATCCATCACCTGCTTCACCGGAGAAACTGGAGAATCATAAAGAGTATCACCAAACATCACTAGCACCGGCTCATCATCGCGGACAAGATGGGCGGCGCACATAACAGCGTGGCCGTCACCCAAAGGAATGGGCTGACGAACGTAGGAAAACTTTGCCAAGTTCTCAATCGCTTGAACTTTCTTCACTAAATCAAGCTTATTCTTCTCCACCAGCGTCTTGGATAATTCAAAAGAATAATCGAAATGATCTTCGATCGCCCGCTTGCCACGACCAGTAACAAAGATGATTTCTTCAATACCAGCAGCAACCGCCTCTTCAACTAAATATTGAATAACGGGCTTGTCCACGACCGGCAGCATCTCCTTAGGCTGAGCTTTAGTCGCGGGTAAAAAACGAGTACCAAAACCAGCTACTGGTAAAATTGCTTTTTTAATTTTTTGCATATAATTATAGTAAGGTCGCCGTTTAGCGCAAGCCCCACTTTTTAAAATATTTCCACCACGAACTTAAATGAGCTTTGGCCAACTTATCAGTAAAGACCGCTTGATACCAGGGCAAACGAGCACTATCACGCATATGATCATGCGTTACTAAAGCCTGGGGGTAATAGACTACTTCTTTGCCGAGTTGGCGGGCTCGACGACAAAGGTCAACATCTTCAAAATACATAAAAAATCTTTCATCAAAAAGCTTGTCAGAAATGAAAAGTTCATCCCGTCTCACCAATAGACAGGCGCCCAAAAGCCAGTCAACCGCCCTGATAGCATTATGCCCCTCCCGTCTCATGAGATAGCGATCAATTAAGGCGGGGAGATAGCGACCCACCGCTGTCCGCCGTATCACCGGCAAAAAGAAATTAGGGAAACGGGCACAAGAATACTGTAAACTACCATCAGGGTTTAAAAGTTTTGGTCCTAAAACTCCAATTTCCGGATGAGCATGAAAATATTCATACATCTGCTTAACGGCACTAACCGAAAATACCAAATCTGGATTAGCTACTAAAATAAAACGACCGCGACTCGCTTTAATACCTAAATTATTACCACCACCCATTCCTAAATTTTTAGAACTGTTCAATAAACGAGCGGAAGGAAAATGAGCGACTAAAGACTCTAAATTATCGCCAGAAGCATTTTCTACCACAATAATCTCATAATCAATATTTCCAAAATCAGCCACCGCTAAAGAGCGAAGGCAATTTTCCAATTTTGCCGCGCTTTTATAATTAACGATGATGATTGATAAATCCATATTATTGCTTAAAAACACGGATAAGAAGACGGGCTAGGAAAAAATAAACGGAGAAAATAGGGTTAGCTACATATTTCAACAAGGGATGGTCGATCTCCTGATACCAAATCTTTCCAGAAAACAAAGGTAGAATCTTATAATCCGGCAAACGGCGCAGGCTTTGGGCCTGCCGGCGGGCTTGGCGCAGATAAGGCCAGTGGCGAGCTTGAAAAAAATAAGCCCAAGCTTTTTTCTTTTCCGGAAACCAAGCGGAGCGCCGAGAAAAGAAAGCCATCCCTAATTCCATTGCCAGTAAAGCTGGGGAAAATAAAATTAATGACAATAAAGAATAATTTTTCCAAATAACAATTAAACGATTGCGCTCCATCCAATAATATTTGCTGACCGAACGACTAAACTCGTACTGATGGTAGGCAACGGCCCGGGGAGCTAACAGGCACTGCCAGGAGGCTAGCCAGAAACGCCAACCTAAGTCCTGGTCTTCATTATACATCCAAAATTCTTCATCAAACAAACCCACTTCCCGCAAGGCGGCCACGCGCAATAAAACACAAGCACCCGAGGGATAGGCAATCAGCTCGGCCTTTGAGCCATAGTCAGTAAACTTCTGGCGGTAAGCCCGGCAATAACCGAAACCGAGAAAATGAGTGACATTACCTAGACTATTAATAAGCTCCCGGTCCGGATCAAGCATTAAACGGGCTTGAATAGCCCCGGCACGGAGGTTAGCTTCGGCCACCTTCAACAACTCTACCAGGGCTTGGCTAGCAACCGAGGCATCCATATTCAGAAGAAGAATATAATCATAGTTTTCAGCTAAAAGCAAGCGCATAGCGTCATTATTGCCTTTAGCAAAACCGTCGTTACTAACATTAAAAATAAAACGCGCCTCCGGTGCCTGCGTCCGCAAATAAAGAACTGTCTCAGGAGTACTGGCATTATCAACAATCACCAAATCAAAAGACAAAGATGAATCAAGGGCTCGCAAGGACGACAAACAAGGCGCTAAAAAACGCTCCGCATAATCTTTGTAATTTAATAAGACAACAGCAATCTTCATATTAAGAAAAAATCTTAGCCAACCAGCGACCTAAGGGCCAAGCTATCTTTAAAATTATTACTTGCCAGGGTGCTTGCCACTTTTGAAAATATTTCAACATCGAATCCTGAAAATATTGCTGCTTCAAACCGGTGCCGAGCTGATTAAAGCTCTGGCCAATATAATCAAGACAGCGGGCGGCTGGCGTATACCAGACTTCACCGCCCTTTTGATAAACTTGCCGACAAAAATCAACCTCTTCAAACCAAATAAAATAGCGCTCATCTAAAAGTAAGTCTTGATTATCACTAATCTTTTGCCAAGCGGCGACATTAATAAAAAAGAAAGCCCCGCGGATAGAATCAACTCGGGCTTCACTTTCGTAATTAAAATTCTTACACAAGTAATTGTTAAGAACTCCGGGAAAAATATGAGGGAGCTTCAAGACTACTGCCAATTGATCGACTAAGCGCGGAAAGTGACGGACATGCTTGATTAATTCCCCACTTTCGCTTTCCAAATGGCAACCGCTGACGACAGCCCTAGGATGATTACGCACCCAAACTAACATCTGACTAATTGTTTCCGGGAAAACTCGCATATCAGGATTAAGCAAAAGCACAAACTCGGCCTGAGCGACTTTTAAGGCTTGATTATTAGCCTTAGCAAAACCGACATTTTCTTGATTAGCAATTAAACGTACTGACGGAAATTCAGCTTTAATCATTTCTACCGTGCCATCGCCAGAATTATTATCAACTACAAATACCTCGGCCCGTAAGTTCAGCAGGGAGGGCAAAAGCGCTTCCAAATTTGCCCGTAATTTTTCTTTAACTTTCCAGGCAACAATGATAATGGCAAGATCCATCATATTATGACTTTTTAACTTTCACCCTTTTTAAACGCGCACCGCCACCAGCAGTAATGGCTACTAACTTTTTACTAACCCCAAAAGAAGCAGCAATAAATTCCACAAACTCGGCGTTAGCCTGTCCCCTTTCTGGCGCCGACTTAATCTTCAAACGCAAAGAGCCGTCACTTAAAGGCGCCTGCCATTCGGTCTTGTCTGCTCCCGGTGAAACTTTAACATGAAAAGAAATTTTTCCTCTTTCCTGCAGACTCTGTCGTAATTCGGAAATATCCATAAATTATTGTTTAAATATCAAAGCGTTAGGAATATTTCTGCCCGGACCAACCATATATTCGCCGTTGTAAATCAAAGCGGAAGATGATCCGCCGTCAAGGTTGAGGGCATAATCCATGCCCATTGCTTTCATAATCACCGCTAAATCATCCACCGTTGCTTGACGAGCGATAACCAGATAAAGCTCACCATAGCCAGGCTTCTCGCTTGATTCTTTGTAGCCAATAGCGTTGCGCCAATATTTCCCTGTCTTCTGCCCCTTATCAAGCTCCCAATCAATTAAAACATTCATCTTATTCTCCACTAAACGGGGTTTGTTCCCTAAGGCCGCCTGCAATTTTACACCATAAGTCGCTTCAAAATCAGCCGGGCTCTTAAATTCACGTGAGTCTTTAAAATAATAGAATTTATTATGCTCATCAAACACCATCAAAGGCCCAGTGGTCCAATATTTCAACTGATCCTGGTTAACCATTACCTGGGTCTGGCTGTCGTAGACGGGAAAAAAATAATAATTAGCTTGACCGCAAGCAGCAGAGGAACAGAAATAGCTACCATTAACGCCAGCAAAAGCATCATGGGCAAAAACATAGTCAGCCAAACTTTTAGCAGCACAAACGCCATCCCGACAAACCTGATTATCAGCCGCTAAGCTCATAATCTGCAAGCTCGGATTCTGTAAACTAATTCTAATAACGTCAACCGCGAAGTCGCCTCGTTCGGTCTGCACATTTTCATAGCCGTAGGAACTATAGGTATTAAGGCTTTCACTCAAACCAGGCTTATGAATACGAGCTAAGTCCGCCCGAGTGATGCCTAAGCCCAGCTCCCGCATTACTCGAAAAGCATCCTCAGGGCGGCCTAAATAATATTTTTTCAAATCAAGCGGATTAATATACCAAGCTTCACCGTTCTTTTCTACCTGTAAAATAATCCGACCCGATAAACGCGCTGCTAGCTCCCGATTACCTTCAACCGGCATACCCGCCTGGGCTAATTCTTGAAACTGGGCCTCATTAATACCTAAACCCAGTTCCCGCATTACCCGGAAAGCATCGGCCGGACGGCCAAGAAAATAACGCTTAGAATCCAGCGGATTGATATACCAAGCCTCACCGTTTTCTTCAACGCTCAAAACAATCCGCCCAGACAATTTTTCCGACAAAGAAGCGGCCTGACTTGACCGAGGCAAGACAGCAGTAAATAAAAATAGTATTAGAGATAAATATAGCCAATATTTCATAAAAAAATTAAATAATTTAGAAAAGAAAAGAAAGCGGAAGGTACCCCTAGTTTAGCCTTTTTAAAAGAAAAAATCAATGTAAAAAAGATTAACGAGATCTTGTCAATATTTTATAAATTTCACTTCTATACTACAATTAAGAGACCTATAAAAATTATCTAAAAAAATAAAAATATGGAGACAGAAAACAATTACGTCCGCCCTTCTTGGGATGAATATTTTATGCAAATTGTTGGTCTCATCGGCTCCCGCGGTAGTTGCGACCGGGGCCGCTCCGGCTGTGTTATTACTCGCGACCGCCGCATCATTTCCACCGGCTACGCCGGTTCGCCGATTGGCCTGCCCCATTGCGATGAAGTCGGTCACGAAATGCACACCGTCACCCATGCCGATAACAGTACTAGTCGCCACTGTATCCGCACCACTCACGCTGAACAGAATGCCATCTGTGAAGCCGCCCGCATGGGCATCTCCATTGATGGTGGCACTTTATACTGCAAAATGACGCCCTGCTATACTTGCGCCAAAATGATTATTAATGCCGGCATCAAACGGGTCGTTTGTGCTCAAGACTACCATGCCGGCGAACGCAGTAAAGAAATATTTATCCAGGCAGGACTAGAATTTTTCCTTCTCTCCGAAGAAATGACTATTTATAAAGATATGGCATAAGCAAAAATTTATGGCTAAGATTTTCATTTACGACGAATTTGGACCAGAGGATGTAGCGATGATGCAGGCCCTTTATTCGCGTAGCCCTAAAAGCGTAGAAGAGCATGTAGAAAAAGTGCGACAAAGCGGTTCTGGTAAATTTATGTCCACCTTTTATGTCGGCTATGGACACGCCTCCATTGCTGATTGCGGTAGTACCACTATTTTTATCGAAGGCATCAGCATTCTGGCTGATAAAGCCATTCAAGACTGGCCCCTATACAGCGGCCAAGAAACCAGCACTCGCTACATTGATATGGCCAAACAAGCTATTATTGATCCGCTCAACACGCCTGCCTCCCAAGACATTTTAAAAAAATGGATGGATTTTTATATTGACGGCCAAGAAAGATTAAAACCATATTTAACAGAAAAATATCCAATAAACCCCGGTGAAGACGAAAAAGTCTACCAGAAAGCCATCAGTGCCCGCGCTTTTGATATTATGCGCGGCTTCTTACCCGCCGGTGTTACTACCCAGCTCAGCTGGCACAGCAATCTCCGTCAAGCCTGGGACAAGCTCGCCCTACTCCGGCATCATCCCCTAGCCGAAGTGCGAGCAATTGCTGAAGAAATTTTAAACAAACTAAGAGAAAAATACGAAAACAGTTTTTCTCATGCACTTTATCCCGAACAAGAAGCCTATCGAGCAGAAATGACGGCAAAATATAGTTATTTTGCACCCACTAATCCTCCTATCTTCGCTTTCAGTCATAATATCAAGAGAGAAGAACTAAAAAAATACGCGGACACCATCGAAAAGCGCCCACTCAAAACCAATCTTCCCTATTTCCTCGGTGACCTTGGCTCTTGTGACTTTGAATTTCTACTCGACTATGGTTCTTTCCGAGATATCCAACGCCACCGCAGCGCTATTGCCCGCATGCCCCTGCTCACCACTAAGCTTGGTTTCCAAGAGTGGTATTTAGAACAACTCCCAGCTGATATGCGCTTAGAAGCCGAAGAACTAATTACAGCTCAAAAACAATTAATCGAAAATTTAAGCGTCAGCGAAGAAGAAAAGCAATATTATATTGCCATGGGCTTTAATGTTGCCTGTCATCTCCACCACCCCCTGCCTTCGGCTGTTTACGTTACCGAACTTCGCTCTGGCAAGACCGTTCACCCCAGCCTTCGCCACATCGCCCACAAAATGTATCACGCCTTAAATGAAGCCTTACCGGAAATAAAATTATATTGCGACTTAGACTTAGATGATTGGGATGTCCGTCGTGGCCTCCATGATATTACTAATAAAAACTAATATGCCTAAAATCGTCCTCGCCTTCGCCGGTAAATTAGCCAGTGGCAAAGCCGTTTGCCAAAAATATATCACCGAAAAATATCAGGCTGATAATACCAAATTCTCCGCCGCTCTACGCGATATTTTAACCAGACTATATTTACCGATTTCCAGAGAAAACATGCAGAACTTATCTTTAGATCTCAGAAACCGCTTCGGCGGCGACGTTTTAGCCCAAACCATCGCTCAAGACGTAAAGAATAGCCAAAAAAATATAATCGTAGTAGACGGCATCCGAAGACTAGATGATATTGTCAGCCTTAAAGACATTCCCGGCTTTCATTTGATTAGTATTGATGCCGACCCGGAGCTACGTTATGAGCGCATGAAAAAACGTAACGAAAATGCGGGCGATGCCGAAAAGAGCTTTGAAGAATTTTTAGAAGACGGACGCCGGGAAGCAGAATTACAAATTCCAGAGGTTATGGCCGCTGCTAAATTCCATTTGGATAATAACGGCGACTTGCCCGCGCTCTACGCGCAGATTGACAAAATCCTGCAAGAGATACAAAATTAAAAAGAGCAAAAAATAGGAGGAGTGCTCTGGCGCGAAGCCGCGGCGCTCTTTTCTTGTCTCTAGGAAGAAATAATTTAAATTATGTCCAATTATTCGGGAAAATTCATCGTGATTGACGGCACCGACGGCAGTGGCAAAACCACCCAGCTACAGCTTTTGGTTGGCAAATTGCAAGCCGAAGGCTATGACGTAGAAATTGCAGACTTTCCCCAATATAACACCAAGTCCGCGGGCATGGTAGAAGAATATCTGTCTGGTAAATATGGTAGCGCCGATGATGTTAGCCCCTACGCTGCCTCCCTGTTCTACGCGGTTGATCGTTTTGACGCTAGCTTTCAAATCAGAGAATGGTTAAAGCAAGGGAAAATAGTTGTTTCCAACCGCTATATTTCTTCCAATTTTGCTCATCAGGGTGGAAAAATCGACAATGCCTTAGAGAGAAAATTATTTTTTAATTGGTTAAGCGAAATTGAATATAAAATTTTCAATATTCCCAAGCCGGATTTATATCTCATTCTTCATGTCGACGCCGAAATCTCCCAGAAACTAGCCCAAGAGCGACAACGTGAAGACTGGAAAGGAAAAACTAAAGATATCCATGAAGACAGCCTCCATCATTTAAAAAAAGCGGAGAAGGCCTACTTAGACATTGCTCAGAACTTACCAGATTTCCGCTTAATCAAATGCACCCGCAACGGCGAAATTATGAGCCGGGAAGATATTCACTATTTAATCTGGCTCTACGCCAACCGCATCTTAAATGTCGGTGGCGATCACAAAAAAACGCCAGACTTCCAGACTTTGAGTGACATTTTAATTAATAAGGGAAAATTAACCCCCAACCTGCCGGAATTAACCATGACGCCAAGAGCGACTATCGGCGAAATTTCCCTGCCTCTGACTAATAATGACCCTGAAAAAGGACTACCTGCTCATCCGGAAGAGAACGGCAGCCCGATTGAAAATATTAGCAATAATTCTCTACCCGAAAATAAAGCAACAGAATCAATTTCTAGCATCCCCTGTGAACGGCTCCGCCCTTCCGCTAAATTACCAACCCGCGTTCACGCTAGCGACGCTGGCCTAGACCTATACGCGGCTGAGGACTATTCTATCCCCGCCTATGGCCAAGCCGCTATCGGCACAGGCATAAAAATGGCCATCCCCATGGGTTTTGTCGGCTTGATTTGGGATAAAAGTGGCCTAGCTAATCAGGGCTTTAAAACCATGGGCGGTGTCATCGACGCCAGCTACCGCGGGGAGATTAAAGTCGTCTTTAAAAATCTCAGCGAAGACATTTATAATATCGAGGCCGGACAAAAAATTGCCCAATTACTTATTCAAAAAATAGAAACTCCCGGTATTATTGAAACTAAAATAGAAGATGAGGCGGAACGAGGAGATAAAGGATTTGGCAGTAGTGGTCTCTATTAAAAAGTCCCCCTCCCGGGGCTTTTTTAATAAAATACCCCTTCGTCTTTCCCGAAAACAATTTTTCCGTTAAAATGAAGATATATGAAATATGATGTCATCATCGGTCTGGAAATCCATGCCGAACTTAAAACCAAAAGTAAGATGTTTTGTGCCTGTGATAATAACAGCACGGGCAAGGCGCCAAACACCACCGTCTGTCCCATTTGTTTAGGTCATCCCGGCACTTTACCGGTACCGAATAAACAGGCCATTGACTGGACCCTCTTAATCGGCCTGGCTTTAGATTGCCACATCAACCAACATTCCAAATTTGACCGGAAAAACTACTTCTATCCCGATTTACCTAAGGGCTATCAGATTTCTCAATATGATCAGCCCTTCTGTTTCCAAGGAAGCCTGACGGTGGACGATAAAGAGATTGCCATTACTCGGATCCACCTAGAAGAAGACACCGGTAAATCTTTCCATCCCCAAGGCCGGACAGACACTTTAATTGATTTTAACCGCGCCGGCACTCCCTTAGTGGAGCTAGTCACAGAACCGACCATCACTAGTGCCGAAGAAGCAAAAAAATTCTGCCAAGCCTATCAACGCATTCTCCGTTTCTTAGAAGTGAGTAATGCCGATATGGAAAAAGGAGAAATGCGTTGTGAAGCTAATATCAGTCTCCAGAAAAAAGGAGCCTGGCAGTATCGAGATGGCCAAATTCTGCCGACTGGCAGAAAAACTTTAAATGCTAAAGTAGAAGTAAAAAATATTAACTCTTTCCGCGCTGTCGAAAAAGCCATTAACTACGAAATTACTCGCCAAGCAGCTGCTTTAGATGAGGGTGAAGAAATAATTCCGGAAACCAGAGGCTGGGATGATAAAAAAAATGAAACGGTTGCTCAGCGACGTAAAGAAACCGCCGCCGACTACCGCTATTTTCCCGAACCCGACATCCCCCCTTTTATTATTGACCAGGCCTGGCTTGACTCCTTAAAACAAAGCCTAGTCGAGTTGCCACCGGCTAAACAAAAACGCTTCATCCATCAATATGGACTCAAGGAAGAAAGTGCGGAAATACTCACTAACGACAAAGACTTAGCCGCCTTCTTTGAAAACACCGTCTCAGAAATGGGGGCTTGGATTGAAGCTAACGGCGACGACTTTGAAAGGCAAGACAAGAATGCCGCTCAGATGGCTGCTAACTGGATTAACAGTGAATTACTCAAAAATCTCAATACCGACAAGCGTGCCGTGGCTGACTTAAGAATGACAGCAGAAAACTTTGCCGAATTAATGACTCTCATCTGGCAAAATAAAATCAATTCCAACGCCGGCCAAAGAATCTTAGAAGTAATGTATTGGGAGGGTGGCGACCCCAGCGATATCATGGAAAAATTAGGCCTAGAACAGTTGGACAGCGAGGAGGAGTTGGAAAATGCTATCCGCGCCGTTATCAGCGCCAACCCTAAACAAGCTTCAGAGTACAAAAGTGGCAAACTCCCCCTAATCCAATTCTTTATTGGTAAAACAATGGCTGAAACTAAAGGCAAGGCTAACCCAGAGAAACTTAAACCCCTATTAGAAAAATTATTGATGGAATAAAAAACAAAACCCCCTTTCTGGGGGGTTTTTGATAAAGTGAAAAAGAGCTTTACTGCTGTTTTAAAATAACCGAGCGCGGATAACAATTACTGATGTCATCTCCCTCCTTAAAGGTGGTGATTTTCAATTCTTCACTCTCAGGATAATACCTAAGAAGAGGAAAGCCGTCCGCCATTTTTGTACCCGTGCACAACATTGATGTCTCAACGTTGAGCGTCCGCCTGGTTTCATCCCAGGTCTTAAAAAAATGAAGCAGATACTCCAACAAAGTTTCAGTGCGCAGAAGTAAACACTCTAATAGAGTTCCAATGGGAGGGTCTTTCTCAGAATCCTGAGGATTACTCCAGGTAGGATTATCTTCATCCTTTACCCAAATGGCGTAAGGAAATTCCGAGGCTTTCCGTTCATCGCTGATGATGATACGGGTAACATCAGAGATTTCGGTCCTCACCTTGGTGAACCTAATACGCATCGCTCGGATTAATTTATCCGGATTAATTTTAGGCACAACCACGATTAGGCGGTTATAGCCAGGAACATAATCGGGAATGATGTCGGGGTCCAGTTCAACCTGGAGGTTGAAGTAACGGGAATAAAACTCTCTCCAGGACTCCAGGAGATTTTGATTGATTACATTTTTCTGCATGGCTGGTGATTTTAGTTGATAAATAACGATTTAATTGAACTTTATAATTTAAGCTATTTTTTTACAGATGTCAATTTAAGCTATTTTAACCAAGACTCAATCTTCTTCTCCGCCTCTTGAAAAGAAGAGATATATTCAATTACCCGGCCCTGTTTTTGCCAGCGCCGAAACCAAGTCTTTTGTCGTTTAGCAAAGCGATAGGAAGCGTCGCTCAACTTTTGAAGCATATTCTCATAATCCAATTTACCTAAAAGATACTGGGAAAGAAATTTATACTCCAAGCCGAAAGACAGCAAGCGCTGCCAAGAAATTCCTTCAGCGTGCAGACGCTTAACCTCTCCCAACATGTCTTCCTGTTCTAAGCGAGTATTAATGCGTTTAATAATTCTTTCCCGTAAAACTTCATCCGGATAAGTTAGGCCTAAAATTAAAAAATCATAAGGTGAATCTTGTTTAGCTTCCAAATGATTGCCTTGTTCTAGAATTTCCAGATAACGAACGAGACGGCGAGGATTATTTTTATCGCTATTGTTAAGCTTATGGGCAAAATCCGGCTTTAACTTTTCCAGACGTTCAAATAATTCTTCTCGACTCAATGATTCCAGCTCTCGTCTCTTCGCTGGATCTGGTTTAGCCGAACTAAGAAGATAGTTATCAACTAAAGCCTGCAGATAAAGGCCAGTGCCGCCGACGATAATCGGTAATTTGCCCCTTTTAATAATATCAGCTATCGCTTTCAAAGCTAATTTCTGATACTTAGCCAGGTTGAATTCCGTGTTAGGACTGACAATGTCGATTAAATGATAGGGCACAAGTTTTTTCCCCACCTTATATTCCGCTAAGTCTTTACCGCTGCCGATATCCATGCCCTTGTAAACCTGCCGGCTATCAGCTGATACAATTTCCCCCTTATACCTAAGGGCCAAGCGTACGCCTAAAGCCGTCTTACCAGAGGCTGTGGGCCCGAGCAAGACTAAAACTTTTGCCTTATTCATATTTGCCTTTTTTCTTGGCATAAACGAAGCAATTTGCTATAATTTAAATAGTTCTTAATAAACCCTATTATTCATTCCAAAAAATTCAAAGCCATGAAAAAGAGACATTTGCTTCAACAGAATTTGCTGAATTTGACAACCATGCTGGCCGGAACTGAACGTAGCCTGAACGCACAAAGCAGCTGAAAAGATTGAAAAGTAAGCAGTTTAAGTGCTCAAGAACAAGCCTCCCCCTAACGGAGGCTTGATTTATTTTATCAACACCCCTTCCAGGCCAAAGTCCTGGATTTTTTCAATCTTCACGGTTACAAAATTGCCAATAATTTCTTCTGGCTTTAAGTCAGTAGGAGCGTTAAACAGAATAGTTTTAAAACTCGAACTCTTACCGTAATATTTATTCTTCTTATTCCTGCCCTCTGCTAAAACTTTGATCTCTTTCTTAAGATAAACTTTATTAGCCTTCTGTCCGCTCTTGCGCAAAATCTCGGTCAAAATTTGTTCTCGCCGCCGCTTCTCTTCCCGCGAAACATTATCTTCCATTTTCCAAGAAGCAGTGCCAGGACGAGGGCTATATTGAGCCGTGTAAGCCATATCAAATTGCAAATCTTTAAACAGCTTCACCGAATTTTGAAACTGTTTTTTAGTCTCTCCGGGAAAGCCCACAATCACATCGGTAGTGATAGCAACTCCAGGTTTAGCTTTTCTGATTTTCTTGATAAGTGTAGAAAAATGAGCAGCCGTATAATTACGATTCATCGCCTGCAAAATGTCATCGTCCCCCGACTGAACGGCCACATGGAGATGATGACAAATTTTATCAGAAGAAGCTAAAACTTTAATTAACTCCGCGGATAAATCTTTAGGATGACTGGAAGAAAAACGCAGCCAAAAATCACCAGGCAATAAAGATAGACGTTGCAGTAATTTAGGAAAATCAACGGTGCCACTGCGGTAGCTGTTAACATTCTGAGCAATTAAAACAATTTCTTTATAACCCCGTTTCACTAGAGCCTTAGCCTCCCGCATAATGTCGGCGGCGGGGCGATAGACTTCCCGTCCCCGCGCATAAGGAACCACACAATATGAACAAAAATTATTACAGCCGTTGCCAATGGGTAAATAGGCGGTAAAATTGCTTTGATACTTGGGGGTGATGGTTAAATATTTTTCCCCACTAAGCTTGCGCACCTCCTCTGAACTCAAAGTTAATTCCTGGCGGCAATTTTTCAACAAAGCAAACAGATTAGGCAACTCATTAATAGGCATAAACAAATCAACCCGCCCCCGCAAGCGGCGATGAACATCAGTTCGATTAGCCAAACAACCAGTGATGACCAAGGCCGCCCCGGGATTACTCTGACGGATACGATTAACGAGTCCATAGACACGATCCTCGGCTGATTGTCTCACCCCACAAGTCGTGAGAATCACTAAATCTGCTCCCAACCAAGAATCCTGGGCTTGATAGCCATGAACATCTAAAAAAGAGGCGATACGCTCACTGTCCGCCTTGTTCATCTGACAACCAATAGTAATTATATGATAAAACATAAAGTTAAAATCTAAGGCAAAGAACTGGTCGCCGTGCTCGTAGCCGTAAACGGCAATAATTGATATAAGCCAAAGCGACCCCGCCGTTCTTGCAACTCTAAAGTAAAGCCGAAAGCGGGTAAACGGCGTTCATTTAAATAAATTAAATCTTTATCAGGAAAAGAAAAATTATAATAATAAACCGGGTAATGTTGTAAAATCAAACCAAGACTAGTATTAACCGCATCGTTGGTTAAAAGTGCGTTCACCACCCGCCGCTCTGGAAATAGTTGCTTGTCGTGATATTGAGTTACTATCACCGCCTCGTCTTCCGTCGCCGCTAAAATTGCGCGCGCATTTTCCCGATCACTAAAATGATTATAATACAAAGTCATCAGCCCCTCTTCAGAACCAAAAAGAGTAAACATCAAAGAGCTGAAAACCCAAGTGCCACCAATAAAGAAAGTAAGGCCTCCCACAATCCAGCGACGTGCTCTGAGTCTGCTAGGGTTATTATTTTTAAGAGCTAATAATGAAGCTAAAGCTCTCGCCAAAGTAACAACAAATAATGAAGCCAAGGGCAAAGCCATAATATACATCGGTAACCAGTAACGGGTATAAGAATTGCCAATGGTAAAACGACGGGGATCAGGATTGTCATTAAATTGCCAGCTGCCATAGTAAAAAACTAAAATTAAAGACAAAATCAACCAAGTTAAAAGATAAAGATAAGCTCCCCGCTTAGGGCGGCGCAAGAGGTTGACTATGAAAATCAAAGAACC
Source organism: uncultured Gammaproteobacteria bacterium (assembly GCA_964616855.1). Classification (GTDB taxonomy): domain Bacteria; phylum Patescibacteriota; class Patescibacteriia; order Patescibacteriales; family UBA12465. The sequence goes on along the minus strand of CAZTUJ010000003.1, from coordinate 46,204 downwards.
TAAGAAAGCAAAAGCACAAAGAAAGGGGAACATCTTCACTACGTAGTAAAAAAACATGCGCAAAGATTGATAAGGCTGATAACCGAAATAAAAAATATTCTTTAAAACCGTATCCACTACCGCCCGATACTGAGAAAAACTCCCAGTAACAGTAGATTGTAATAGCTGGCCGCCCGCTTGGGATAATTCCGTGATTGATTTATTCATTTCCCCATAACCTCCATAAAAAGGGGAGGAATATAGTACTTGATTCCAATAAAAAACGGGCAAGAGAGCAAGAAGTACCCCGCCAGCCATCAGAGCTAGTCTAGTTAGCCCCAGACGCCGGGCAAAAAAGAGCCAGGCGATAAAAAGCACGGGCGCAAGCCATAATAATTCAGAAGAACGAGCCCCAGCCGCACCCCCTAAAGCCAGTCCCGCTAATAAAGAGTAAAGCCAAGTTGATATTTCTTTAGCGGAAAAACGCCAAGACCAAAAATTCTTTTTTTCAGCAGAAGGTCCAGGCACGGCTAAAACTAAAAAATAAGCAGCGGCTAATAAAAAAACAATAAACAGAATATTATGAAACATGCTCCGTGCCGTATAAAAGAAATAAACAGGAAAAGAGGCTAAGAGAAAAACTGAAAGCAAAGCACTTTGTCTCCCAAAAAGACGACGGACAAAACCATAGAAAAATAAGAGACCGGCGGCCGCAAAGAAAGGCGTCAAATAAGGAATAATGCCAACCCCCAGCCAAGCAGCAATTTGGCCATAAATTAAAATAATCCCCAGAAAGCTAACCGGCTTTAACCAGCCGTGATCGCTCCGAATGCTGCGCGGATGCACGACTTCTTCCCCTAATAAATTGGCTGGCTCAAAAATAGCCAACTCGCCCTGAGTCGCATACTGACGGGCAAAAAAATAATTAGCCGTTTCGTCAGGGGATAAGAATTTAACATAATCGGGTGCCTGGGTGTGATAATTAAAAGCGGAGGTCGCTACGAAAAAAGCGAGCGCCAAGAGGCCGGCGATAATATAATCTAATTTTTGCCAAAACCAGCTTAATTTCATAAAAAAGTAGCTTAATACAACTAATCTTCTTTTTAATAGTAGCCAAAATTGTCCGAATAAGCAAGAATTTGCTATTATATAAAGATGCGACTAATTAACCCCAATAACCTCCCCGAAAACATCTGGCTCTGGCTCTGTTTTTTTATCAGTGCTGGCGCTTTAGTTTATTTTATCCACGCCTTAGACTATATCGGTCTGATCGCGGCGATTTTAATCGCCACTTTTCTCTTTGTGGCCTTTAAAAAAAGCGGCAAAAATAAACAGGAAAAAATAGAAAAACAAAGTAAAAGCACAAAAGCATTTTGGCTCTGGGCGGGAGTAGGAGCCTTAGCTAGCATTACTACCATCGTCTGTGCCTATCAGGCTCGGACTGACAGCGCCATTATCTCTCCTTGGACGGAGACTAGTCCCTTAATTTTTCTCAGCCTCGGACTTAGCAGCTTAGCCTTAATCGCCGCTCTCAGCCAGACAGCCAAGAACATTCATCAACAACTATTATTAAGTCTCTATTATTTGAGTCTCTTCAGTCTGGCTGCTATTATCTATCGCCTAGGCTATGGCTTTGACCCCTTTATTCACCAAGCCGCCATGGCCGAAATCAGTCAACACGGCTATATATTACCTAAAACTCCCTATTACCTTGGCCAGTATTCTTTAATTATCGCTCTCCACAAATTTACCGGTATTAGCCTGGGCTTGATTAATCAATGGTTTCTCCCTATTTTCAGTGCTCTAGCACTCCCCTATCTATTGTCCTATCTAGCTAAAGGGATCTCAGATAATAAAAATAAAGCTTGGCAGACTAGTCTGCTTTTACTAATTATTGGTTTTTCCCCTTTAATTATCAGCACTCCCCAAAATTTCAGCTATCTCTTGCTCCTAGCAACGGTAATTTTTATTTATAAAAATGCGCGTAAAGTTTTAATTATCAGCACCGCTGTCGCTAGCTTTGCCGTCCATCCGCTCGCTGGGATTCCTGCTCTCTTTCTGACTGCTCTTATCTTAATTCCCAGTCTACCCCTCAAAGTAGCCCTGCAAAAGATTTTGCAAAAACCCCTAATTACTTTTGGCAGTGCCTTATTAATGTTTTGCCTAAGTCTCTGGGCGGTGGCCGGCTTTAGTGCTTTAAATTTGCAAAGTTTTAATTTGAGTCTGCTAAATCCAGTATTTGCCAACAGCGAAAATTATTCTCTAAACCTAAGCTACTTCTTCTTCAATAATTATTTCTGGCTGATACTTGGTGGCACCCTATTGATTTTTTTCCAACGTAAAAAAATATGGCCTGAAGATAAAAAGTCGGAAAAAAAAGCCGCTCAAATTTTCAGTCTCAGCGCCTTAGCAGCCATCAGCGCCTACTTAATCAGCCGTGGTTTCAGCTTTTCTGGATTAATTACCTATGAACAAGATGACTATGCCGCCCGCCTACCTATCATCGCTCTAATCATACTAACCCCGCTCTATTGGGAGCTCTTATTACACATAATAAAAGCAGCTACTCGCTATCGACGAACAACTCAGATAATAATGGTCATTGGCGGAGCCATCTTAGTCACTACCGCCGTCTATGGCTCCTATCCTCGCTTTGACCATTATCATAATTCCCGCGGCTACTCCAGCAGTGCTAGTGATATTTCAGCGGTCAGACGGGCAGAAGAGCGGGCTCAAGGAGAAAACTATATCGTTTTAGCCAACCAACAAGTCAGCGCCGCTGCCTTGCGAGAAATCGGTTTTCGCCGCTACCTGTCTAGTCCAAGTGGAGAAATTTACTTCTACCCCATCCCCACCGGCGGACCCCTTTACCAATATTTTTTAGAGATGGTCTATAAGCAAGCTAATCAGGAAACAATGGAGAGGGCCATGGATTTTGCTGGCGTCAGACGCTCTTATTTAATTATCAATAAATACTGGTGGGCAAGTGATAAGATTATTGCCGAGGCCAAAATGAGCGCTGACTACTGGGAAAAGATTGGCCAAGGCGAGAATTATTTATTTGAATATAGAAAATAAAAAAGGCCCGGTCGAAAGATCGGGTCTTTTTTATAAAGAACTTCTTTAGTTTGGCATTACATGGTATGCGTCCCCCATGTATTTGCCTTCACGCAAAGGCACAACGGTATAAAAACCATGCTCACCACCACGATCGACAGCCTTAAATACAAGATTATCCATGATAACTTTTGGACTTAAGATTGATTGATACGATAAGGTGTTGGGGATTCTAATAATCTGCCCCTTGTAAGTTATGTGCCAAAGCACAAATGCATTCATCCAGGTCTGGCTGGAGACATCCAGCGATGCATGATATTTTTGGAACATCATAACGTTGCACTTCTTATTAACGAACAACTCGTTAGAAGCTGTATCGTCGTCGGAGATAGGCACGGTGTACTTGAAATAATGTTCAAGTGTTCCAAAAGAAAACTTATCATCTTTCTCGCGAAAAGCCATAAACACAAAACTTGTGTCCCACATAAACTCATCATACTTCAGGCGAATAAACTGCTTTTCATCTGCATCAGAATAAGGTATGTAATCATACCCGGTGAGTCCATCCCACTTTGAGCCGAGCGCAACTATTTTGTTTGCCGGTGCGGCAACATAAGTAGAAACATGATAGGCCATGAGGTCATCTAAGTTAGCCGGCTCAAGTTGTAAGCGCTTTAATTCTGCCAGAGCAGAGTTCGCGTTTAAGGAATCGCTGAATTTCACGAACACAGCCCTCTGGCTTTTATTTGGGTGCCAGTAGTCACGTGACAAGGTGGCGTTCTGAGCCATGAGCGACCCAGTTAAGAAGATAAGAATAAAAATGATTACCACGGCCATGTTAGACACGGCAATTGCAGAAATTGAAAAACTTTTTTTCATGACAAATGGTTTTAAAGGTTTGTAGTTTAAATTAGGTTCATAACTGTGGCCTAATATTAGTAGAACACGGTTATGAACCTAAAAACCTTTATTTGTCAAAGTTCAAGTTTAACTAAAGATTAATATACACTATTTTTAATATTTTGTCAATAGCATTATAAAAAAATAAAGCCTTAAATTAATATATTTATTCTCATATTAGCTAATTTTTAATATTATTAATTATTCAATCTAAAAAACCACCAAAAAGGTGGTTTTTTAAATAAAATAAATTTTAAGCCTACCTACTCTCCTGATGATTAAATATCGGACCAGCAGCGAAAACTTTTTTATCACCAACAGGATGAACAATAATTAGTAAACGGGGCGCTCCGAGACTCTCTTTAATGCTGGCACCAAGAACGCTATTGCGCCAAGAGATAGTTTTTTCTGCATTCTTTTCAACAATATAAGCGCGCACAAATTCGCGAATAAACTGATTGTCTTCGGCGCTCAAGCTCTCGCCCTGTGCTTGTTTTTCAATAATTGTTTTAAAGATAGCTAATTGTCTACCAGCCTCTTTGATGTTATTAGTAGCTAAACTAGATTTTTCATTAAGACCAATAGCCTCAAACATTCCCAACAACATTTGATTATGAGCTAATAGGCGCTCGAGATAATCTAAGTTAGGTTCCACTAAAGCATAATCGGAAGAACCAACAATTGCCCCTAAACTAGCCTCCTTATCATTTTGACTCCTTAATACCATCTTATCTAAGGGCAGCTGCATATCAGTCCAGGCGCCTAAGGCGGCGCTAGACATATGCAGTCGCCACTGTTCAGAGCGTAAATAGGCGGGCAAGCGCGAATCAGGAATATTTAAATAATAACGGCTAATCAGCAAAGACGACCAATAGTTATTCATATTCTCATTCATTCCCCCGTCAGCTAAAGGACGTAAGCGCGCTAAGGCCTCTTTATAGTTAGCATAGTTACTATTTTCCAGAAACAAGCTTCCCTGCCAGGAGGGATAAATTAAAGTGAGGATATCCTGACTTGATCCTTGGCAGCGCTGATATTTCTTTTGGAAAGAACAAGCCGTAACATTGCCCACAGCCGGCTTTTCCCCGCCCTGGTAAACACCAACCTCCGGATAACTTAAGTGTCCAAAAATAAAATCATTAGGCCAATAAAAATCTGCTAAAAACTGTAAGCCGGCAATTTTATAGCCCGCCATCGTCTTTAAACTCAATCCTCCCTGCATCGGCACGAGTTCTCTTTGCAAGAGATTTTGACGGAGCTTCTCCATATTACTTTCCGCCTCGGCATTATCTTCAGCAAATAGTTGAACAATATCAAAATCTTCACCAAAAGTATTTCTTAAACCATCACGGTAGTGGACATAATTCCAATCATCACGCAATCCTTTGAAAAAAGAGATGATTTTATAAACGCGCGCCCATTCGCTTTTTAACTCTTGATTTTGAGCAAAATCTCTAGAGATTAAAGAGGCCGCCGTAAAATTAATCCGCCAATCATCTTTATCCAATAAACACTCAGGACAAGATTCATTACGATAATTCAAAGGAAACACAGAATTAAGCCAAACGGCAGTCAAATAAAAATTTTGCAAACGGGCATTATTCTTATATTCTTGCGGGACGACAAAAGAACGATAGTCACGGTCATAAAGCAAAACTGGCGACTTTCTTTTTTCTTTAGCCGCCCGAATCAACTCCAGCTCCTTTAAAACATCATCACTTAAATAAGCGGGCACGGTAAAAGAAAACTTCTGCTGCTCCTGATGGGTAAATTTATCAGAATTAAAATTATTTTCTGAATCAATCTGATCCATCCGTGGCTTCAACAGTTCTAAAGAAACAGCAAAAAAAGCCGTTTCTAGTCGCTCGCCCTCTAAAACGCGATCATTAATATTGCCAATTTCTCGCAAATGACTTTCATAGCGAACACGAGCATTTTCGTATAAATTATAATTTATCTCCCATAAACTGTCATAGAAAACTTCCTGTTCGATTTCTTTAAAAGCCATCTTCAAAACACTCTGATAATAATAAGAGATAAAATCAAAACTGATAAACAAAGGCACCTGTTTATCATCTAAAGCAACGGCTAAAGAATAAAAATCATCCGTTTCTTTAGACCAAGGATTATCCAAAATAGCAAAACCATTATTGTTTAAAGAATCTAAACCTTTATCTAAACTGAATTTACGGGAAACATCATAATAATTAGCAACATCAACTTTAACATTTATCGGTTTTTTATACTCAGGAAACTTAAAATCCTTAATCGTGCCTACTGGCTCTTTGTAAAAATAAGAAAAATATAAATATTCAACCGCAGTCTCTTCTCCCTCCTGCTCCACGCCTGTATTTTCTCCTTCTGTGCCCTCAAGATGGACGCCATCAAGACGGGCGGGATCAGAAGAGGAGGCTTGATTATTGTCCGCCGGTGCCTGAGACATAGAGCTAAATTTTTGCCAAGCCCACCAAGCTCCGCCAACCAATGCCGCCACGACTATGATAAGCAAAATTATAAGCAATAACTTATTTCTATTTCCCCGTGGTTCCCTAACTGAAGACTGCTTAGCCGCATTGACAAAGTTATTGGCGCCATCGGCAGCTTTTTGGCTAACTTGTTCAAACATATAATTTAAGGCAAATATTTATTCTTATTAAGCAAGTGCTCTTCATAGGTAACAGCGTAAATAATTTCCTTGCTCCCGGCTGGAGTAAGAAAATAATTATAATTAGTACTAATAGGATAAATCGCCGCCTCAATCGCTAAGATGCCGGGATTACTGATAGGTCCAGGCGGTAGACCACGATATTTATAGGTATTATAATCTGATTCAACCTGGGTATCTTCGGTAGAATATTGAGCTTTATTGACTCCCAAAATATAGGCGAGACTAGCACATGATTGTAAAGCTTGCCCGACTTTGATTCGGTCCCAAAAAATTCCCGAAATAATCCGGGCGTCATTATTATCACCGCTGGCATAATTAATCGGTGCTTCTTTTTCTAAAAGAGAGGCCATGGTGATAATTTCATAAACAGTCTTTCCCTGCTTAGTAATATCAGCCCGCATTTGTGGGGTGAGACGCTTATCAAAATTGAGTAACATCTTCTCAATTAAATCAGCCGGGGTCGAGCTAGCAGCATAGATACGATAAGTATCTGGGTACAAATAGCCCTCCAGGCCTCGATTTTCTGGCTTGTCTTCCAAAAAGCTGAAACGATCAGAAAAATCGAGAGGCTGAGGCAGCTCTTTTTCTTGACTGTAGTCAACCTGAGGAAAGCCCACCACCTCTAAAAACTCCTCACTTTGCCAAATGCCTTGAGCTTCAAGATATTGTCCTATGTCACGACTAGTCCAACCCTCGATAAAACGCACAGTTTTCTCCGGGCGAGTTTCGATAGAGACCGGCTTTTCTTGGGAAAAAATGTTATCAAGTCGTCCAAAAAAACTATTATCAGTCGCCAGAGAACGGACTAAACTCCGCCCAAAAATTAAACCCAAAACCAAAGCGGTTAAGAGCAAGCAGAAAGCAAAAAATAGAAAATAGCGGGCCAGACGAGACATAATTATTTTTTAACTTTTAATTTTTCTTTCTTCGCCGCCGCCTCCGCAATTAAAAGTGAACTGGCTCTGATTTTTTTGCCCAAACCGTCCACCATTTTAATTTTATATTTTTGGCAAATTGGATATTCGGGCACATCACCAATGCTATGACGATCACCACCATTAGCAAAAATATCCGGACGCAATTTCGCTAAAGATTTACAAACAGTCTTATCGCGATCAATAGAGACAAAAACCGCATCAACATCTCTTAAGGCGGAGACAATTTTAACTCTATCTTTCAAATTCATAAAAGGGACGCTCCCTTTAAGTTTAACTTGCAAATCATTATTAATAATGGCAACCAATTTATCACCCAAACGGCGCGCCCGCTCAATCATTTCGAGATGACCAACGTGTAAAGGATTAAAATAGCCAGAAACGGCGACGACAGTCGCTTTTTTCTTAATAATTTTAGATTTCTGGGAACTAGACATATGCTTAAAATATTATTTTTATAATCACATTATAGCAAAAAATAGGCTAGCAACCAAGTTCGCCCAAAGAAAACAAAAAGAGACTCGAGCGAGTCTCTTTTTTACTAAACTAGCAATTATTTTTACATCATGCCCATGTCCATGCCGCCATGACTGTGACCGCTCTCGCAACTACAACCCTTAGCCTCAGGCTTATCGGTAATGACAGCTTCAGTGGTTAAAAACATCATCGCGGCGGAAGCGGCATTTTCCAAAGCTGAGCGGACAACTTTAGTCGGATCCACAATGCCCGCTTTCAGCATATCTACAAATTCACCATTAGCGGCATTATAGCCCCGAATTTCCTTTGCTCCTTTATTTTCTTCAATGATGCGCTGCAAAATTAAAGAACCATCAACGCCGGCATTACTGGCAATCTGCTTAATTGGCTCTAAAATAGATTGATTAATAATCTTTTCGCCTGCCGACAAACCACTAGCGTCTTTCATTTCTTTTTCAAAGCCAGCAAAATCAGCGCCGTAGCAAGCGATGGCTAAAGCTAAGCCACCACCAGGAACAACACCTTCTTCTACGGCCGCTTTAGTGGCATTTAGAGCATCTTCAATGCGATATTTTTTTTCTTTCATTTCAGTTTCGGTCGCAGCTCCCACTTTAATAACCGCTACGCCTCCGGATAATTTAGCTAAACGTTCTTGCAATTTTTCTTTATCAAAATCCGAATCACTAAGTTCTTTTTCTTTGCGGATTTGAGCGATGCGTTCTGCAATCATTTTTTTATCACCCGCGCCGTCAATAATCGTAGTATTATCTTTAGAGGAAACCACCCGACGGGCATGGCCTAAATCTTCCAGTTCCGTCTTATCTAATTTCAAGCCCACTTCCTCAGAGATGACACGGGAGCCAACTAAAACCGCAATGTCTACCAACATCGCCTTGCGACGATCGCCGAAACCAGGAGCTTTAATACCTAAAACATTGAAAGTGCCTCTAAGTTTATTGACCACGAAAGTGGCTAAAGCCTCCCCTTCAATTTCTTCCGCCACAATTACCAAATCTTTTTTACCTGACTGCACCACCTTTTCTAAAAGCGGTAGGATTTCTTGCAAGGAAGCAATTTTTTTATCAGTCACTAAAATATAGGGGTCATTCATTTCAGCCTTCATCGTCTCGGAATTACTAATCATATAAGGAGAAACGTAGCCCTTATCAAATTGCATGCCTTCCACCACTTCTTTCTCAATACCGAAAGACTGCCCTTCTTCGACAGTAATTACTCCTTCCTTACCAACGCTATCCATTGCCTCGGCAATAATCTGACCAATTTCCGCGTCATTAGCGGAGATAGAACCAACTTGAGCAATTTCTTCTTTAGTACTAATACTTTTGCTCATCTTTTTCAATTCGGCAACAATCTGGGCAACCCGGCCTTCAATGCCCCGGCGAATTTCAATCGGATTAACACCAGCGGCTACTAATTTCAAGCCGTTATTGATAATAGCTTGGGCTAAAACGGTAGCGGTGGTGGTACCATCACCAGCGGCGTCATTAGTCTTAGAGGCGACTTCTTTAACAATACTAGCGCCAATATTTTCAAACTTATCTTCCAATTCAATTTCTTTGGCCACGGTAACGCCGTCTTTAGTGACAATTGGAGAACCGTAGCTGCGATCAATGACAACATTCCGTCCTTTGGGGCCAAGAGTAACTTTAACAGCGTTTGCCAGTTGGTCGGCACCGCGCTTTAAAGCCAAGCGCGCCTTTTCATCAAAAATTATTTGTTTAGCCATATAGTTATGTAAATTAAATTTTAAATTTATTATTCAACAATCGCCACAATATCACTTTCGTTAAGGATTAAAAAATCTTCACCATCAATTTTAATTTCATCAGGAGAATATTTCTTAAAAATCACTTGATTGCCAACGACTACGCTCATAGGCGATAATTGACCGTTATCTAAAATCTTTCCTGGGCCAACGGCAATTACTTCACCCTTTTCCGGGCGATCTTTATCAGCGGTGCTGGGCAGAAAAATCCCAGATTTAGTAATTTCTTCCTGAGCGGCGGCTTTAACAATCACATGGTTAGAAAGAGGTTTTAACTGCATAGAACCAAGAGTCTAAAATAATTTATAAGATTACTATTTTTAGCAAGCTTAGAGAATTATTTTGACTAATATTATAATAATTTTTATTAAATATATTATTAGCACTCAAAGCAAGCGAGTGCTAAGTCTAAGCCTATTTTAAGCCTTTTCTCTGACCCTGTCAAGACTGAAATAGTATTAATAAAAGACTGGCAAATACTCAAAAAATATAGTAGAATTAAATAATAAAATTATGACTATTTTTTACTCTATTCTTCTCGGTTTAATCGAGGGTATCACCGAATTTCTTCCCATCTCCTCCACCGCTCACCTTATTATCACTTCTAAGGCCCTGGGCATCCCCGAGAGCGACTTTTTAGACAGTTTCCTGATTTCCATCCAACTCGGAGCCATTCTCTCCGTAGCGGCTTTATATGCCCGTAAACTCCTTAGAGAACCAAAATTAATTCTGAAAATTGCCGCTGCCTTCATCCCTACCGCCATTATCGGACTGGGAGCCTATAAACTGGTGAAAAATTACTTAATGGAAAGCCTGCCCTTAATCGCCGCCGCTTTATTAATCGGGGGTATTATCCTGATTGTTTTAGAAAAATACTTTGCTCGCCGCCAACAAATAGAGCTTAATCAAGATTTAGGGCAATTAAGCTACCGCCAAGCCGCGCTCATTGGCGTCTTTCAGTCTCTAGCCATCATCCCGGGAGTCTCTCGCTCGGCCGCCACTATTATGGGCGGACTGGCTCTTAATATTTCTCGAAAAAATATTGTTGAATTCTCTTTCTTGCTCGCCCTACCGACCATGGCGGCCGCCACCGCTTTAGATTTATATAAAACGCCACCCGTCTTACATGGTAACGATTTGCTTATCTGGTTAATTGGCCTAATTACTGCCTTTATTACCGCTGTCTTAGGGATTAAATTCTTTTTAAAATTTATCCAAAAAAATGATTTCCAAATTTTCGGCTGGTATCGTATCGTTTTAGGCCTAATTCTATTCGCTTGGATATTGTTTTAATTAATTATTTTTGTTATATTGAAAAAGTTATGAATAATCGCTACGCAAAACTCAATCATTCTTTCTTTTTTGCTTTTTACTTTACCGGCTCCCTCCGGCCAGTTTTGCGCGTCTTAGACTAGAACCCAATCATTAAGACTTTGCAAAAACCGGCCGAAAAGGGCCGGTTTTTTTATTGTTCATTATAAATTTAACCCCAATATCAGAGCCATGGAAACTGCAGAAAAACTTTCAGCAATGACTGTCATCGAGACAAAAGAAGACAAAAAGGGCGGTGAAAATACTTCACCAAAAACCGATGATTACCTGGAAAAACTCTGGGATTATTACCGGTCCGCCAACACCCATATCTGCTAAAAAATAGCCGATATAAAACAGAAACCCGCTGACAATGCCAGCGGGTTTTTTAATTCAGTAAATACTTGTTTGATTAGGCCTTAGCCGGAGCGATAAAAGATTCTACCCTTACCCGGCCCTCAAATTCAGCGGCTACTGCTTCGGCCCAAGCCTTAGTCTTTACCAAAGATTCTTCATTCTCTGCCGAAATCAGCAGATAGAAAGGATCTTCCTGGCTAAAACGCTGGCCGAAACCATGATTTCCTAAAGCAATCCCAATTAAAGCCTTAGCCTCAGTGCGCTGATATTCTTCGCTTAAACCAAAAAATTCAGCAGAAGAGATAAATCTTCCCGGGAAGCCCTGGAGATTGGCGACATCGAAACGACCCGTCCCTTCAAGCACTAAACAGCGTTCATTGTGGACTGGACAAGAAAAATCTTCTTTATGCACCTCAGAATAAGAGGCGCCTGTACGCTCAGCTAAAGACTTAGTAAATTCGTAGCCATGGAGATCACTATCTGGACCAGGATGAGCGATGCCGGCGGCACCACAATTATCGTGGCCGGTGACGCGAATTCCCAGCTCTTTAATTTTAGTCTCTAAAATAGCGAGATCGCTCTCATTTAAGAGAATTCCCTGACCGGCCAAACCGAGCTTATGACCGGAACAAACCCGGCCGTCAGCACAGTCCAAACAATCTAAAGAATTTTGGAAGGATTCTTTAAAGCCAGGCAGAGCTTCAAGCAGTTCGGAGAGATTGCGACCTTCTTTAAGGCCGACAATAATCTCATTATTTTGAGATTTCTCCCACTCTTGGTTTAAGAGGGTTTCATGATCTTCATGATGGCCCTGAAAATTTTGTTTTGGCATTTCGTTAGACATTTTTGTTAACACTATATTTATTTATCTGAATTATTTTATATTTTTCAAACGGCGCCACTTATGAAGAGCGCGTTCACGTGCCAATTCTGCTTCAAGTTTAGCGGCCACGGCCGACAAGTCATAGCCTTCGCGAGAATTAGCCTCGGCTTTAGCATCTTCTGCCTGCTTGCGCGCTTTTTCAATCCGAGATTCATCTAATTCTTGGGCTCGCTCTGCCGTATCGGCTAAAATAACCACCTTGTCCCGCAAAACCTCAATAAAGCCTCCAGAAACAGACATAATTTCTATTTCTTGATCTAAAGTTTTGATTTCCAAAACTCCCGGCTTCAACATCGAAACCAAGGGGATGTGATCGGGCAAGATGGTAATCTCTCCCGACTGTGTCGGAACAGTCACCTGAAGAATTTCCTGTTTAAGCACAGTCCGTTCAGGGGTAACAATCTCGAATTTAATATTTTTTTTATCGGCCATAATAATTAAGCGTTAGCGACAACGGCAACCTCCTCAATTCCACCCTTCATATAGAAATCGTCTTCGGAACGTTCATCGTGTAAGCCGTCCAAGATTTCTTTAAAACCCTTAACTGTATCTGATAATTTTACATACTTACCAGAGCGACCAGTAAAAGCTTCCGCTACTGCAAAAGGCTGGGACAAGAATTTTTGCACTTTGCGAGCACGGGCAACAATTAATTTATCTTCCCCAGACAATTCTTCCATACCTAAAATAGCAATGATATCCTGTAAATCTTTATAACGCTGTAAAATCTTTTGTACGCCACGAGCAACCTCATAGTGATCTTGGCCAACAATTTTTGGATCCAAAATAATAGAGGAAGAATCAAGCGGATCAACTGCCGGATAAATACCAAGTTCAGACAAAGAACGGGACAAAACCACGGTAGAATCTAAATGGCCGAAGGTAGTGGCTGGCGCCGGGTCGGTCAAATCGTCAGCCGGTACATAAACGGCTTGAATGGAAGTGATAGAACCATCTTTAGTGGAAGTAATACGTTCTTGTAATTCACCCATTTCGGTAGATAGGGTCGGCTGATAACCTACGGCTGAAGGCATGCGTCCTAAAAGAGCGGACACCTCGGAACCGGCTTGAGTAAAACGGAAAATATTATCAACGAAAAATAAAACGTCCTGTTTCTTCTCATCACGGAAATATTCAGCGATTGATAAACCAGAAAGAGCGACGCGGGCACGGGCTCCCGGCGGTTCATTCATTTGTCCAAAAACCATCGACACCTTATCAAGCACGCCACTATCTTTCATTTCGTGATATAAATCATTACCTTCACGGGTACGTTCACCGACACCAGCGAAAACAGAATAACCGCCGTGCTCACTAGCAATATTATGAATGAGTTCCAAAATAACCACGGTCTTGCCGACACCGGCGCCACCGAATAATCCCACCTTACCACCCTTAACAATCGGGCAAATCAAATCAATAACTTTAATACCAGTTTCTAAGATTTCAACACTACTTGATTGATCGGTAAATTTCGGAGCCGGACGATGAATGGCATATTTCTTTTCAGTCTTTGGAGTTTCGGCGCCGTCTACTGCCTCTCCGAGAACGTTAAAAATTCGGCCCAAAGTTTCCACTCCAACCGGCACACTAATTTGAGCACCCGTATCCACAACTTTCTCGCCCCGACGTAAACCGTCGGTCGAGCCCATAGCCACGGTACGGACTACATTTGAGCCGATATGCTGTTCGACCTCGAGAACCAACTTTTTACCATTTAAATCAATTTCTAAAGCATTGAAAATTTCAGGTAAATGCTCAGCAAAATAAACATCGACGACCACGCCGATAACTTGCTTGACGCTCCCGAAATTACTTTTTTTGTCAGTCATATTTTTTAAATTTATTAACGAGTTAATCGAGCAGGGCGTTAGCGCCAGCACTAATTTCCGCGATTTCCGCGGTAATGCCCGCCTGACGGGCTTTGTTATAAAATAAAGTTAATTCATGGACCATATCAGTAGCCGCCTCTGTAGCTTGATGCATCGCACTCATCCGAGCACTATGTTCAGAAGCGTTAGCTTCTAATAAAGCCTGGTAAATCTGCACTTCTAATAGACGCGGAATCATCTTATCAAGAACTTCCTTAGGGCTGGGCTCAAAAATATAATCAAAACCGGCTGCGGGAACTAAATGTTTTTGCTCTTTATCCGTAAGCATCTCCTTAGTGACACTAACCTTATTATCACCGATAATCCCTAAATATTCATCTTCAGATTCAATATCTACGGGCAAAAGCTGCTTAACGCGGGGAATTTGCTTGGCAGGACTAATAAAATCGGTATAAGCTACAAAAATCTTATCATATTTTCCACTCAGAAAATCATTAATCATCATCTGAACAATGGGCACGACTTCCTTGGCGTCATAGAGAAGGTCGCTCTTCGGAAATTCTGCCGCCACCACCCTGTTTTGAGAATAGATGGAAGCGCCCTTCTTTCCCACTAAAACAAATTCAGTCGGAACATCGGGATGTTGCTTAATTGAATCCTTAGCTTTATTTAAAATGGCCGCATTATAACCACCACACATACCACGGTTAGAGGTTATTAAAATGATTGCTACCTTTTTAATGTCAGCACGCTTAGTTAACAAAGGATGACTTAAATCACCATCACCGTGAGCCATGGCGGAAAGATGTAAAACAGTTTCCCAGCTCAAATTAGCATAGGTGCGGGTATGTAAAACCGCCTCCACGGCTTTTCTCATTTTAGCAGCCGCCACCATTTCCATCGCTCTAGTAATTTTTTTGGTATTACCGATTGATTTGATGCGTCTGGATATTTCTTTGGTCTTAGCCATAGATAAAAAGCTTAAAAATCCTAACTGATTAAATAGTCCAGAGTCTCTTTGTAGTTGCTTAGCACTCTCTTAATTTTTTCTTCAACTTCAGCATCCAATTCTTTCTTTTCAACAATTAACTTAGAAACGTCACTATTTAAATCCATGTATTTATACAGGCCCGCTTCAAAACTACGCACCTTTTCCACCGGAACATTATCAACAAAACCATTAATTAAAGCGTAATAAATAACTACCTGCTTATCTACGGATAAAGGTTGATATTGATCTTGTTTAAAGACTTCATATAAGCGCTTGCCTCTTTCCAATTTACGGCTAGTTTCTTCATCTAAATCAGAACCGAACTGAGCAAAGGCCGCTAATTCACGGAATTGAGCTGCTTCAAGACGCATCTTGCCAGCAACTTTTTTCATTGCCTTAATCTGAGCAGAGGAACCGACGCGGGAGACAGACAAACCAGCGTTAATAGCTGGGCGGTTACCCTTATAAAACATATCTGGTTCCAAGAAAATCTGACCATCAGTAATAGAAATAACGTTGGTCGGAATATAAGCAGAAATATCACCTGCCTGTGTTTCAATAATAGGCAAAGCGGTAATGGAGCCGCCGCCAAAATCAGGATTTAATTTACAAGCTCTTTCCAAAAGACGGGAATGTAAATAAAAGACATCGCCCGGGAAAGCTTCGCGACCCGGAGGACGACGGAGTAAAAGAGAAATTTCGCGATAAGAAACGGCGTGCTTAGATAAATCATCATAAACAATTAAAACATCTTCGCCCTTATCCAAAAAATATTCGGCCATCGCGCAGCCAGCGTAAGGAGCGATGTAGAGCAAAGCGGCCGGGCTGGAAGCGCCCGCTAAAACAATGGTGGTATATTCCATGGCCCCAGCGGCCTCAAGCTTACGTAAAATATCGGCCACCTTAGACTCTTTCTGACCAATAGCAACATAAATACATTTCATGTTCTGGCCCTTCTGATTAATGATGGCGTCAATAGCAATGGCAGTCTTACCAATCTGGCGATCGCCAATAATTAATTCCCGTTGACCGCGACCAATCGGAATCATGGCATCAATAGCCTTGATACCAGTTTGAACGGGCTGATTAACGGAGGCACGAGTAATAACGCCGGGGGCAATCTTTTCAACCGGGTTAAATTGAGTAGTATCTAAGGCCCCTTTTCCATCTAAGGCTTCACCTAAAGGATTAACCACTCTACCCACTAAAGCCTCACCCACGGGCACGCTCAAAATACGTTTAGTACAGACAACTTCATCACCTTCTTTAATCCCGGCAAAGTCGCCCATAATCATGGCACCGACTAAGTTTTCTTCCAAATTTAAAGCCACACCGGCGACTTCACCGTGGGCAGATTTAAAAAGTAAAATTTCACTCATCATCGCCTGTGTTAATCCGGAGACCAAGGCGATACCGTCGGAAATTTTTAGAACGCGACCGACACTGCTTTCCTCCACTTCGGCACGAAAATCAGCAATCTGACGCTTTAATTGATCGACTAAAGCAGCGCCATCGGAAATCTTAAGAATGCGGTCGGCGTTTTTCTTCTCCACTTCGGTCTTGAAGTCGGAAATTTGGCTTTTAATCTGATCAACAATAAAATCATTGGGGCTAGGCATATAATTTAATTAGTTACTAAGCTGTTTTTCAAATTTTCTCAAATTATTTTTTAGGCTACCGTCAACCACTAAGCCGTTATAACGGAGAACAAAGCCTCCAAGGAGAACGGGGTCGATTTTTTCGCTCAATTGCACGTGACCGACGCCCGCGCGTTTTTCTAAATAAGATATTACTTGACGTTTAGCCTTTTCAGATAATGGTCGGGCACTAATTAATTCAGCCCGTAATTCACCGTTCGCCTCTTCATAAATATGACTTAATTCTTCAATAATTTCTTCCGCTCTATTTAAATCTTGGCGGCCGTGAAGAAACTCAATAAATCGAGTAAACAAAATTTTTGCTTCTTCTTCTGATTTATCAACTATTAACTCAAATAAGCCGCGAGCATATTGTTTAGCACTGACTTTCATAAGTTATTGCGTTATCTTATTTATAAAGCTCTCGTCCATCTGTACATCCATTTTTTCACCAAGAATTTTTTCTGCCATTGTCACCGCCAAGAGAGCAGTCTCGCGCTTCAAGCTTAACAAAGTCTTAGCCAGCTCATTTTCAATATTTTCTTTTTCCTGATTAACAACCGCTTGCACTTGTTCTTTAGTTTTTATTAAGATAGCGGATTGATTTTCCGTTGCCTGATTATTAGCCTCAGCAATAATTAAATCTGCCTGACGGCGAGCTTCTTTGAGAAGAGACTGGGTTTCTATTTCGGTATTATCTAATTGTGCGCGACTGTTTTCAGCGTCCTTAAGACCTTGGGCAATCTTGTCTGACCGTTCAGTCATCATTTTAACGATTGGCTTAAAGGCAAAAAAGTATAAAACAGCGACTACTATAGAAAAATTGACCAGCTGAGCGACAAGCGCATACAAGTCTACATGAAAATCTGTAATGATTGATTCCATAAAAATTTATGATTAAAGTCTGAAATCGGAGGGGCTGGACCGAAAACGCGACCTACGATTATTTGATGCTGAAGGCAATAACTAAGGAATAAATGGCGACAGCTTCAGCAAAAGCAGCCATTAATAACATCGGCACCATAATTTTACTAGCCGATTCCGGATTGCGACCGATTGCTTCCATCGCTTTGGCACCAATAATACCAATAGCAAAACCAGCGCCGATAGCACCTAAACCAATAGCCAAAGCTTTCGCTAACATAACATTTTCTAACATACTTTTTGATTATTAACCCTAGCGCATAAAACGCTACGAGTTTTTATTATTAATTAATTATTAATGTGATTCTTTGGTAGTATTAATAGAAAGATAACTGAGAATCAGGATAGCAAAAATAAAAGCCTGAATCAAACCAACAATTATCTCTAAAAACATAAAGGGGATAGGAACAACAAAGGCCATAATTGCCGACATTGAGACCAAAAGGACTTCACCCGCAAAAATATTACCAAATAAACGGAAGGAAAGACTGGCAACTTTAGCGGCTTCACCGACAATTTCAATTAAACCCACAAAAGCTTTAATAGGATTTACTAAAATAATTGTAGGATCTTTCCTAATCTTTCCGGCAATTTCTAAAAACGCTTTTAAGTTGATAAACTTGTTAAAATGATGCCACCACCCGACAGCTAATACTCCTAAAACATGGCTCATGAAAACACCAATAATAGCCAGGGCTAAGGTGGTATTCAAATCAGCCGTTCCGCCTCGGAAAAAAGGCACAAAAACCGCCTCTCCGTGCTCGGAAACAATCTTGCCAATCGTACCTACTCCAGGCAAAAGCCCTAACCAATTATTAATCAAGATAAAAAAGAAGAGGGAGAGGACTAAAGGGGCAAAGAGTAAGGTTTTTTGTCGAGAATGAGTTACGGTATCAAATAAATTTAGCAAACTTTCAATAATAATCTCTAATAAATTCTGAAAACCTTTAGGAATCAACTTAATCCTTCCGCGTAAAGAAAGGCCAAAAGCTAGAACAATTATCACCACCAATAAAGAGCTAATAAAAGAGTTAGTTACATGAAATCCGCCTAATTCAAAAACCGGCTCCGCGTATAAAGGGCTTTCGTGCTTTACTTCTGTATGAACTTCTGTGGAGCTATTTTCTAAAACTGGTTCTACCATAAATTTAATTACTCACCTAAATTTTTAATAATTTTTTCAATCACTGCCTGATCTTTTTTATCATCAATGTTTTCATCTAAGAATTTCTTTAAACCGGCTAATAACAAAGAAGAGACCTCTTTCTTCAAACTGACTAAAATAGTGGTTTTCTCTGCAACTAAGCGACCCCTTTCCTTGTTAATAAGGGCTTCAATATCCGCCTCAGCCTGACGCACTACTTCTTTTTGTCTTTCCTCTGCCTGAATTTGAGCCGCTTCAATTATTTTACTAGCCTCTTTCCGAGATTCCGACAAAATCTTTTTACTTTCAGCTTCTGCTTGTTTTAAGCGTTTAGTCGCCGCTTCAGCGTCATCAAGGCTTTTTTCCACCTTCAAGCGCCGCTCCTCTAAAATATTTAAAACTGGCTTATAAGCAAAACGCCACAAAATAAATACAAGAATAGCAAAGTTAAATAATTGTGCTAGGAGAATGCGGCCATCAATACCGAGAGCGTAAATTAAACCCATAAAGAATAAAGTTAAAAGACGGGGCAATCAGGCGGATAAAATCCGCCGGACAGGCTTCATCCTTTAAGCAAACAGAATAATTAAGGCAATAACTAAAGCGTAAATACCAGTAGATTCAGTAATGGCCATCGCCACAAACATTAAAGGTGCAATTTTACCATTTGCCTCCGGATTGCGACCAATCGCTTCTAAAGCTTTAGAGGCGGCGATACCTTCACCGACAGCCGGGCCAATAGCACCCAAACCGATGGCCAAACCAGCTCCAATATACTTTGCTGCTTCTGCGTCCATAAATTTATAGATTAATTATAAATAAAAATTTTAACTAAACATGTGCCTCCGCTTCCCCGTTGGGAGTGGCCATCGAAATAAAAACCAGGGTCAAAACGGAAAAAACAAAAGGTTGAACAACCGCCGTTAGTAAACCTAGGAAAGCAAAGGGTAGAGGTAAGAAAAAGGGGAACAAAAATAACATAACAGCCCCCAGGACTTCCCCCGCAAAGATATTGCCAAACAAACGGAAAGACAAAGACATTACTTTTGCCAATTCTCCCACCAAATCCATTAAACCTAAAAAGAAATTTAGAGGGCTGGTAAAGTTAAAAAACTTGCCAATATAACCCAGAGGGCCAACAACCGCCAAAGAGACAATTTGAGTCACAATTACAGAAACTATGGTCATCACGAAGACAATGCCATAATCAGAGATAATTGCCCGAAATAAAGGAACAACTCCACCAGCCGTTTTAATGGTTATTGCCGATTGACCGGGAATAAAAGTCAGGAGATTGCAAAAGAAAATAAAGAAAAACATGGTAAAAACAAGAGGAAATACCCGTCTCGCCTTTTTTTTATCACCCATCATCGACTCCACAAAATCATAGGCACCGCCCACCAACATTTCAATTATACTCTGAAACTTACCCGGGCGCATCTTTAAGCTTCGTTTTAAGAGAAAAGCGCCAATAATCAGAAAAACAAAAACAAACCATGACCAAAAAAAAGCATTAGAAATAGGAACACCGCCGATATTAAACAAAATTTCAGGAGCCAGGGAAATATCTAAAGTCATAATTCTTTATTGATTGTCTCCTTTCCGTCAACATCTTTCACCGGCTGAGAGGCCGGCAATGGAGGAAATTGTTCCGCAATCATCCGATTTATTTTCGAAACTTTCTTAAACAACAAGATATTAGTAATAATAAAGGAGAAAAAAACCGCAATTAGCATCAAAATTGGCTTAGTCTGAAAATATCGATCCAAGAAGTAAGCGGGGACACCTAAAAACAATAAAGGCGCAATGATTGAGGAAAGGCTATAAGCCATCCCCGAAAGCATAATTTGTCTGATTGATTTAGCGTCCATAGGCTTAAATTAGATAAAATTTGAGAAAACCACTTGTTATATACACCCTAATCCAAAAAAAGTCAAGACCCAACAAAATCGGAGCGAATGGATTTTGATTAAAAAGTGAAAAATTTAAATCTTAAAAAAACGACGAGCAGTATCAGTAGTAACAGCGGCAATCTTTTCAATACTAGAATTACGGATTTCAGCAATTCTACCGGCAACATATTGCACTAATATTGGTTCATTTCTGCGACCACGATAAGGTTCTGGAGTCATATAGGGAGAATCGGTCTCAATCATAAACTTGTCTAAAGGGATTTTTCTCAGAACATCATCCCATTGCTTACTAAAGGTTACCAAGCCGGTAAAAGAAATGATTAAACCGAGAGAAAAATACTTCCAAGCCAAATCTTCGTCCCCAGAAAAGCAATGAATAACTCCCCAAGGACGATCAGCCGGGATAAAATCAGCGTAAACTTTCTTAAAATCTTGTAAAATACTAAGTAAATCATCGTGGGCTTGGCGGCAATGAATTATTACTGGCAAATCAAGATGACGGGCTAAAAGTAACTGCTTTAAAAAAACCTCTTGCTGTAATTTTTTAGCCGCAGCCACGTCTTTGGTGGGATCAAGATGATAATAATCTAAACCGACCTCACCAATGGCCACCACTTTTTCAAATTTTGCCAATTTTTCGTAAGCATCATAATTAAACTCCTCTGCTCGAGTGGTAAAATTATATTCCCCATTCTCATCATTATTGGCCACTGCCTGCTCTTCTAAATGAATAGGGTGCAGACCCACAGCCGCATAAACGCCTTTTTCGTAGCGATTAGCATGCGCCAAGGCGCGATTAGAAGTCTTGTATTCTGAGCCCACCAACACCATCCAGGTATCATTATCTAAAGCCCGACGAATTACCTCATCGGCATCGTCTTTAAAATCATGAAAGTTAACATGGGCGTGAGTATCAATAAACATCTCAACAAATGATAAAAAAACGCGTCAAACGCGTTTTTTTATGATAAAATAGCAAATTATTGCTGAACGGACTTTTCCTCAGTTTTTTCTACATTAACTGGGGCCGCAGGGGAAACTGGGGCTACGGGCGCGCTCTTGTCAGCATGGCAGCAACAACATTCTTTTTTTAATCCTAACAACTTCTTCAACCAGGCGCATTTGCACATAAATATAGGTTTAATTTATAAAAATTCTTCTTTATTATCTTAACATCTAGGTAGGAAAAGTCAATAAAAACAAGCTCTATCAGACTTTTAACTGTTCTAAAAGCTGGCGTTGCTGCTTACTCAGACTCTTAGGGATGACAACCTGAACCTTTACAAAGTGATCTCCTTGACCGCGACCGCGCAAACGTGGCGCCCCTTTTTCTTTTAGGCGAAAAACGGTCTGAGGCTGAGTGCCTTCTGGAATCTTTAATTTTAGCTCACCATGAGCAGTTTTAACGGTAATAGTATCACCTAAAGCGGCCTGAACCATCGAAATCTCTTCCTGAGAGTAGATATCATCACCCTCCCTCTGGAAATGAGAATCTTTGGCCACCCTTATCTTTAAAAATAAGTCGCCAGCTGGGGCACCTTTAGCACCGGCATCACCGTAAGACGATAAACGAATACTTTCACCAGCCTGAATACCGGCTGGAATTTTTACCTTAATTTTTTCTTCTTCTTTCACTCGGCCTTGACCATGGCAATGAGAACAAGCAGCACTTGCTTTTTTGCCCTCCCCCCGACAATCAGGACAAACTGTCTGAGTCTGAATAGCTCCTAAGATGGTTCTTTGCACTCGACTCACCTGCCCCTTACCACCACAAGTGGCGCAAGTTTCAATTTTAGCATCAGGGGCATGCCCGCTTCCCTGACATTTTTTACAAACTTTTAAGTGAGGAAAACTGATTTCTGTTTCTGTACCGTGGATAGAATCTAAAAAATCAATGGTTAAAAGCATTTCCAAATCCCGGCCTCGCTCCGGTTCTCGACGGCGAGCATTACCACCAAAGCCAAACATATCGCCAAAGCCACCAAAGATATCACCCAAGTCATCCATGTTAATATTCACTCCATCGAAACCGCCAAAACCTTGAGCGCCATTAAAGCCACCGGCCTGGCCATTTTGAAAAGCCGAACCAAATTGATCATACTGCTTACGTTTTTCCGTATTACCTAAAACTTGATAAGCTTCATTGATTTCTTTGAATTTTGCCTCCTCGCCCCCTTTATCGGGATGATGCTGATGGGCTTTTTTACGGAAGGCCGCCTTAATCTCATCCGCCCCTGCAGTTTTATTCACCCCCAAAATTTCGTAGTAATCTTTAGCCATAAATTGATTCCTAAATTTTCAGCCTTTCTACCCAACAGCCCTCGTCAATCAAAACGAGGGCTGCTGAAAGAAATTTTGAATTATTTTTTTTCTTCAACCTCACCTTCAACCACGGTTTCATCTTTTTTATCATCAGGGGTCGCCGCATTTTCCGCGGGCGCTTCCGGAGCCGGCGCTTGCTGATACATCGCTGCCCCAATCCGCTGAGCAACGGTATTAAGAGCTTCTAGGGCAGCTTTTATTTCCTCAATCTGATTGCCGTCCTTAGCTTTCTTTAAATCAGCGGCTTTAGCTTCTAATTCAGTCTTATCTTCTGGCTTCATCTTTTCGCCTGATTCCTTAATCATCTTCTCGGTCGTAAAAATAACAGCATCAGCTTGATTCTTCAGCTCAATTTCTTCTTTCTTTTTCTTATCTTCTTCAGCGTGCGCTTCAGCTTCTTTTTGCATACGTTCAATTTCTTCTTTAGATAAGCCGGAGGAGGCGGTAATGGTAATATTTTGCTGCTTATTAGTCGCCTTATCGGTGGCGTTCACGTTTAAAATACCATTAGCATCTAAATCAAACTTTACCTCCACTTGAGGAATGCCTCGCGGAGCGGAAGGGATGCCGTCTAAGATAAAACGTCCTAAAGATTTATTATCAGCAGCTAAAGGCCGTTCTCCTTGGACAACGTGAATTTCCACACTAGTCTGACCATCAGCGGCCGTAGAGAAAACTTGAGACTTGGAGGTCGGAATAGTAGTATTCCTTTCAATTAAAGGAGTGGCGACGCCGCCTAAAGTTTCAATACCTAAAGTTAAGGGAGTGACATCCAATAAAAGCACGTCTTTGACGTCGCCCTGCAAAACGCCAGCCTGAACCGCGGCACCCATGGCCACTACTTCATCAGGATTAACGGTTAAGTTCGGCTCTTTGCCAAAAAATTCTTTTACCTTCTGTAAAACTAAAGGCATGCGGGTCATACCTCCCACCATCACGATTTCATTAATATCACTCAGACTAAAACCGGAATCCTTTAAAGCTTTCTTACAAGGCTCAATTGTCTTCTCCACTAAATCACCAACCAAAGATTCCAGTTTAGCGCGACTTAATTTCATCACTAAGTGCTTGGGACCATTAGCGTCAGTAGTAATGAAGGGCTGATTAACTTCACTTTCCATCGCGGTTGATAATTCAATCTTGGCTTTCTCTGCAGCTTCTTTAATGCGCTGTAAGGCTAAAGTATCTTTAGAGAGATCGATTCCTTGATCTTTCTTAAATTCTTCAATAATCCAATCGATAATACGCTTATCAAAATCTTCACCACCAAGGTGGGTGTCGCCGTTTGTAGCCTTCACTTCAACCGTATCAGCCGAGATATCCAAAACGGACACGTCAAAAGTACCGCCGCCTAAATCATAAACGACAATTTTTTGTCCCTGCTTTTTATCGAAGCCATAGGCTAAAGCGGCGGCGGTCGGTTCATTAATAATACGTTTTACATCTAAACCAGCAATCAAACCGGCGTCTTTGGTGGCCTGACGTTGAGAGTCATCGAAATAAGCCGGAACAGTAATAATTGCTTCTGTAATTTTTTCTCCAATTTTTGCTTCTGCGTCCGCTTTTAATTTAGCGAGAATCATCGCCGAAACTTCTTGGGGAGAATATTCACCGTCACCCATTTTGACCTTCACACCTTCACCTGCCTGCACAATCTTATAAGGCATCGTGCCTAAATCGCGCTGGACTTCAGTATCACTAAAATGACGGCCGATTAGGCGCTTAACCGCGTACACGGTATTTTCCGGATTAATGACGGCTTGGCGCTTAGCGGCCGCTCCCACTAAACGTTCGCCATTTTTAGAAATAGCGGCGATAGAGGGAGTGGTGCGATTACCTTCAATGTTTTCTAAGATTTTAGGGACGCCGCCTTCCATGATTGCCATCGCAGAATTAGTGGTGCCTAAATCGATTCCTAAAATTTTTCCCATATTGTTGTAGTTAAACTGAAAAAATTATTTTTTCTTGTTATTAGTTTGAATTTTAATGTTACGGGGCTTTAGTTCTGGCGCTTTAGGAATGCTGATTTTCAAAATACCATCTTCCGTCACCGCGCTCGCCTTATCGCCGTCAACTTTAGTGGGTAGAGGAATGGAGCGGTAGAAAGAACCACGGCGGATTTCCTTGCGGTAATAGTTTTTTTCCTCAACTTCGCTTTGCCGTTCACTTTCGCCTTTAATACAGAGCACGTCATTTTCTATAGAAACACTAACCTTTTCAGGATCTATCCCTGCTAGCTGCGTTTCTACAATGATATTATCTTTATCTTCATACATATCTAAGGCGGGCGTGAATCCGAACTGATTACCGCGCACTGCTGGCAACATTTCGCCAAACACCTTATCCATGTCATCGAAGGCAAAACCTTCGTTTAAAAAGGGGTTCCATTTAATTAAAGCCATATATTTAAATAGCACCGCTTCCTAAAACTTGCGCTCGGCAAGTGGATAGGAAGGGCTTAGATAAAAATTAATGCTAATCACCTACCACTACTTTTGCCGGTCGGATAACCCGGCCGTTTAAGATATAGCCCGGCATCACTTCTTTAACAACTTTATCGCCGCTACCATCGAGGGCGTCCATCAAATTATGGTCAAAAGATTCACCAACAGTTTTAATTTCTTCAATTCCCCGAGCGCTTAAGACGTCCTTAAACTGTTTTAAAACATACTCTACTCCTTTTACCCAAGCGCTATCTTTTTCAGAGTCGGAGAGACCGGCTAACGATAACTTCAAGTGATCATAAACGGGTAAAATATCTTGTAAGAAATCGGCAACGGCAAATTTTACAAATTCATCTTTATCTTTAGCTGCTTGCTTTAAAAGATTCTGATAATCGGCCAAAGCTCGTTTATAGTGTCCTTCAAAATTTTCAGTTTTGTTTTCTTTACCCCTCTCAATAAAAGCGACTAGTAAGGGCTTAACCGATTCCGCTACTACCATTTCTTCTAAAGCTTTTTTTGGATCAACCCAAATATACTCGGTCATTTCATTTGATAACTGGGGTTCACCGCCGGCATGATGGGCAAAGAAATTTAAAAAAATAAAATGACGTTTCTTAAAAAAATTACCAGGATAAATACCATCATTAGCACTAATAAACTCAATTTGATCCAAGTGCATCGCGGTCTCTTCTTCAATTTCTCTAATTAAAGCTTCTTCCATCGTCTCGCCCCATTCTACATGCCCACCCGGAATCGACCAACCTTCCCACTTAGGGCCTTTGATTAAAAAAACTTCACCGGCATCATTATAAATAATGGGGCCAACCGCCGCCTCTGGATAACGAGGATGAGCTTCTGTCTGCCAAGTAAAACGGCTCTGTTTTTTGCCTTCAACCATAACTTCCTCAAACCACATTGAAGCCGGCCGAGCCCAAATTTTGTTATCCTGCAAAGAACGGTAAATAGTTAAAGCTTCTTGATTCTCAGTCTGCTGAGCAACAAATAATAATTCATATTCGCCTCCTTTATAATGGCGATAAATTCCTGGCTGTAGATTTTCCATAGGTCTTTATTTAAATCTTGCTTGTAAATAATTAAGAAGAGAAAGGTTGCGGCCATAATCCATACGCAGCGGCCCTAAAATTCCACATAAACCCGAAACGCCTTGATGGCGATATTTAAGAATGGTCGTGCCTAAAAAAGCGCCGAAAGGATTAGTCTCGCCCAGATATACCTTACTGCCTTCTGGTAAATCATTAAAAAGATTGTCAATAATTTCTTCCATCCGGTCAATCACCTGGGAAACATCACAGACTGTTTCTGCCTGGCGGAACTCCGGCTGAGTAAAAAGATTAGAAAGGCCGGTGTGATATAGATCATTCTTATGAAAGGCCCAAAAAACTGCATTTCCAGATAATTCCGCCAAAGCACGAGCGGTTGGCTTCAGACTCTCAGTAGCACTAATTAGAGAATTATCCAAAAGCTCTTTATCCGTTCCCTTCAATTCCTTTTTCTTACCAGTTAAAATTTCTAACTCCAACAAATAGGCGGCTTCAGTTGGCACCCGGCCAGCAGAAGTATGAGGCTGATAGATATAACCCGCCTCTTCTAAGAACATCAACTCATTGCGAACGGTGGCCGGAGAAATATCTAAACGATATTTTTCCACCAAAATACCGGAAGCAACCGGCTGAGCACTTTTTACATACTCCTTCACCAAAGTATGGAGGATTAATTTCTGACGCTCATTTAAAGACATACAAATAAAATAATTAAACTGCAAACATATTATAAAAAAAATTAGCACTCAAGTCAATAGAGTGCTAATTAATAATAAAAATAATCTAATAATAGGTAAAATATACTAGTCACTAGAATCTGCAGCTGTTGCCTGACTATCTCGGAAATACCAAGCTAAGATTTCTCGAGCAATTGGGACCGCTACTTCGCTGCCCTCGCGTCCCTCTTCCACGATAATAGTAATCACGAGTTCAGGGTGGTCATAGGGAGCAAAACCAGTAAACCAGGCGTGATTAGCTTTCTTACTCGACCACTGGGCCGTACCGGTTTTCCCGGCCACTGCCACCGGCACGATACTCAAACTGCGGGCACTGCCAGCAGTAACAGTCTGACGCATACCTTCGCGCACAATCTGCAAATTATAAGAATCAATAAAGTTTTCACGAATAATTTGGGGCTCAACCGTTTTTACTACTTGATTATCTTCATTTAATAAATCTTTAACCAAGCTAGGGCGATAAAGTTTACCGCCATTAGCGACAGCGGCCGTAAAATTAGCCACTTGCAAAGGTGTCACAATAACATCACCCTGGCCAATGGCAATATGATAGGTGTCGCCGATATACCAAGCTTCATTCTTTGTTTCTTCTTTCCATTTTTGACTAGGGACAAAGCCGGCAGATTCGCCATTAAGATCAATGCCTGTTTTCTCGCCTAGACCAAACAGGCGCATATATTTAGTCAGACGATCAACGCCTAGACCTTGAAAATCTTGAAAGCCACCGCCGACATAATAGAAAAAAGTATTAACGGATTCAGCCAAGGCCTTGCGGACGTCCGTAGTACCGTGACCGCCCGCTTTCCAATCAGGAAAAAACCACTGGCCAATACGCAGACCACCATTGCTTAAAAAGCTAGTGTTCTCAGAAACGACTTTTTCTTGAAGGGCGGCAGCTGCCACCACCGGCTTGATTGTTGATCCAGAGGGCAACTCTGCACTAATTGCTCGATTAAATAAAGGATTATTTTCATCATTTAAAAAGACATCATATTCCTCTTGACTAACCCCGCGAGCAAAAAGATTATTATCATAAGCCGGCAAAGACACCAGTGCGAGAATCTGACCATTATTAGGATCAAGAATAATAACGGAGGCACGAGCGGTTTTAGTTTTTTCCAGCCAAACTTTAGTAATGGCTTCTGCCTGTCTCTGTAAATCTAAATCTAAAGACAAGCGGAGATTATAACCGGCCACAGGGGCGAGTTCACTAATAACTTTTTTGCGACGACCCAGAGCATCCACCTCAATATTTTTTCGGCCATTAGCCCCTTTTAATTCTCGCTCCCAGGAATATTCCAAGCCCGTCTTACCAACATAGTCAATCAAAGAATATTGGTCGCCTAGACGCGCCAAGGCTTCATCGGTAATTTTTCCCGTATAGCCTAAAACATGAGCTAAGCTTGAGAGAGGAGATGATTCTTCGGTTACAGTGGCGGTAAAAGGGTATTCACGCCTAATTTTTGTATCGATAATTATTCCAGGCAAAGAATCTCTTTCTAAAATTAAGCGCAAAGCTTGATCATAAGGGATGTTATCGGCAATAAATATTGGCTGATAGGCTTCCAAGGACAACGGCTTAACTTCTGCTAAAGCTTCCTTCATTAGCTGGAAAGAGGGACCGTCTGACACTAAACTAATTTCAGAAGAATGATCGAGCTTAGTAGTTTCAGATAAATTATCAATAATACCACTAACATAGCGCAAAAGATGATCGCGCTCCAACTCATCCTTAGGTAAATCAATCGGCCGTAGTGAAAGGACAAAATTAGCAGTATTACGCACTAAGGCCTGATCATTACGGTCATAGATAATACCTCTTTTTGGTTCAATATTTTCTAAACGAACCCTATTACCTTCAGCTAAGCCAGCATAATGAGAGCCGCGGACAATTTGCAGCCAACCCGTCCTACCAGCTAAAATTAAAATGAAAAAAACCAAAAAAAACTTAATCGGCAATAATTTTCTGGTATTAAAGGTCCTGCCCACGACCTCTTTATCATGATTGTCAGACAAAAAGGCGTGCTCCGTCCAATCAGTGTAATAAGCGGAATCTTTAAGCTGCCCAAACTTAAAATCGCCCTCTTTAATAACGAAAGGGTCCTCACCAACAGCCTGGGAAGAAGAAAATTCCCCCAAAAAAAAGCGTTTTTTCTTAAAAGTGCCCATAATAAGCTAATATTATCTTAGCGGGATTTACAGAGAAAGGCAAACCAGGCCCTAATAATGTTAACAGAATGTTATCAGCGATCGCCTATAATGGAAGTGAGGCTTACAAATATGATAAAATATTAATATTATATATGCGCGTCCTCATTGTCGAAGATGAATCAGACTTAGTAAAACTACTAGTCTCACTATTAAAGAAGGCTGGTTTTGCGGTAGACACCGCCGATGAAGGCGAGCGCGGTTCTTTTTTAGCACGTACTAATAATTATGACTTAATTATTACTGACTATGTTTTACCCCGCCTAGACGGTTGTAGTCTAATTAAAGAGGTTCGCGCCGATGGCCGAGCAACACCCATATTAATGCTCAGCGTGCGCCAAAGTATAAACGATAAAATCGACGTTTTAGATGCTGGGGCGGATGATTATCTACCTAAACCTTTTTCTTCTGAGGAACTTCTTGCCAGAGTGAGAGCTTTATTACGCCGGCCAACACAATTACCCACTAAGACAAGCTGTTTTCACGACCTTAAATTAGAAACGGATTCTTTTCGAGTTTATCGAGGAAATAAAGAAATAAAACTTACAAACAAGGAATTTTCTTTATTGCAATATCTCTTATTAAACGCCGGAAAAATAGTTTCCCGAGAGAACCTATTAGAACATGTCTGGGACGATAGTACTGACCCTTTTTCCAACACGGCAGAGACCCACATTCTCCGTCTCCGCCGAAAAATTGATCAACACGGCAAGAAATTAATCCATAATATTACTGGACGTGGCTATAAATTAGATTTACGACCATAAGATGTTAATAGGAGTTTAAATGATGATTGCTATAGTTAAGGGGCGGACAGCAATAACGCTCTCAAGGTCGAGCCGCCAAAATAAATTAGATAAAAATAAATAATATGATAAAACCAGAAGCTAAAAACCAAACTGATAATAATCCAGGAACTCCCTGGCGCAGTTAAATCTGGCACTTTCCTCTTTCTGGGGAAAGTGTCTTTTTAGATATGAATTGGCAAAAAATTAAAGAAAAAGCTTTGGCGATCAAAAGCAATAGCGATGACCGCCCCAATGCTCGTAAATTACAAGCCGCCTCTCTTCTATCCGCCGCTATCATGCTTTTAATTAATGGCATTCGAATTTACGACTATATTATCGACCCTAAAAATGGGGGTTTGCCCCTAACTTTCACAATTTTACTCTTCCTAGGAATGCTGGGTATTTGGTATTTAGGAAGAAGAGGCTGGATTAAAACGAGTGCTTGGCTGCTGATCAGTGCCTATGGTCTACCAACAATTTTTTGTTTCTATTATTGGGGTGCTGATTTGCCCGCTGCCATTATGATGACCGTCCTAGTCGTAATGATGGCTGGAATTTTTTTAGGCTCCCGTTCCGCCCTAAGCGTTGCCATTAGCTTTATCAGCACCATCTTCATTATTTCCTATCTTCAAGTTAAAAAACTAATCCCCATTAACGACAACTGGCGGCAAGCACCAAACCAACTAGCTGATTCTTTCGTTTACACTCTTATCTTCAGCATCATTTTTCTCCTTGCCTGGACTATTGTCAGAGATAATAAAAGAGCTCTAAAAGCGGCTGCGTTAGCTAAGCAAGAATTAGAAAAAGAAAGAGATCAACTGGAGATAACGGTAGTAGCGCGGACAAAAGCGATTACGGAGATGCGCCGAGAAAAACTGGAACAGCTACAAACTCTAGCTAGTATCGGCCAGCTCTCTGGAGGAATTTTTCACGACATCGTCAATCCTTTAACCGTAGTTAATCTCAGTTTAGAACAATTGCGCAGCGAACACTGTCCTCAATTAGATAAATCTCAAGATTATCTGCAACAAGCTTTAGCCGCCCTTAAACGAATTCAAGAATTAATTAATAGTGCCAATACCTGTCTTCGCCGCCAGAGCGAGGAAAAATATTTTTCTCTACGCACAGAAATCGAACAAATTAAAAAAATTATGGAAAGTCAGGCTAAGGCAAATAAGGTTAATATTGAGCTCGAAGTTGAAGAAGATTCAGAAATAAAAGGCAGCCCGACCCGTTTCAGCCAAGTAATGATGAATCTCCTTAAAAACGCTATTGAAGCCTGCACCCAAACAGATAAAGCAGACAAAAAAGTTTCTATCTGGCTCGGCCGTGAACGCCCGGAACAAATAGCAAAAATCCAAATTAGCGATAACGGTGGCGGCATTGCCGAGGAAGACTACCAACGAATATTTGAAGCCTTCTTTAGCACTAAAAATAATAACGGTAAAAATATTGGATTAGGATTAAGTCTAGTTAAAGAAATAGTCGAACAGGATTTTAACGGCAATATCCAAGTGCAAAGCCGCCTAGGAGAAAAAAGCACTTTTACTATTCAACTTCCTCTATCATGATAAAAGAGCAAGCCCTAATCCACCAACTAGCAGAAAAGGCACACCGAGCTTGGCCCCAGCTATTAAGTTTAGGTTTAAAAACAAGCTGGCAACAAACCCTTAAAGATGATAGAAGTGGACTGCTGTCACTCCTGCCTCTAAAAATAGCCGCTGATAGTAAAATAATTTCTAGTAAAACTCGCGTAGTTACCAGAAAACTTGGCGCCGCCGCCTTATATCTTTGGACCGCCGCCAACCTGCAAGACGACTTAGCCGATAAAACCAATACTCCCCGCCAAAACTTATTTCTCGCCAATGCCTGCCTCCAAAGCGCTTGGCACTTAAGCCGAGAACTTGGGGTTAATCTAAAAGATTCTGACTATGCGCAATGGCAGCAATTATTACTAGCCAGCGATGCCGCTAATCTCCAAGAAATACAAGCACCAAGAAAACCACCGACAGGCGAGTTAGCCCCAGCTGGTAAATCACTATTCCTGCTGGCTGGCCCCTGGTTACTAAGTGGATTTTTAAACTGGAAAAAAGCGGACAGGCAAAAATTACTTCTGGCTGGTAAATATTTTTTAGCGGCCAAGCAATTAGCTGATGATGTTTACGACTATCAAGATGACTGGCGAGCAGGAAGAAAAAATTTCGCCCATCGAGGTTTAAAAAAATTGCCAAATTCTCAACAATTACCCGCCTACTACCGCCAACAGGCGAAATTAATTTTAAAACTCTGCGAAAAATGCCGCCTATCTACAAAAACAATCTCCGCCTTTAAAAAGGGAGATTGTTTTAATCTTTTTCTAGAGCCCTTAGAAACTAATTGCCAACGGGCGTTGACCAACTTAAATCAAGTGGCGGTTTTAAACCATAAACATCCCAAAAACTAGCAACATCTTTTTCTTCTGGCCAAAGATTAACCTGTCCATAATCTTTAATAACCAACGGCAACAATTCCGCTTCACCGGAAAGATCTGGTTGAAAAACTAAACGTGCTAATAATCCTTGACTAGTGCCCACTGACCACATCTGATCAAAGACAAAATTGCCTAAAGAATAGAAAATCGGCTTATCATTATAAAGCTCCCAGTTCTGCGGCCAGTGGGGATGATGGCCAATAACCGCATCCGCCCCGGCGTCAATCGCCGCGTGCGCAAAAGCTATCTGTTCCACCCCTGCTTGCGCCGTATATTCAGTACCGGCGTGCATTAAGATAATTACTAAATCAGCCTGCTCCCGCCAATAAGCGATATCGCTCACTAACCGTTCTTCGTCTAAAGAAGTAATTCCCGCTCTTTCCATAGTCGCGACGCTGTTATCCTGAGGATAGGCATAAGCGAGAAAAGCTACCCGCCACCCCTGTTTTTCAATTAAAGTTCCCCGACCAGCCGCCTCTTCATTCAAGCCAGCGCCGACAACAGCAATATCATTATCCTGTAAAATTTCTAAAGTATCGCTCAAGCCTTGTCGCCCAGCATTTAAGATATGATTATTTGCCAAAGACACAAGATCGGTTCCCGCCAAAACTAAGCCGACGACAGCTTGCGGATCAGCCTTAAAAGAAAAGGAACCGGTGGGGACATAATAGTCAGCATCTTTAAGAAAAGGCGATTCAAGATTAAAAATAGTAATATCAGCCGCCGCGGTAGTAGTGGCAATCTTAATAAAGGGCCACTCGTAGTCATTATAAGCAAGCATCTTGGCGTTCACGGTACGAGAGAGCATCACGTCGCCACCAAATATTAAAGTTAGCGGCTTCCGCTGAGGTAAATCGTCTGAAGAGGGCAAGGAAACGTTAGTTTTAATATGATTCTGTAAGGGTGAAGGATAAAGCCAGTTCTCCTCCCCGACAAATTTATAATAAAACAAAAATATACCTAGAAAAATAATAACCCCAAGTAAAGAGAGATAAAAATATTTAGACTTGAATAGCCCCCAAGACATAAAAACCTATAAATGCTATAATAATAAAAAATAAAATTTATGAAAAAATCACTCCGTGCCGGTCTCGGCTTCGGTCTCACCTCGGCTGTTATTACTACCCTCGGTCTAATGATTGGCTTAAACGCCTCCATTGGCTCGAAGCTGGCGGTAATTGGCGGCATCCTCACTATCGCTATCGCTGACGCCTTCTCTGACGCTCTCGGCGTTCACGTCGCTAAAGAGACGGAGCCAGGTGCCATCGCTAAAGAAGTCTGGGAAGCGACCGGCTTTACCTTCCTTTTTAAATTTCTCTTTGCCCTTACCTTTCTTATTCCCGTCATTATCTTTTCCCTGCCCACCGCCCTAATTATCAGTATTATCTGGGGCTTGAGTATTCTCAGCATCTTAAGCTATAAAATGGCACAGAGCCAAGGACAGAGCCGCTGGGAGAGTCTAGGCGAACACCTGGGGGTGGCAATTGCCGTCTTAATCTTAAGTAATACTATCGGCGGACTAATTGCTCGCTATTTTCACTAGAATATAAATAAGCAGTAAATATAGAAAAAACAACTTGCCAAGGTTGTTTTTTATAATCGTCGGCGTAAGACGCTATAGGCCGGCCAAGCCTGAGAAGCCTTAATTAAAACTTGCCGCTCACCACCGCCACCATGAGCCTCACTGAGAGCTAAGCCCGTCTGAGCATCGCGCATCGTGGCCGCCTCCAAAGTTTCTACCTGATAAGCAGGGGCGATAATTTCTAATTTATCCGTTGCCAATAAAGTATTGTGTACCTTAACTGTTAATTCATAGCTATTACCAACGCGACGAGAAGAAAGCACTTGTCCACAAAATTCCCAGGGAGAAGAAGGAAAATTACCTTCATAATTTTGCATCACCACCTTACCAGGAAACATAAAACCTTCCGTATAGCCACGATGATTCAACTTTTCCAATAACTCCGCCTTCAACCAAGCCAACTCTTTCTTTACCACTGCTTTCGACTTACCCGAACAAACTAAATCAATGCCACGACGATAGGCGCCCACGACATTGGCTAAATAATAAACACTCTTTGCCCGGCCCTCAATCTTTAAAGCGTCAACACCACTAGCAATAATTTCGGGTAGGCGCTCCAAAAGACAAAGATCTTGGGAATTGAGTAAATAGGTTCCGTGTCCATCTTCTCCGATTATTAGAGATTTATCATGGCCGGCTGGCTTAATTTCATATTCCCAACGACAGGGCTGAGCACAGTCACCTAAATTAGCGCTACGCCCAATATAATAATCAGAAAGGAAACAACGCCCGGAATAAGAACTACATAAAGCGCCATGAACAAAGACTTCAATTTCCGTTTTACCAGCCCCTGCCTTAATAGCGGTAATTTCTTTTAGACTTAATTCCCGAGATAATATTAAACGCTTAAACCCCTGTTTTGCCCAAAAACGAGCAGAAGCGGCATTGGTACAATTAGCCTGAGTACTTAAACTTAAGCGCGCCTCCGGCCAGACCGATTTTACCGTCTCTAAAACCCCAGGGTCGGCAATAAATAAAGCGTCAGGACCAAGAGCGCGTAGTTGACGGACATGTTTTTTTAAACTAGCCAAATGCCCATCACGAGCAATAATATTAAGGGTAATATAAAGCTTCTTTCCCTCTTGATGAGCTAATAATAGCCCCTTCTTGATATCTGCCAAAGAAAAATCATTTACCCGAGTACGCAAAGAAAAGTCGGGTAAACCACAATAAATAGCATCAGCGCCATGCGCCAAAGCTGTTTTTAATTTTTCTAGATTACCACCCGGAGCTAAAAGTTCCGGCTTTTTTAATTTAGGCATATAGTCTACCCTATCTTAGCCTTCTTCCGGCGATTAAGTAAAGAGTGAATCTGGGTAGATAAAGAAGTAATTTCTTGATCAGATAAAATTTTCCGAGGCTGACCCTGATGATCAAGATCACCAATGCGATCATTGGGAATGAGATGATAATGAAGATGTCTAATACTTTTATTAATCTGATCACCTTCTCGGACTAAAACTGTAAAATTACGATACTTTAATTTTTTCAACAAAGCCGCTCCGACTTTTATTAATGCATCAATATCCTTCTTTTCCTCAGGCCTTAAACTAAAAAAAGAGACCACGTGTCTTTTGGGGGTGACTAAAAGATGGTGGGGATGATAGGGAGATTTGGCATAGGTCAGATAAGCATGCTCTCTTTCCAAAAAAATGCGATCGGCTGATCTACAAAAAGGACAAAATTTTAGTTTTTTCAGATACTGGTGATAAAACATATAAATTTTTAGCTTTTATAATTTCTAACGGGTAAGGGTATAAAAATACTAGTCTTCTTTTTATATTCAGTAAATTCTGGATTTTCTGCCATTTTCTTCTCCAGCATAGGAATGCCGGAAACTTTCAAGATTAAAATCGTGATAGTAAGCGGCCCAATAATTCCCAGCCAACCATGGGGTAAACTTAAAGCGAGTAAGAATATTCCCCACCATTGAGTTACTTCCCCAAAATAGTTGGGGTGTCGAGAGTAGTGCCACAAACCTGACTGCATAATCTTGCCTTTATTAGTCTGGTCTTGCAAAAACCTAGCTAACTGAGCATCACCAACAGCTTCAAAAAAGAAGCCAAGCAACCAAACTAAAATACCAAAGCCATCAATGATATTAAATGAAGCTCCGGTATTACTATTAATTAAAAGTACTGGCACGATAATTAAATATAACAGTGTTCCCTGAAGAAGATATACTTGAAGATAGGAGCGAATATAAAAAAATCGGCCCCATTCTTTACGCCAAGCTAAATAACGATAATCTTCTTGTTTGTTTCTATTCCGACGATGAATGTGCCAAGCTAAACGCAGGCCCCAAATACTAACTAGAATATTAACAAGTAAACTACGAAAACTAAAACTTTCAAAAACGAAAAAAGAACTCCAGGCAAGAAGGGTGAAGCCGAGTCCCCAAGCAATATCAGCGACATCATTTCTCTTCTTTACGACTGATATCAAAAACCACAAACTCATGTAGCCCAAAAGAATAAGTGCTAATAATAAATAATTGTTCATAAATTAATCTTAAGCGCAATAAAATAAGTAAGTCCAGAAACAGCAGCGGCAATAAAGGCTCCCCAAATTAAATCAACAATAGTGACCATCAAGGGCCAATCTTTCAAGGTGGCTAAATTAGTTAAATCATAAGTGGCATAAGTGATTAAACCGAACAAGGCGCCAAACAGAAGCGCCTGCTGCCAAGACCCCTTATCTAAAGCCGGAGCAATAACAAAAATAACCAGGCCGGCAATAAAAAGAAGATAAAAAATGATGGCGGCCAACCAGTTAATATCCGGCCTCATTAAAAAACCAAGCTGACGCGCATAAAAACCTTTAGCAATGACCGCCAGCCAAATCATGTCAATTGCCAAAAACAAGGGTAAGGCAATTAAATAAATCTTTATAAACATAATATTATTAGATAAATTATTAACTATATATAATAAAAATAGCACGTTTTAAGCTATTTGGAAAATTTTAAATTATATTTGAATAATAAAAAAAGCAGCAAACCGGGGGGGGTCTACTGCTAAGTGGGGTAAACTATTTTTGATTTAAACCGATTCTACCGGCCTGAACCAAGTCCTCGGAATTTCCGGGGTAGTTTTTTCGAATAAATTATTGAGTTTGTTCATACCCGTAAATTCGGGGTAAGGGGCAATAATCTCATAAAGATTTTTCAGCGAGCCTAAAATTAATTTTAGCTCTTCATCTTTATAAGACTTTCCATACAAAGAGCCGAAAAAGAAAAGAACATCTTCCAGCTCAGGTTGCCAGACTATCTGCCTCTTTAATTCAGAAATTTGGAAAAATTCTTCCCAATTTACTTTAATTAAAGATTCTGGGTAGCTATCTAATTTAATGGAAAGCCTATTTTTAGCCAAATAAATTAAATCTTCTGGAGCAATGCCCTTTTCAAGAGAGTTGAGAATATTTTGTAATTTCTCAATTCTTTTCTTTTCTGCTTCCTCTTCGGCTTTTTTCTGTTTTTCCTCTTCTTCCTTTTTTGCCTTTAATCTTTTCTGTTTTTCCTCTTCTTCCTTTATCATTTTTGCCTTAGCTTCTTTCCGAGAACGCTGACGTTTAATCAGTTTAACAATAAAAAACCAAATAGCCATTAAAACAATTAAGCCTAAAAGCCAGAACCAGACAGATAAACCCCAAAATTCAACATTAAATTTAATAAAGAAGTTAGAAATTACCTCCCAAAATTTAATAAAGAAGCCGGAAATCCCTCTCCAATACTGAATAATAGTACTAACTATGGCTGTTAACACAAAAATAATACTGGATGAAACTATAAAAGAAATATCAGATAACCCAAACTTATCCTCAAGTTCTTCAAAGCCATCAAATAGGAAGGCGGAAACAACAAATAAAGCTAACAGTGCCCAGAGTAATTGAGTACCAAAGTAGAGATAAAAGAACGTGGAGATTAAGCCGACCACGATCAAGACCAAGCAAGTTCTAAGAGTGCTATAAGAACTCCCACGCTTTTTAAAGATGGTAATGAGTAGGAGGATCGAAATCACCGAGATGAGTATTACCAGTCCTAAATCTCCAAACGGATTTGTAGAAGGGTAATTTACCCTAATCAACTGTAAAAAGGCTAACACGCTGGCAATTTTGGTTAGATTAAACAAGATGTTTAATCTTTTAGAACGGCACTCATCCTCGGTGTGCTCTTCGAAGGATAAGCTTTTGAATTCCCCGAAGGAAAACTCATCCTCAAACTTATTAGCCAATATCACCTGCACCACGATTGAGCCGAGCAGGATAACAAGGCCCACAGCAAAACTCTGCTGGAGAGCGAAGATAATTAATCCGACAAAAATAGCCGGAACGATGAGGGTAAGAATAACCCTGAGCAGAAAAACAAGAATTTTTTTCATGATGTAATAATTTTTATGAAGTTTTAATGAACTGGATGTATTTCCAGGCTTTTAGAGCCCTTTGCTATCTTCATAGCGTTTATCGTGCCACCCATTTTACACGAATGTATAAATATATCACAAAAAATCAATAATGTCAATCATACAACAAAAAATAGGCCAAAATTAGCCTATTTAATGTATTGCTCGGGGACATGGATTCGAACCATGATTGATGGCTTCAAAGGCCACTGTCCTACCATTAGACGATCCCCGAAATCTGAGCTTATCTTATTAAATTTATCACTTCCCGTCAAATCAAATATAAAAAGGCGCCTTAAATCTAAAAAACGCCTTCTTTTTATCTAAACGCGTGCGTATTTTCTGACCGCAAAGAAACTAGCTAAAAGGGTGATTAGGAAAATAATACCAAATTGCATACCAAAGACTGGGATAAAATTATAGACAAAATAACTGAGTAGGTTAACGTTATAGCCAGCCAGGAAAACCTCAAGGTAAGGCTGGAAAAGAGTCAGAAAAGGATAGAAAATAGCAATCATCACTAAGATGCTAATAAGAGCGTAGATAAAGGCAGAGAAAAGAAAAGGCATGTAGACAAAGAAATTGGAGGCGCCAACTAAACGCATAATTTCAATCTCTTTCTTGTGCGTATAAACGGCTACTCTGATAGAGTTATAGACCACCAATAAGCTTGTTAAGACAAAGATGACAATAATAATAGCCCCGACTTCATTCACGCGATCGGTAACACTCTGAATTTTAGTAACCACAGCCGTATTATCGCTAAAGTCACGGGATTCGATAATATCAGAGTCCAACTGACGCAAAGAATTAACTAAGTTGCCGGTATTATCAAAATCAGCCGGCGTAATGGCCAAACTCGGCGATAAAGGATTACTCCCTAATTCCCGTAAAGCCTGAAGGATCTCTGGATTATCGCGATATTTCCCCCTGAAAGAATCTAAAGCATCTTGCTTAGAAGTATAACTAACGCTTTTAATCTCTGGCATACCAGCAAGACGGGAGCGCAAAGCAGCAATATCATTTTCTGAAGCTTCTGGTTTGAGATAAAGGCTGATATCAATTTTCTCTTTAACGGCATTAACGGCATTATCGCTCACAACCCTGACAGTCAACAAGGTATTAATAGAAAGTAAGGCGAGGAGGAGAATGGTAATGGTGACAATCGAAAGCCAGATATTGCGGACGATATCTTGTAAGCTAAACTTGATGATGCGCAAGAAAGATAACATAAAAAATTAATTAAAGCAGATATTTACCATGAGCTTGATCACTCACCACTGCCCCCTTGTCCATCGTAATAACGCGACGGTTAAGGCGATTAACTATTTCCTTATTATGCGTGACTAAAATTACAGTGGTCCCAAATTTATTGATACGCAATAAAAGGTCGATAATTTCATCAGCGTTAATCGCATCTAAATTACCAGTTGGTTCATCCGCTAATAGAATGCGAGGCTGATGGACTAAAGCGCGAGCAATCGCCGCCCGTTGTTGTTCGCCCCCGGAAACTTCATGAGGGTAGCGTCCATGTTTATCTTCCAAGCCAACAATCTTAAGGACACTCGGCACAATTTTTTTTATTTTTGCTTGGCTCGCTCCACAAACCTCTAAAGCGAAAGAAACATTCTCGCGTAAAGTTTTCTTGGGTAATAATTTAAAATCTTGAAAAATTACACCAATCTGACGGCGCAAATAAGGAACCTCGTGACGGCCAAGACGGGTAATATCCCAATCACCAATCACCACCTGGCCTTCATCCGCTCGCTCTTCGCCAATTAAAAGCTTGACCAAAGTCGTTTTACCAGCACCGGACTGACCCACCACGGAAACAAATTCCCCCGCTTTAATATGAATATTAACATCATTTAAAATAGGGCGATTACGGGAATAGCTTTTTGAAACATGGAGCAAGGTAATCATATACTAATTATTGAGCAAGCTGTTTCAGGCCGTAGCGGATGAGTTGCTCATTATCTTTAAAATTATCGTCTTTACTTTTAGCACCAAAATTAACAATGATTAAATTTCCGGACGGACTTTCCACTCTCGTCATCAAACAATAGCCAGCTTCATCTAAATATCCAGTCTTGGAGCCATTAATTTTATAGTTACCAGAGAGAATCAGGCCGTTGGTATTACTTAAATTATGCTTAATTTTTTTGTTGATGGTCGTAAAAGAATATTTAGCCGTTGTACTAATTTTTTTCAATAAAGGATTCTTGTATAACT
The DNA here is from genome assembly GCA_964616855.1 of uncultured Gammaproteobacteria bacterium. Taxonomy (GTDB): domain Bacteria; phylum Patescibacteriota; class Patescibacteriia; order Patescibacteriales; family UBA12465. Next base: position 5,166 of record CAZTUJ010000003.1, on the reverse strand, counting down.
CTCTAGTTATTATAGCATAATCAAGCGGAGAACTCACATTTTCTGGAGATAGTCCGGTGGGTTCAATAAAATTTGTATGTTGAGCTCCCCAGGTCTTTACCGTTTCATTCATCTTCTTAATAAAATCAGGGCGACTGAGACCGCTTACCCTCACTAAAGTTTCTACGGCGTTATTAGCGGAGCCCACTAAAGCCGCATATAATAAATTTTCAATTGTCATTGTTTCTCCTTCAGCAACGCGCAAACGCGCTGACTCCCAGGGTTTACAATATTGATAATTGTAATTTTCATCTTTAACAGAATAGGCCACTTCTTTACTTAAAGTCGGCTTAGTTTCTAAAAATACCTGGGCGGCAATCAATTTAGTTAAGCTGGCCAGAGGAGCGGTCGTACTGGCATTTTTGTTAAAAAGAATACTACCATCTTTTTCTGAAAAAATAACAGCTGAGCGAGATGATAAAGATGGAAGCGAACCTGAAGGATTAATCTTTTCCTGATCGGAAATAGAAATTAATTTTTGAGTCTCAATTTTTACCTTAATCAAACCAGACTTAGTTGAAGCAATCTTTGCAAAAGCCACCGCATCAAGATCGACTACGCGATCAGGGTGAAGCTTGCGATCTGGTCCGTAGTCATTAACTACTACCGTCACCGCCTTGCCGTTTTCTAAATTTGTTACTCTTAAAATAGTGCCCGCCTTAAAATCAGGCGAAGCGGCAAACAAACCACCTTTATGACGATACCAGCTAGCCTGACCAACCGTTAAAATCTGATCATTATACAAAACCGCCACTCGGGCATAGGGCAAATGGATATCGGCCTTTACCACTTTCTTAACGGGATCATCAGTTGATGGTAAAGCTCGCCACTTTTTCTGGCTGCCATCATAGAAAAAAATCTGTTTATAGTAATTATTGCTAGTGCTATATGCAATCTCTAAATGCAAAGGCTGAGCGCGATCGTAAACAGCCCCCTTATCGCTAAAATCAAACTGATAAACTGGGCTCAAGGGCTCATAATTCCAGGGCCATTCAAAAGTAGAGCCAAGATTATCTAATTTAATAGATGTTTTTGCTTTCAAGGCTTTAGCCGGAGCGATTACCTTAAAATTACCAAGAGTTGCACTTCTGTCTGCCCCGCTAGCCCACTCTGTTAAAACGGAAGGGTTTGGAGTAGCGCTCTCGCCCAATGCTGGTAATAGCGGCCAAGAAAAATTCAAAACAGCGGCTAATATTAAAAGTAAAGAAATTTTTTTCAACATAAAAGATGGATTAATTGACGAACAGCGCCCCTTCTGCTTATAATATGGAAGACACGCGGGTGTCGTATAATGGTTATTATGCAAGCTTCCCAAGCTTGAGACGGCGGTCCGATTCCGCTCACCCGCTCCCTATAGGCCGAGATAGCTCAACTGGTAGAGCAACGGTATCGTAAACCGTAGGTTGTGGGTTCAAGTCCCATTCTCGGCTCCAATTATTAACAAAACCGGCTCTAGCGCCGGCTTTTTGTTTGGCCGCCGCCGATAATTTAGTAATCCTAGTTCACAAAATATTGCCACCATTTCTGCCAATTAGGCAAAGAAGTGGGGCGGGCGGTTTCAGTCATCACTGTGCCAAAAGCGTCGCCCTGAATAACAGCCACCGTTTCTCCGGGTTTTTTCATGCCCATGTTCAGACGTGCCTGTTCCTCTAAAGATTGATCTGACTGTAAATAATCAACCATTTCTTTCAAATCTCTATTCTTGGCTTCAAATTCAGCAATTTCTTGCTGGATGTCAGCGATTTCTTTTTCCACAATTCGCTTCCGATTATAATTCTTCGCTAAAGGCACGAGAATTAAGAGTAAAAAGACTAGAGCAATAATGGCAAAAACCTTTTTATTTGCTAACCAAGAAGCAAAAAAACCGGACTCCGGCCGATGTTGTTGCTTAAAATTAGAAATTGTTTTAGGTTTAGGCATAATTAATATTTTCTCAGAAAATATCTTTTTCTATAATAGCAAAATCATGAAGAAATAGACAGCAGTAACTCGCTCAGGAACGAGACTTGGGCGTTACCCAAAATCCCATATATTTGCCGCGCAATAAACGCCACTGGGCATCAAGACAAGGCACCGAACCAAAAAGAATAATAGTGGCCGGTACAAAAATCCACTCTACCACCATGCGAATATTTTTTAAAATTGAATATTTGGCTGGTCTCTTCGGCAACAACAGAGTAGAAATAACCGCGGATAAAACCAAACCAATCATCGCAATATTCATCAAGGTCTGAGTGATAGCAGGAAGATTGCCGGATAAGACCGTAGTGTTAAAACGCTCGCCCCCCAATAACATCGGCATCCAGCCGATAACGGCAATAATCAAAGCATTGGTCGCCCAAGAATGAAAACCGTAAATTTGCGTAAAAATATGCCCCAATAATTTCCCGCGATCAATCTCTCGCCAGCTTTTAATCGTATTAAAAATTAAATAAGGGACATTCTCGGCGCCCCAAGCCCAGCGGCGCTGTTGTTTATATAAACTTTTAGCCGTCTGCCAAAAATTACGATCAAAAGTAATATCCATCGATACCGGAAAATACAAAGGTTCTACCCGATATTCCCCTTTATAGTAAAGCAAGCAGTTCCAAAAAATACGGGAGTCTTCACTCACCATATTTGTTGACCAAAAACCAATATCAACCAGAGCGCGCAAAGTCATCGAGTGAGAAGAATAAGTCACTAACTGTTCTTCTCGAATTTGCATCATCATCTGCCAAAAGGTGTTAGACGAAGCCGCTACCCGTGAGAAAAAAGGAGCCTCCCAAAGATTGTTATGATAGACTGGAATCGGTTGGTAGCTGGCACGATAAGGGGCCGAAACAGTTAAAAATTTATAGGTCAAAGCGGAAAAATAACCAGGACGAACCATGGTATCAATATCAAAAACACTTACCAAAATATCATCATAGTTAAAACCTTGCGGATCTAAAAAGTCGCGCAAAATCTGCTTCGTCGCCCAAGACTGATTAGCGCCCTTGCCTTTAAGTTCGCCAGTGATGCCATCGGGATGATAAGTAAGGGCTAAATGATAAAAACGTCCCTGAAATCTTTTTTGAATAGATTCTGCCCGCTGACGGGCCGGCTCTCCTGCTCGCTCTTCCATGCCCAAAACTACAATCATTTGGGCCGAAGGGAAACCATCTTGTAAAAGAGATTCCAAAGCGCTAGCAATAATTTCTTCACTCTCATTATAAGTTGGCAAAATAATTAATTGCCACAAATCCTTGGCTCGCCTCCCTTGTCTCGCCAGACAATCAGACGCAATATGGCGATCACTAAAATCTCCTTGATCTAAAGCCTGGCAACGAGCGCGCCAATCAATCGCGGCGTTTTTTTTCAACTTGCGATAAGCCGCTACCAAGTACAAAGCTAAATAGATAACTAATAAAAGCCAATAGACGTCAAAGGCAATAATAAAAAAAGCGACCCAAACCGGCTGGAAATAAGAAAGTAGTAACAGAGCAATCAAGGTAACAAAAGACAGGGCTCCGGGCAGTATTTCAAAAAAACGGTAGAGACGACGGTCTCGACCTTGTAAATCAGTAGCCCTGCCTACTTTGAGATAGTTCATAATTAAATATTAAAACCGCGACGGCGAATTTCAAAAAAACAACGAGCACAAGCCAAAACGTCAACCATCGCATTATGGGCTTCCGCAAAATCACTACCAAATAAATGCCGATGTAACTCCGCCAAGTTGGGCCATTTGTAACCACCGCGGCCATTGCTAATCCGGCAAATATCGGCGCTCGCCTTCATCGTACAAATTTTCTTAGCTGACTCTAATTCATTAGGCGTCTGGTTGCGGTAAAATTCGGAACCAATAATCTTGTCATCAAAATCAATATTGTGTCCGACTAAAGCATCAGCCCGAGCAATATGTTCAGCGAACTCCGTTAAGACTTCACGTAAATCGTGCCCCTCGGCCACCGCCTGTTCATGACTGATGCGATGAATTTTAGTAGCTTCGGCCGGAACAACAAAGCCTTCTGGCTTAATAATATAGTCATAACGATCCCAGGCTTGGCCTTCTTTATCAAACCATGCCCAAGACAATTGGACTAAACGTGGCCAATTATCCGTATCACTGATAGGCGCCCGGTAACTCTTGGGCAAACCCGTTGTTTCTGTATCAAAAACTAAATACATAAAAACTATTATACTTGTCGGGAAAAATCAATAACTTCATCTTCAGACATTTCTTGCTCCTTCTCTACTGACACCACTCTGGGCGTAGAATTTTTAGGAGCGGAAAATTTCTCCGGACGGCCGCGAAAATCCACGGGTTGAGCCTGATTAAGAGCCGATAAAGAAATACTCGGGCTAGCAGCAAACTTTTGTACCTCTTCCGCTTTTGCTTGTTTTCTAGTTTCAATCTCTGTTTTCTTTTCTTGTCGTTTAGCTGCCAAACAATCCTTACAAAATACTGGACGAATACCATCAGGAATAAAAACCGTACTAGTTTGCACGCCACAACCAGAGCAGATGGCGGGATAAGAAGGTTTTTCCGTGGTGGCTCGAGGAGCGGGAACGTTACGCGCTGGCTGGGGGCGGGGTGTTACCACCGGCCTAGGCGCTACTGGCACAGACTGAACAGGAGTTTTAGCAACTTTAGGCACATTAAAGACGGGCGTCGCCGGAGCACTAATATCTTCCACTGGAGTCGGCGCGGGTGACTGTTCACTCAAAGCTTGCGCTTGATTAGGAGATAAGGCACTAACAGCACTTAAAAAAGGATTAGCCGACGCCACCGTTGAGGGTCGAGAAACACCTACTGGTGCCGCATAAGCGGGGCGAGCAGAGGCGTCAGGGGCATCATCTGAAGCTTCATGCCAGCGCAAGATCTTCTCTTCTACCTCTAAACGATTAGTAGCATATTTCTCGCGGGAATAAGCAATTACTTGATCAACATTATTAGTTTTCTCTTCATCGGTTAAAGGCGGCAAGCCCTTGGCAGAAAAGGGCGAAGAGGCGACGCCATCAATCATCAGCTTAAGATACATCTCATATTTAGGTAAATTGACCAAATCTTCTTCGGTAAAAACCGGAGCAAACTCTTTGGCCAACTCCTCGGCATCAGTTGCCCCCACCCGGAAAGAAACCATCGTCCCCACGTTACCAAAG
>CAZTUJ010000002.1:0-76452 GCA_964616855.1 uncultured Gammaproteobacteria bacterium | reverse complement strand
GACCCGCCTCACTGGGACTGAGAACTGCCCAGACTCCTACGGGAGGCTGCAGTCAAGAATCTTCCTCAATGGGCGAAAGCCTGAAGGAGCGACACCGCGTGCATGAAGAAGCCTTTCGGGGTGTAAAGTGCTTTTATCAGGGACGAATCAATGACGGTACCTGATGAATAAGGGGCTGCTAACCTCGTGCCAGCAGCAGCGGTAATACGAGGGCCCCAAGCGTTATCCGGATTTATTGGGCGTAAAGCGTCCGTAGGTGGTTTATCGCATCTCCTGTTAAATCCCGAGGCTCAACCTCGGGCCAGCGGGAGAGATGGACAAACTAGAGATCGGAAGAGGCAAACGGAATTGCTGGTGTAGGGGTTAAATCCATTAATATCAGCAAGAACACCAAATGCGAAGGCAGTTTGCTAGGACGATTCTGACACTCAGTGGACGAAAGCGTGGGGAGCGAATGGGATTAGATACCCCAGTAGTCCACGCCGTAAACGATGGATACTAAGCATTGGCAGTATCGACCCTGCCAGTGTTGTTAATTTAAGGTAACCCGTTAAGTATCCCGCCTGGGGAGTACGAGCGCAAGCTTAAAACTCAAAGGAATAGACGGGGACCCGCACAAGCGGTGGAGCATGTGGTTTAATTCGACGATAAGCGAGGAACCTCACCAAGGCTTGACATCTAGCTGCAAGGTCTGGAAACAGATCCGCCTTCGAGGGTGCTAGACAGATGCTGCATGGTTGTCGTCAGCTCGTGTCGTGAGATGTACCGTTAAGTCGGGAAACGAGCGCAACCCTAATCCTATGTTTTATATGTCATGGGAGACTGCCCGTTTTAAATGGGAGGAAGGCGGGATGACGTCAAATCAGCATGGTTCTTACGCCTTGGGCAACACACGTGCTACAATGGGCAATACAAAGGGCTGCCAAACCGCGAGGTGGAGCTAACCCCTAAAAGTTGTCCTCAGTTCGGATTGAAGGCTGAAATTCGCCTTCATGAAGCTGGAATCGCTAGTAATCGTGGATCAGCTATGCCACGGTGAATACGTTCTCGGGTCTTGTACTCACCGCCCGTCACGTCAAGGGAGTTGGTAGTGCCCGAAGGCTCATTTATGGGACGAAGGCAAGACCGATGACAGGGACGAAGTCGTAACAAGGCATCCGTAGCGGAAGCTGTGGATGGATCACCTCCTTTCTAGGGAGTAATTGTCCTTCATCATCGATGAAACAAGACAATAGTCGATATCGTATTTATACGATAAGTGTTATCGCAAGGTAATACAAAAATATTATTATTCGAATCGGTGCCGATTAGACTCAAAATTTTTATCAAGTTTCAAAAAAACACCTAATTGGGTGTTTTTTTGTTATACAAACAATCAAAATCTTATCTATCTGCTTTTCATAGCCAGCTTAACGTAAGATTATATAGGTGATGCTGCCATAAATAGTAAACATAACAATGCTGAAAACAGCTAAACTCTGATGCCTTTCTTGATTATAAAGCAGACCGAAGAGAGCGATAGGAATAACCAAATACCAAGGCATCATCCAGGTGAAAAAACTCAAAAGTAAAATTGTTATGGCCAAAGTTGAATAATACAATAAATTTTCCCTAGAGCCATGGAGCCATACTCTAATCAATAAAAATAAATATAAAATTAAAAAAATTATGCGCCCAGAAAATATAGCTATATTCAAATGATTAGTTGAAAAAACGTTTAGAGCGGTATCAAGCCAACTAATCAGGGGTGATTTCAAAAAATGGACTAGCCGACCCTGTTCAAGCAGTGATGCGACAAAAATGGATAAATTGGGAAAAAAATACCAATATAGCAAAAGTGAAGTTAAACCAGCTAATACAAAGTTTAAAATTACATGAAAGCGAGAGCGCCGGGAAGAGGCTTCCCGCCAAAATATTATCAACCAAATAGGGATTAAAACGACGGATAAATATTTTATGGCTATTGAAAAAAATAATAACAAGAACGACCAGAAAACTGATTTATTTTTGCTTCTTGAAGCTAAAATTATAGACCAGATTAAGAAAAAAACTAAACAAATATCATTATGACCATTAATGGCAACCTCAAACAGAACTAAGGGATTAAAGGCATACAAATAGAAAGAGGCTAAATTGAAACGAAAGCGATAAATTAACACTCCTACCGCAATATTTAAACTGGCAAAAAAAATCTTTAAGCTTAGTAAACTACCGAGTAAGCTGGCTTGGAAAATATAGGTAAAAAATCCTGAAAAAACGGTAAATAAGGGGCCATAAGGGCTTGTTCTAAAACTCCAATAATTATTTAGAACAGGGGAAAAATTATCTTGAAACAAGGAACTATAAGTATGAACATAAGGATTCAATCCAAAAACAGACCACACCCTTCCCTGGTAGACGTAAGAATATAAATCATTAGAAGTTAAAGGCAGGAGTAAAGATAAAGACAAGCTTAAGGCAATAAAAACAGCCAATAATAGGGGGAAAGAAAAAATAATCCTCTTTTTAAAGAAGAATAAATAAAAACATAGAATTACTAACAGCCAAATTGATACCGACCAAAAAACGAAAGTATTGCTCAAACCGGTATTTAAATTACTTAAATACAACTGGCGCCAAGGATTAACTAATGAGAAAACTGCAAATAAAGCTACAAATACCAATAAAAAATAAAGTAACGTTCTTTGTTTACCTCCTTTAATTTGTAAATGACGAAAAATATTCATATACAAATAATAAATATAAAGTAATCGATTTGCCTAAAATATTTTTAGGCTTATCCTTTAATATTTTACAGAAAAAAGAGGAAATATTACCCCTCTTTTTTTGTATCTAAATAATGTTTTAACCGAGTAAACTCTATCTCACGCCAATTACCTGCCTGATCTTTTCCATTTTTGCTTGAGCTAGTGCTGCTGCTTGTTGGCGACCGTTCTCCAAAACCGCAAAAACCTCCTCATCGCTAATGCTGTTAAATTTATTTTGGAAATCAGTTAAAAACTTAGCCACCACCTCGGCCAAATCTTTTTTGAAATCGCCATAACCCTTACCCGCATAATCTTTAACTAAGCGCGGAATCTGACGATTGCCTAAGGCGGCATAGATAGTAAGAAGATTAGCCAAGGCGGGACGCTCAACCGGATCATAGTCAATATCTGTGCCGGAATCAGTCACTGCTTTCATGATTTTCTTTTTAGCGACCGTAACATCATCAAGCAGAGAAATGTAACTATTGATATTACTATCACTTTTTGACATCTTCTTTAAAGGATCATTCAAGCTCATAATACGTGCCCCTTCTTTACGCACCACTGCCTCTGGAATTACAAAGACTAGACCATATTCATTATTAAAGCGCTTGGCAATATCACGCGCTAGCTCAACGTGCTGTTTCTGGTCATCGCCCACCGGTACGGCCTGGGTGTCATATAATAAGATATCAGCGGCCATTAAAACGGGATAAGTAAATAAGCCAACAGAAACAGCATCCTGCTTTTCTCCAGCCTTATCCTTAAACTGTGTCATCTTTTTTAAGTCAGCAATATAAGAGCCGGAGCAACCTAAAACCCATGCTAGCTCCGTATGCTCTGGAACAGCCGATTGCTGAAAAATAATGGATTTTTCTGGGTCAATGCCAGCGGCCAAATAAATCTTGGTAATTTCCAAGATTCTTTTTCTTAACTCTTCCGGCTGATACTTAACGGTGATAGCGTGATAATCAACAATGGAAAAAATACAATTATTGTAGGCTTGCATATCTACCCACTGGCTGATGGCACCAATATAATTACCAATCGTGAGATTGCCGCTGGGCTGAACTCCGGAAAAGATGGTTTTTACTTGTTTCATAAGGATAAGATTAATACTTACTAATATTTTACTTTAATCCCGAATCAAAAGCAATTTCCGGAAATTCTTGGGCCACAAAGTCAATATCTTTATCGCCCCGGCCGGACATATTAACCACTATCACCTGTTCGGGCTTTAAAGTCGAAGCTAGGCGATAGGCATGAGCTAAAGCATGGGAACTTTCCAGAGCGGGAACAATACCTTCGCGCTGGCTGGTGCGCACAAAAGCGCTAGCCGCTTCCCTATCATCTGCACTCACATATTCAACCCGACCGCTTTCTTTGAAAAAAGCATGAGCGGGACCAATACCAGGATAGTCTAGACCTGAGGCAATGGAATGTACTGGCGCTGGTTCGCCCGCCTCTGTCTGCAGGACGTAAGTCTGCATGCCGTGAATCGCTCCTGGCTTGCCTAAAGTCAAAGTAGCGGCGTGCTGACCGCTCTCCAAACCCTTTCCGCTCGGTTCAACGCCAATTAAGCGCACCGAATCTTCATCCAAAAAATCATGAAAGAGACCGAGTGCATTAGAACCGCCGCCAACACAGGCAATAAGAATATCGGGCAGACGGCCAAGTTTCTCTTGCGCTTGTTGCCGCAGTTCCCGACCGATAATACTCTGGAAATAGGCAACCATCTCAGGATAGGGATGGGGGCCGACCACGGAACCAATCGCAAAAAAGGTAGTTTCATATTCTTGGAGATAGACTCCAAAAGCACTATCAACCGCTTCTTTCAAAGAGCGTCCACCCGCGCTCACTGGCACCACTTTCGCCCCCAACAAACGCATCCGTTTAACATTATCCGCCTGTTTGGCAATATCAATCTCGCCCATGTGAATTTCACATTCTAAGCCAATAACAGCAGCGGCTGTAGCCAAAGCCACGCCGTGCTGACCGGCACCAGTCTCTGCCATCACTTTTTTCTTACCTAAACGCTTAGCTAACAAAGCTTCACCGAGACAATGATTAATTTTATGGGCGCCGGTGTGATTTAAATCTTCCCGCTTGAAATAGATTTGGGCGCCACCTAACTCCTGGCTAAGATTGCGGGCGTGATATAGAGGTGAGGGGCGGCCCACAAAATCTTTTAACAAACGCGCATATTCTGCTTGGAAGCTAGCATCGTTTTTTATTTCTCGAAATCCATCTTCCACTTCCTGCAAAGCTTTTTCTAGCATTGGTGGAACTAATCTACCCCCAAAATTACCATAAAAGCCTTTATTATCAGGTAAATTCTTATATTTAACGTTGTTCATATATTTTAATTTAAATAATTTTATTAATAAAAATCTCCGCGTCAGAAGCGGCGCCAATATTCCGAAGAGCGATTGTAGAATAAATAAAATTTCATATTAGTGCTTTGGGTAAATAAAAAATCCCGTCTTTGCCGCCAAATCATTATTAAATAATTTAGCAGAAAGGACGGGATTTCCCGCGGTGCCACCTTTCTTGCCCGCTTAATTAAGCAGACCTCTTTAGTGTCTCCACCCTTAGGGGGCGACAACACTTATCCTGTGATTACGGAGGAAGCCGGATAGTCACTAGCGCAACCATCATCTTTGACCGCTGTCGGTCAATATTTATGCCCAACCCCGAAAGCAAAAGCCTCGGGACATAAATTTAGATTTTAAGTTTATTAAGGAAGTAAAGACAATATAGCAAAAGCAGAAGAAGAAGTCAAAAGCCGAAAATCTAAATTTTTTTGAAAAAAATAATTACTTTAATATAAGATTAAAATCTCTAATAATTTCTCTATTTAAAGCCATCTGAGATTAAAATTAACCCTGCCCTAAAAATTTGACTTCTCCCCAAAATATCTTTACACTATTGCTATCGTGTTTTTTCGGGGTGTAGTATACCGGTAGTACGCATGCATGGGGTGCATGTAGACCGGGTTCAATTCCCGGCACCCCGACAATCTCGCATCCCGGGCTTGTAGCTCATCTGGTAGAGCGCTGCATTCGCATTGCAGAGGTAAGGGGTTCGAGTCCCCTCAAGTCCACCCCTGATCCAGAAACCACGGGCTGTGGTATAAAGGCTATTATACACGCTTCGGGTGCGTGTGATCCCGGTTCAATTCCGGGCAGCCCGACCATCATCAAAAAAATCGCCTAAAAAGCGGTTTTTTTGTGCGGTTGCTAAAAAAGGCAAATATAACTATAATAAAGGCAGAAAAAATGAGTTTTATTCAAGGCCCTCCGGTCATTGGATTTTTTAATATTTATGATTGATTTTAAGCAAAAATTAGAAGAAACAGACCAAGAAAGTCAAACCCTAGCCAAACAAGCAGAAGAAGAAAAAATATTAGCCGCCATTAAGAAGCGCCGCAAGGCCAAAAATTATTTCATTACTTTAGTTGTTTTAGCCTTAGTTTTTTCTGGAAAAGTAATCATGTCCAGCCAAAGTGCTAATCAATGGTTAGTAAATAATACTTTCTGGGGGAGAGTGACCCACCTGACTGAAAATGGCGACAATACCCTCCAAGGAGAAGATGAAGACCGCGTTAACATTCTGCTTTTAGGTATGGGCGGGGCCAATCATGAAGGCGGCTATCTAGCTGACACCATCATGTTGGTCAGCTTAAAACCTTCCACTAAACAAGCGGCCATGATTTCTATTCCTCGCGACTTAACTGCTCCTACTGAAAACGGCTCCTGGCGCAAAGTTAATTCTATTCACGCTCTTGCTGAAGCTAAAGAAGAAAATAGCGGCGGTCCGGCCATGACTACCGCCCTAAGCTCTATTTTAGGCACGGAAATAAATTATTACCTGCGCATTGATTTTGATGGTTTTGTAAAAATTATTGATGAACTGGGTGGAGTAGATGTCAATGTCGAAAATACCTTAGACGATTATAGCTATCCCATCCGTGGGCAGGAAGACAACCCTGATTATTATGCCCGCTATGAACACCTACATATTGAACAGGGACAGCAGCACATGGATGGATCACTGGCACTAAAATACGCTCGCAGCCGCCACGCTGGCGGCGCTGAAGGCTCCGACTTTGCCCGTGCTCGCCGTCAACAATTAATTCTAGAAGCAGTGAAAGCAAAACTATTATCCCGCAACACTCTCTTAAAACCAGGAATGGTCAGCCGCATTATCTCGGAATTAAACCGCAACATTAAAACTAATCTTGATGTTTGGGAAATGATTAAACTGTGGAACGACTATAAAGATATTGATCGTAGTCAGATTATTAATAAGGTTCTGAGCGACGGCCCCGATGGGTTATTAATGTCTAGTCGCGGCGATGAAGGTGCTTATATTCTCATTCCACAAACCGGCAACTTTCAAGAAATAAAGAATATGGTTCAAAATATTTTCGGCGTCAGTGAAAATAATAATCTTTCAACTAATACTGAAAAAAACGATCAGCCTACCACTAAAAAAAATGAAGAGGAAGAGAAACAAAAGGAAGATATAAAAATTGAAAAAATTGAAGGCGAAGTGAAGGTCGCCGTACTCAACGGCACCTGGATTAGTGGTTTAGCCGCTAAAACGGCGGGCACCCTCCAACAATATGGCTTCCGCATTGTGGAAACAGCCAATGCTCCCACGCGCGAATACGAAGCTGCTATTATTTATGATTTAAGTTACGGTAAGGAACTACAAGCCTTAGAAGTGCTCAAAGCCGCCGCTAAAGCCAGCCTCGCCTATGACGCTCCCTCTTGGTTAGAAACCTACAAGAACAGTTCTGACCGTCCGGATTTTATTCTAATCACCGGCCAAGAAAATAATTAAAAATAAAGCCATGAAAAAACATGAAGACAACTTGCCCATCGTCGCGATTTGCGGACGTACCAATGTCGGTAAATCAACGCTATTTAACCGCCTCATTGAAAAACGCCAGGCTTTAGTTTCTGATATCGAGGGCACGACTCGCGATTGTAACCTCGGTCTAGTGCGCTGGAACCGGAAAATTTTCCGCTTAGTCGATACTGCCGGCTTAATTGATGCTGGCTTTATTAATGGCCGCAAAAAAATTACGCCCGACATCGACTCAATGTCTCAACAACAAGCTTTAAACTACCTCTCCGAAGCTAAATTACTACTCTTCATTGTTGATGGTAAGGCCGGCCTCACGACCGAAGACCGGACTCTCGCCAAAGCGCTCCGCCAGCATCCTGATTATTCTAAAAAAACCTTACTAGTAGTTAACAAAATCGACAGTGGCAAATGGCGTACAGAAGCACTAGCCTTTAACAAACTCGGACTAGGAGAACCTTTAACCCTATCGGCTCAAACTGGCGCTGGCACCGGCGATCTCCTTGATGTTGTCCTCGCTAAGATTCAAGCCGCCCTTGATGATGACGCGGAAGATAATAAAGAAATTGCCGCCCGCTTATGCATCGTCGGCAAACCTAATGTCGGTAAATCCTCCCTGCTCAACTCACTCCTAGGCTACCAACGCGTTATTGTTAGCGATCAGCCGCACACTACCCGCGAATCACAAGACACGGAATTAGAACATAAAGATAAAATTATCCGCCTCATTGATACCGCCGGCATTTCTCGACATGGACACAAAGGCAAGGGCTTAGAAAAAGAAGGCATCGCCATGTCTCTACAATCTCTGCAAAGAGCAGATATTGCCTTACTCGTTTTAGATATTAGTGAAGGCCTCACCCATCAAGATGCTAAAATGGTAGAAGAGATTGTGGAGAGACATAAAAGCTTAATTATCATTGCTAATAAGTGGGATAAGATTGAAGTAAAGGATCAGAAACACTGGCAAGAAACTGTCCAAGGAAAACTTCCTTTTGCGACTTGGGCGCCAATTATTTTTGTCTCCGCAAAAACAGGTGCAAAAGTAAATAAAATATTAGACGTTGCCCTAGAAGTAGCGGCCGCCAGGAAAACAGAAATCAGCGAAACTCAATTAAAGAAATTTTTGAGTCGCGTAGTGAAAGTCCATCTTCCTGCCAAGGGCAAAGGTCTTAAAGCGCCTCATATTTATGAGATTGCGCAGAAACGATACAACCCCCCGGCTTTCACCGTCCGCATCGGCTCCCGCGACGATTTACACTTCTCCTATGTCCGCTTTTTAGAAAATAGACTGCGCGAACAATACGACTTCATCGGTACACCCGTCCGCATGCATGTGATCAAGAATAAGAAAAAGCACGGCGTTCGCGAAACTTAGAAATAAAAAAATAAACCCGCTTAATGGCGGATTTATTTTTATTTTATCGTCTTTTAAGCCTGAATGCGCTATAATATAAATTGCTTACACCAAGACTTTATGCAAATAATTATCGGCCTGGGTAATCCCGGCGACAAATACGCCTTAACGCGACATAACACCGGCTGGCTCGCCTTAGACCGCCTAGCTGGAGCTGAAGGCTGGCGCCAAGAAAAAAAATTCAACGCCTTAATTAAAGAGAGCGGCGGTTTTTTATATCTGAAGCCATTGAGTTTTATGAATAATTCTGGTGATAGCGTCTATAGTGCTCTCCGCTACTATCAACTACTGGCCCGGCAATTCGGCTGTCTCTTAAAAAAGGATCAAAATTTAAATGAAATTCTTTTTGTTATTCAAGATGATTTAGATTTAAAATTAGGTTCGTGGAAAATCAGCCATGATTCCCGCAGTGGTGGTAATAAAGGCATTCAATCGATTATTAATCGTCTGAAGACTCAACAATTTACCCGTCTGCGTCTCGGCATCAAAACCGAAGCTCTCCATAACCCTATCCCAGCTGATAAATTTGTTTTACAAAGATTTGAAAAAGACGAACTAGAAATATTAGAAGAAGCGATGAGCGCCGGCTTGCAAGCCTTGGTGACAGAAACTCATCAAAATAAATAGTTTTTCTACAATAAAACCCCCTTGATTGCTTATACAAAAAGCTTGGTAAGCACGCACTCACTAGGAGGAAAGTGAACGCGCGCTAAAGCACTTGTACAAGCAATCAAGGGGGTTTTTGACTCTTTAGCTTAAACAAAAATATCCCTTATGTCAAGGCCTTATTATCGCCAAACTGAAGAACTATTCTTAGCAGCTTTAAGCGCTTTACCCGGTCTGGGACCGAAAAGACTAAACACTCTCAGGGGCCTCAGCGGCTCCTGGGAAGAGGTCTGGCGGGCAAAGACAGAACTATGGCAAGAGGCCGGGATATCTTTAAAAATACAAGCAATCTGGCAAGAAAAGAAAAAACTATTTTCTCCGCCTAAACTCCAAAAATATCTCGACGTCAGCCGCACCTTTCTAATCAGTCAGCAAAACCCTAACTATCCCAAGACCTTTCATCAACTTGCCGACGCCCCGCTACTGCTCTATGCTCGGGGTAAGTGGCAAAAGGATATAAAAATTATCAGTGTCACTGGGTCACGCCAACCAAGTTCCTACGGCCTAACTCTCACTAAAAAATTAATACCGCTCCTTGTCCAACAAGGCTACGGGTTGGCTAGCGGTTTAGCCCTAGGAATAGACGCTCTCGCCCATCGCCTTAGTCTTGAACATAATGCTTATAACCTGGCAATATTAGGGTCAGGCCTAGATTATATCTACCCAAACGCTAACAGAAATTTAGTTACTGCCATCATCCAACAAGGGGGTTTAATCTTATCTGAATATCCACCTTCAGCTCGCCCTCTGGCCGCTAACTTTATTCAACGTAACCGCCTAATAGCGGCCATAGCCGAAAAAGTCTTGGTATTAGAAGCAAAACTTGATTCCGGCTCAATGCGTACCGCTCGCTGGGCGCAAAAATTAGGCAAAGAATTATATGCTGCGCCCGGTAAAAGCTTAACTCCTCAAACGGCCGGCTGTCGTGTTCTCATCCAAGAAGGAGCTCAACCAATCAACAATATTAAAAATTTTCCGATAAAGCTGTAATCACAAGGCAAGAAAAAGCTCTATCTGCCAATAGCTTGACACCAGCCCCGTAAATAGTACACTAAGTATATTAGAAAACAAAAAAGCGATAAAGAGACAAATTATGAAACTCATCATTGTTGAATCACCCACCAAAGCTAAAACTATTAGTAAGTTTTTAAATAAAGATTATCGCGTAGATTCTTCTTTTGGCCATGTGCGCGACTTACCGGCTCGAGAGATGGGTATCGATATCGCCAACAATTTTACCCCTAAATATGTCACCCCTCTAAAGGCCAAAAAAACTGTAAGTACCTTAAAGGCAGCGGCCGCTAAAGCTAGCGCTATTATTCTCGCCTCCGACGAAGACCGCGAAGGAGAGGCCATTGCCTGGCACCTGGCCCAAGTACTAAAACTAGATGCCAGCAAAACTCAGCGGATAGTCTTCCATGAAATTACCAAAAATGCAATTTTAGAAGCTTTAGAGCATCCGCGCCACATCAATCAAGATTTAGTAGACGCCCAACAAGCGCGCCGCGTTCTTGATCGCCTCGTCGGTTATGAGCTTTCTCCCTTCCTTTGGAAAAAGGTAGCGAAGGGTTTATCAGCTGGGCGCGTTCAAAGCGTCGCTATCCGCTTAATTGTGGAAAGAGAAAGAGAAATTCAAGCTTTTAAATCTCAAGAATACTGGACTATCACCGCGCAACTACAAGGAGGCACAAACAGCATCGCCTACGCCGCCAATCTTTTCCGTCTTAATGGAAAAACTTTTGATAAATTAGATATCGACGCTGACCTGGCCACAAAAGTAAAAGAAGAAAGTAGCGACGCCACTTGGACGATAATTAAAATTGAACAAAAAACAGTCAGCAAAAACCCAGGAGCGCCTTTTACCACCTCCACCTTACAGCAAGGCGCTAATCGTCACCTTGGTTTCAGCGCTAAGCAGACAATGACGGTCGCCCAAAAGTTATATGAACAAGGTTTCATTACTTACATGCGTACTGACTCTCTGAATCTCTCCGCCCAATTCTTAATCGACGCCAAAGAATATCTCAATAAAACTCTAGGAAAAGATTATATTTTAGAATCGCCGCGAGTCTTTAAGACTAAAGGGAAAAATGCCCAGGAAGCCCATGAAGCTATCCGCCCAACAGTGGCCGATCGCCATCCTGACGATCTTAAAGAAAAATTAGACCGGAACGCTTATCGCCTCTACAAACTAATCTGGCAAAGAAGTCTAGCCACGCAAATGCCGGCCGCTAAATTCAGTGCTACTACCATCGATACCGAAGCCCTCTGCCATAATGGTCAAAAACATATCTTCCGCGCCTCGGGACAAATATTACTTTTTGATGCCTATCTAAAAATATATCCCGAAAAAACCGCAGAGCAAGAATTACCCGCCCTAAAAGAAGCAGATAAGGTTGAGCTTAAAAAAATAGAAACCGAGCAGCACGCCACCAAACCCGCCGCCCGCTACAGTGACGCCAGTCTCGTTAAAGACTTAGAAAAATACGGTATTGGTCGTCCTTCTACCTATGCTCCTACCATTAACACCATTATTGTCCGCAACTATGTAGAGCGTAATGAAGACAAGCGCCTCCAGCCCACCCCCATTGCCTTCGTCGTTAATGATTTACTAGTTGAACATTTTCCCAAGATTGTAGACTATAACTTTACGGCCGACATGGAAAACAATCTGGACGCAGTCGCCGAAGGCAGTAAACCCTGGCAGCCGGTAATCGCCGATTTTTACGAAGACTTTCATAGCAATTTAGAAAAAAAATACGAAGATATTAAAAAAAGCGACATTATGCCCGAAGAACAATCCCAAGAAATTTGCGACAAATGTGGAGCGCCTATGATTATTAAAACCGGACGCTATGGTAAATTTTTAGCTTGTAGCGGTTTTCCTGATTGCCGTAACATTAAAAAGCTTGGTGGCGGTGCCACTAGTGAAAAAAAAGACGACCCTGCCCTAGCCGCCCTGCAAGAAAAATATCAAGGCGTTGCCTGTGATAAATGTGGCGCCGAAATGAAGGTCCGTTCTGGGAAATATGGCCCCTTCTTGGCTTGTGGCGCCTATCCCAAATGTAAAAACATTAAAAACATCAGCGATGGCAAAAGTGAAGGCAAAGAAATTGTCTGCCCTGCCTGCAAAATCGGCAAGATTGTTAAAAAATTCAGCAAGCGCGGCGCCTTTTACGCTTGTAATAACTACCCCGATTGTAAAAATGCTTATTGGGGTCAACCGACTGGAGAAAAATGCCCCGACTGCGACTCACTCTTGGTAAATAACAAAGATGGCGAGATCGTTTGCAGCGATAAAGGCTGTGGCTACAAAGCTTAAAAACTATCAATAAACATTATTTTATCATTAAAAATATGACAATTGATAAAGAGATTTTTACATCTCAAGAAAAACAAAAAAACCTTCAAACAACCGCTCCTGAAGAAAATAATGAAGAGAGCTATCAGGAGGTAGCCTTACCGCCCAGCAATCAAGAAGAAAAAATTGAAGAACTACGATCAGCCTTACAAGCAGAAGTAAAAAAATCAGAACAGCCATCAAATCTCAGCCAACCGATAAATACCACCTCGGTAAAAGCAACAAAAGAGTTCTCTCTCCAAAATTTTCTACCCCGATTACTCCGACGGAAATTAAATAAAAACAAAATCGTCAATGATCCTGCCACTGCCCACGACCCTTATTACGATGAAGAGTAAGCACAAAAAAACCGCTATAACAGCGGTTTTTTGGTAGACAAAATAATTAAATATTTATTTCTTCTTCTTTTTAGACTTGACTGGTTCATCTTCATCGTCAAAATCATCATCATTGCGACGACGCTTAGATTTAGCAAATTCGACGCCCCGCTTCAAGATTTCTCCAAGAATCATTAAATAAGAAGCACTACCAGAAATTTTATCCTTAATTAAGTCTAACAGAGCTTCAGCCTTAGCTACTCCCTGCTCAACATGCTTGATGAGACGGAAAATACGTTGAGCGCTGGCAATAAAATAATATAAAGACCAGCAGAGAAAAAAAGCGAGCGCACCAGCGGAAGCCGCTAATACCCAATTAAGAATGTCTCGTGAAGTTTCAAACATAAATTTATGCCATAAAGAAGGCAAAAATCCCTCCTATATGTTTGGTTAAATTAAAAATCTCTAATTTGTGAATCGAATTGACTATGGCAACGCTGAATTAAGTCAGTCTGAATCAAATCAACTTCCTCGGCCGTCAAAGTCCGATCGCTCGCTTGATAAGTAATATGAAAAGCCCAGCTCTTCTTATCCTCACCCAAGGCACCGCCCTGATAGATGTCAAATAATTCCGCCCGGCTGATTAAAGGATGAAAGTCGGCTAAGACTCTCCAAAAATCATTATATAATACTTTTTCATTAACAACAAAAGCTAAATCACGCACGATGGCGGGATACTTAGAAGTTTCTTGATATTGGCGAGCCGGTAATAAGGTATAAAGAGACAAAAGTTCCTGGAAATTTAGCTCTATAAAAACTGCACTCAGCTTCAATCCTAAAGAACTGGATAATTTATTAGACACTAAGCCAATAACTCCCAGATCTTTACCACCACAATAAACAGCCGCTGCCTGATTAGCCTGAGACCAAGCCGGTGCATTTTCTAAAGCAGTAAATTCTAACACTGCTTGAGGCCACAAAGAAGCAAATAGTAAATCTACAATCCCTTTAGCATGACTAAAAAC
The DNA here is from genome assembly GCA_964616855.1 of uncultured Gammaproteobacteria bacterium. Lineage (GTDB taxonomy): Bacteria > Patescibacteriota > Patescibacteriia > Patescibacteriales > UBA12465. The sequence continues at coordinate 62,047 of CAZTUJ010000002.1, read as the reverse complement.
AGCCACGCTATCGGGTCCGGCAAACATCAATCCTAGGCGCTTTCCCTGATAAGGCAGAAAATCGCCCTTAGCATCTTTGGAATACTCTCCTGGTAAAGATAAAAAAATTCTTCCCATTTCAAACAGGCCAAAATGTTGATAATTAAATTGATTTAAGCGGACATTTTGCAATAAGCCAGGAAGCAAGCTTTGACGAAGATAAACGTGCTGTTCTGAAATCGGATTAGCCAGGCGCAGATGACGACTGGCATCAAAATTTAATTTAGATAGTAAAGCCTCGCTGGCAAAAGAATAATTGTAAACTTCATGAAGGCCTCCAGCCCCGCTTAAAATATCTTGAATTTTTCTTTCTAACTGCAATTCGTGATTTTCCGGCAATAAAGACATGGCAGCAATCGGTGCGAGAGCGGGAATATTATTATAGCCAATGATACGAGCTACCTCTTCCAAGATATCTTCCTTAATCGTGACGTCTTTAACGGCTCGCCAGCTCGGCGGCGTTACTGCTAGGATATTTTTATTAACCGTTACCCCGAAACCCAGACGCACTAAGATATTAATAGTATCTCGACGGCTAACTTCTTTCCCTAATTTTTTCTTCAACCAAGAAAAATCAACATTAATTGGTTCCGGCTCCACTTTAAAATTAACTATATCAGTAGGCACACCCGCTAACTCTGCCTCCGGCATTAATTCTTTAATCAACTGCCAAGCTCTTTGCCAAACTAAAGATGGCAAAAGCGGATCTAAGGTTTTCTCAAAGCGCATAGAAGCATCCGTGCGTAAATTTAAAAGCTGAGAAGCTTTGCGCACTAAAACGGCGTCAAAATTAGCAACCTCTAAAATAATGCTGGTGGTATTTTCATTAATGGCGCTCTTTGCCCCACCCATGATACCAGCGATAGCTAAAGGTTCACTACCATCGGTAATAATAATTGTTTCTGGTGGCAATAAGCGCTCCTTACCGTCTAAAGTTTCTAAGCTCTCCTCGGGCTTAGACAAACGAACGCTAATCTTTTTAATATCCTTAGCGTCAAAAGCATGTAGGGGCTGCCCTGATTCAAGCATGACGTAGTTAGTAATATCAACTAAGGCATTAATGGGGCGGGCGCCGACTGCCACTAAGCGTTCTTTCAGCCAACGAGGTGAATCCATCATCTTTACATGATTAATTTTCACCGCTAAATAACGCGGGCAGGCTTTCTTATCTTCAACTTTAACTGGGAAATGCTCTTTGCCTTTGACGGCCGGAGACTTATGAACTTCTGCTAGATAAGAACGTAAAGATGTTTTTAATAAAGTGCTAATTTCTCGAGCGAGACCGTAATGTCCCCATAAATCACCCCGATTAGATAAAGATTTATTATCAATTTCAAAAATGATGTCATTTAAACCAAGATAATCAGCAAAACTCTGTCCGACCTTGGCATGGTTGGCTAATACCATAATCCCTTCATGATTCTGCCCCAAGCCCAATTCATCTTCCGCACAAATCATGCCAAAAGATTTTTCTCCGCGGATTTCCGACTCTTTAATAACTAAACCGTTGGGCAGGCTGGCACCAATAAGAGCTACTGGTACCCGCTGTCCAACCGCCACATTCGGTGCGCCGCAGACAATATCAAGCGTTTCTTTTTTCACATCTACTTTAGTTAAACGCAAACGATCAGCGTTGGGATGAGGAGAGACTGCCAGAACTTTACCTACTACCACTTTATCAAAAAGCTTGCTCTGCGCCTGCCAGCCCTCGACCTCAACGGTATGCATCGTTAATAATTCCGCCAACTCTTCGGGGCTGAAGTTCTTAGGTATTTTGACAAAATCTTTAAGCCAATTGAAAGATAAATACATAGTAATTTTAAAATTGTTTCAAAAAGCGCAAATCGCCCCCGTTAAAAAGACGAATATCGTTAATTCCGTATTTTAACATCGCTAAACGATTCAAACCAAAGCCGAAAGCAAAACCAGAATATTGTTCCGGATCAATTCCGCCCGCCATTAACACCGAGGGATGAATTAGACCACAACCTAAAATTTCCAACCAGCCAGAATGTTTACAAACACGACAGCCCTGTCCTTGGCATAAAAAACAAGTATATTCACCATTGGAGCCAGGCTCAACGAAAGGATAAAATTTAGGACGCATGCGTAATTTTGTCTCCGGGCCATATAACTTTTGACCAACAGCCTCTAAAATACTTTTCATGTGTGCAAAATTGATATTTTTATCAATCATCACGCCCTCAAGTTGATAAAAAGTGTGTTCATGACGGGCATCTGTCGCCTCGCTCCGGAACACTCTTCCCGGCATAATCACTTTTAAGGGGGCTCCGTACTTCTGCATGGCTCGGACCTGAGTATTAGACGTCTGCGTGCGCATAGTTAAATCATATTCACCCTGTTTATTCTTTACGTCTACATAAAAAGTATCCTGCATATCGCGTGCTGGGTGATGCGGGGGAACATTTAAAGCTTCAAAATTATAAAATTCGCTTTCAATTTCTGGTCCATCCATAACGGTAAAGCCCAAAGTAGCAAAAAAGTCCTCTAACTCCCGCCGTACTAAAGATAAAGGATGCAAATGTCCACTTTCAATTTTTTCTCCAGGAATAGTGGCATCAACATACGCGGTCGAATCGGTCTTTTTTTCTAAGCTATCTTTAATTTCATTAAAACGCGTCTGCAATTCCTGCTTCACAACATTAGCAAATTCGCCGGCCTCCCGTCGGATATCAATACTTAAGTCTTTTAAACCACCGATCAGAGCACTCAACTCCCCTTTGCGAGAAAGATACTTTAATTCTAAGTCGCGTAAAGACGGGAGATCCTGAATGGCCTCAAGGTTAGCGAGAAAATCAGCTCTTAATTTTTCTAATTTGTCTTTCATAAATAATTCTTAGTCGTATTTATATACAATGTCTCTGTCGCTTGTTTTAAATATTAATTTAAACGACTCTTTTTATAACTAGCTACAAAAAGTTCTAAAATCATAAAAATAATTAACAAGAGGCTGACGTTTAGCCAGGTAAAGAGATTGGCTGATAATAAAAATAGAGAGATAACCATAAATAAAGCGAAGAGGAATGACTGGCGAAAGGCGGTAGCCACGGCATAAAAAGCCAACTCACGACGCAGAGCCACAAAACGGATAATAAAACCGACCAGAGCCGCCGTTCCAGAAAGGGCTAAAAATAAAGCGACATAGAAAAGCATAAAACCGAGCCAATTAGTCTCAGTGGGGTCAATAAGATTAAGCATTAGAATAAAGATACCCCAGCAGAGTGCGGTCATAGTGCTCATCACAATTAAATAATTTTTTAAGGTCATAGTCGTTTTACCTCAAGCTTAAGCTTTAAGGACAATATTAATATTTTCCAGCTCCACCCGATAACGGGCCAGCTTTTCTTGTTCAACTTTAACAATAGCCTCCGGGGCGCGAGCAATAAATTCTTGATTTTCCAAACGAGCAGACAAGCTAGTAATTAATTTCTCTAAATTTTCTTTTTCTTTATTGAGACGAGCGCGCTCTTTTTCTGGATCAACCGCCCCTAATAAATAAAGCTCGGTGCCACCAAGAACGATTTTAATTGCCGCCTCTGTTGGCGCTTGGTCGGTTTTGAACAAAGACTCTAAACCTGTACGCAAAGAAATTAATAAAGGCGCTTGCGCAACTAAAAGCTCGGCTCGCTCACCCATGGCTAAAGCTCTGACTTTCCGCGCCGGCTCAATCTTATTCTCACTACGAGCGTTACGAATAGCCACAATACTCTCTTGCACAAAGAGAAAGTCATTGTTATTTGCCAATGGTCTTATATCCTTAAGTTCTTTTTCTGACCACCGTGGCCATTGCTCAACAATCAGCGAAGAAGTATTAAAGCTCTGCCAAATGGCTTCAGTTACAAAAGGAATAAAGGGGTGCCACATGATTAGCAGGTTTTTTAAAAGGTAAACTAAGATGACCTCCTTATTTTTTTCTACTTTAGCAATTTCTAAATACCAGTCCGCCAGCTTATTCCAAGTGAAATCATAAAGAGTTTCGGCCGCTACAGAAAACTCCGAATTAAGCAAGGCGGCGTCTACAGACTTTCTAGTGTTAAGTAATTCTCCCAATATCCAGCGGTCCGCCAAAGTCTGCGCTGTTGGTAAAACCATTGCTGGAACAGCTAAAACCTCATCATCCAAGTCGTTAAGGATAAAGCGGGAGATATTCCATAGTTTATTGATAAAATTACGTTTTGCCTCAATTTTCTCTTCACTATAACGAGAATCATTGCCAGGGGTTGCCCCCATCAATAAAGACAAGCGTACCGCATCAGCGCCATAGAGATTAATTACTTCCAAGGGATCGACGCCGTTACCTTTAGATTTCGACATCTTCTTTCCCGCTTTATCTAAAATGGTGCCGTGCAAATAAACTTGAGAGAAAGGTTTTTCTCCTAAAGCAAAAAAAGACATCATCACCATGCGCGAAACCCAGAGAGTAAGAATTTCATAACCGGTTTCAAGCACTTGAGTAGGATGAAAACGAGCTAAATCGCCGCTCTTAATCCCATCCTTAAAATTATCCGGCCAGCCTAAAGTTGAAAAAGACCACATCCCCGAAGAAAACCAAGTATCAAGGGTGTCCCTGTCCGCTTGCCAGCCTTCCCCCTCTGGTTCTTCTGAGCCGACAAAAATCTCTTTTCCCCGATACCAGGCAGGAATACTGTGACCAAACCAAATTTGACGGGAAATACACCAATCGTGCAAATTTTCCATCCAATCAAGATAGCGTTTATTAAAACGTTCTGGTAAAAATTTAATCTCCCCTTCGGCCGCGGCCGCAATCGCTACTTGTTTCAGAGATTTGCCCTGCAAACGATCTAAAGGTTTATCAACGGCAATAAACCACTGCTGGGAAGGTAGTGGTTCGATCGGACTATCACAACGATAGCAACAGGAAAGATTATTAATGATTTCCTCTTCACTGATAATTAATTTCTGTGCTCGTAAATCAGCCACTATTTTTTCTCGAGCAACAAGAGCGCTCAAGCCAGAGTAATTTTGAAATCCTTCCCGAATTTTACCATCTTCATCAATAACTTTAATTTTAGGTAATTGTTGAGCTTCAGCCATTTGCCAATCGACCGCGGAGTGTGCCGGCGTTACCCCTAAAGCACCGGTGCCAAAATCAATTTCTACATTGCGATCAGCAATAATTTTAATGTTTAATTCTTGACCGCAAAAATCGACAATATATTCTTGTCCGACATACTGACGATAACGTTCATCTTTAGGATTAACGGCCACAGCTGTATCCCCTAATTTTGTCTCTGGCCTGGTCGTAGAAATGGCGATCGGAAAATCAGCGCTATATTTAAATGTATAAAGCGTAGTTTTCTGCTCTTTATATTCCACTTCATCGTCCGCTAAAGTCGAATGACAGCGCGGGCACCAATTGACAATACGCTCACCGCGATAAATAACGCCTTCGCGGTACATATCTAAAAACATTTTCTGAACCGCCTGCTGACGAGGCTCGTCTAAGGTAAAAGCGAGGCGAGACCAGTCTAAAGAAGCTCCCATTTTCCGAGTTTGATTAAGAATCGTCGCCTGGGTCTCAGCCACAAACTTGTGTACTTCTGCTAAAAAGGCTTCCCGGCCTAAATCGTGTCTAGTTTTGCCTGTTTCCGCAAACAGCTTCTTTTCCACCATATTCTGAGTAGCGATAGCGGCGTGGTCTGTCCCCGGTAACCATAAAGCCCGGTAACCATTCTGGCGACGATAACGCACCATCATATCTTCGATGGCCAACATCGCACTGTGACCTAAGTGCAATTTAGCGGTAATATTAGGCGGAGGAAGAATAATAGTATAAGCGGGTGCATCAGTGGATAGAGCTAAATTATCCGGATTAAAAAATCCAGAATCTTCCCATTTTTGATAAATATCATCCTCAAAAAGGGCGGGGTTATAGGTTTTAGCCAATTCGTTTTTCATACCTTTTAAATTACCAAAAATATGGCTTTGCGTCAACCGCAAATTGCCTTGACTCTAGCAAAAAATAATTATATATTGAATGGTCAGGCTTAGAAAAAAACTTAGAAATATAGCCTTTGTCAATGCTTAATTTAGAACAACAAATTGCCAAACAGCTGGAGAAATCAGAAAACATTCTGATTGCCTTTAACGCTGACTGGAACGGCGATGCGGTGGCCTCCGCCCTCGCTTTATTTTTGTTCTTAAAGAAAATTGGTAAAAATGTAGAAGTAGCTTCTTATTTAGAAGATGAAAACAGTCCTAAGCAAAAGACGGCCGCCGCTTGGAGCTTTCTACCGGCCTACGCCGAGATTAAAACCTCCCTTAAAAATTTACGTAAATTCATTGTCTCACTTGATATCAGCCAAACTACCATTAATCAGATTAAATACACCGTTGATGAAAAAAAATTGAATTTCATCATCTCCCCGGAGAAGGGCTGGTTCAGCGCCGAAGATATTAGCTCTTCTTCCAGCGGCTTTAAATACGACCTAATTTTTACCATCGATACTCCTGACTTAGAATCTTTAGCGGCAATTTACGACAATAACGTCGAATTCTTCTATAAAACCACTATCATCAACATTGATCACCAGGCCGGCAACGAAGAATATGGCCAAATCAACTACCTTGATCTTAATGTAGTCTCTACCGCGGAAATAATCTTTAATCTTCTCAAACAACAGGGTGAAAAAATTATTGATGAAGATATTGCTACCTGCTTACTAGCTGGCATCATCAGCAAAACTAAAAATTACAAAAGCGCTAACCTCACTCCTCGCACTCTCCTCACTAGTTCAAAATTGATTGGCTTGGGTGCGCGCCGAGAAGAAATTATTAATCAACTCTATCGCTCCCGCCCGCTCTCTGTTCTTAAATCCTGGGGAAAAATTTTAAATGGTCTCCAGGCAGAGACAGATAAACGCCTAATCTGGTCACTGCTGAGCGACGAAGAAGCTAAAACCTTGAAACAAGAAAATGTTGATCTCGGTGAAATTGTTGAAGAAATAATCGCTAGTATCCCCGAAGCTAAATTAATTTTAATTGCTCTGGCTGATACCGCCAAACAAACGATTGAAATCAACGCTTATGCCGCCAAGGGAATTTCTGCCTTAGAAATTCTCAAAGCCTACCAAGCTAACGGCACGGCCAAAAATGCCAGCGCCGTCATTAATATCAATCCTGCCGAATGGACTAGCACGCTTATTCCCAAAATTAAAGAAAAACTTGATAAAAACTTCGCCTAATGATATAACAAGTAAAGATTCACAGAGGAGAAAAAGACGAGAATGCTCCCGCTATTTCTCTCCGCCGCCGGCGCCTATAGCTCAGGTGGTTAGAGCACCGCTCTTATAAAGCGGGGGTCGATGGTTCAAGTCCATCTAGGCGCACCGAAAAAACACGCGCAAGTCAGCCGTTAATATTGCCAAGTTCGCACCTATACAATATAATAAGGAAATAAGGGCTCGTAGCTCAGTTGGTTAGAGCGTTACGTTGACATCGTAAAGGTCACCCGTTCGAGTCGGGTCGGGCCCACATTATTTTTCTCATCTTATGTTAAATTTTTTTTCCGGACGCCAGCGCCATCTCGTCACTGCCGAAGATACTTCGGCCATTAGTGACTGGATGGAGAAGGAGGCTGTCTCCGAAGGTCAATTGTCGGTTGATGTTTATCATACCGATAAAAAAATCGTCATTCAATCGACGATTGCCGGCGCTAAGCCGGAAGACCTCAAAGTCTCTTTGCACCATGATTTATTAACTATTCACGGCACCAGGAAGCAGCCGCAAGCGGTCGCCGAAGAACAGTATCTTTATCGTGAGTGCTACTGGGGACCCTTCTCTCGCTCCATTATTTTACCGGCGGAAGTTGATAGCCGCAAAGTCGAAGCCAATTTAGAAAATGGCGTTTTAACTGTAACCTTAATTAAGGTTAACCCAGAAAATATTGAGATTAATTTTAAAGGCTGATATGAATTATGAATTAACAGTCGCTGGTTTTAGCGATGATCAAGTAATTCTCCAAGATCAAGAAAAAAATATTATCTATTGGCCAAAAGAAAAGCTTCCCCAAATTCCTGAAATCGGACAAAAATTAAACTTTTCCATCGGCACCGACAAAGCCGGCCTGCTCAATGAGCTCTTACGTATGGATAATTAAGCATACCGCTATGAAAAAACCGAAAATAATCATAATCGCCACGATCGCCGTATTGGTGGTTTTTTTGTTTTTAGTCGTCTTCTTTGAATACCGACAAAGCCCTAATCAAAACCTACGCGACGGCCTTTATGTAGGGACGGTTAATATTAGTGGGCTAAGCACGGAAGAGGCAATGGCGCAGATACAAGCGCGCTATCAAAAAATAGAGACTGAAGGCCTTAGCTTTAATTATGGTGGTGATAACTTTAATCTCAGTGCCACTGAAGTCTCTTTTGATGCTGATATGGCCAGTCCTAACTTCCACTATAATCCCGATCAAATCGCCAGCGCTCTCCAAAACCAAAGACGACCAGGACCGATCAGACGCTGGTGGTGGCGACTGCAAGGAAGCCCTAGCATTATAATCCCTGCCAGCTTCTCTTTAGAAAAAAATAATATTAAAGATAGACTCACTGAGGCTTTTCCCGCCAGCCTTAACCCCGCCGTCGATGCCGCTTTTACTTTCACTGATAAAAAGATTGAAATCAGTACCGAGCGACCGGGAAAAACCGTAGATTGGGAAGAATTATTTCAAAACATCGAACAAAAATTGGCGGCTTTAGATAATAGCCCCATTACAATAAAAACCAAGACTGAATACCCGACTATCTATAGCCGTGATTTAAAAGGTTTAGAGCAGGAAGCCAGCGCCCTCAGTGCCACTCCTTTAAAATTAAATTTCAAAGATAAAAGCTGGCCCGTTAGCCGTGAAGAAATATCTTCTTGGCTGTCAGTGAAAAAAGAGGGAGAAAAATTAAAACTTGATTTTAACTCTGAGCGAGTAGCTAAATACCTCAACGAAAAAATAGCGCCAATAATTAATGTTGCCCCCCAAGACCCGCGCTTCGAAATTAAAGATAATAAAGTGTCCAGCTGGCAACTAGGGACTGACGGCTACGAACTAGATGCTACCAGTAGCGCTCAGGTTATTATTGAAACCTATAAAAATACCGAGGTAAAAGAGAAGAATGTTGAACTAATCAGCAAAATAACTCCTCCCGCTGCGGCTGAAGACTTTGATATTAAAGAAATCGTTGGCACTGGCCACTCCAACTTTGCCGGCTCGCCTAAAAATCGTCGCCACAATATCGCTGTCGGAGCAGCCGCTGTCCACGGTTTAGTAATTCGGCCAGGAGAAGAATTTTCTTTAGTTACCGCTTTAGGGGAAATTGATGCCGCTGCCGGCTATTTGCCCGAATTAGTAATTAAGGGCAATAAAACCATCCCTGAATATGGCGGCGGTCTTTGCCAAATTGGTACAACTGTCTTCCGAGCTGCCGTTGGTTCAGGTTTACCCATTACCGCCCGACGTAACCACTCTTACCGCGTTTCCTATTACGAGCCGGCGGGGACAGATGCGGCAATTTATGATCCCTCCCCCGATGTCCGCTTCGTTAATGATACTAACAAAAGCATTCTCATCCAGAGCAGGATAGAAAAAGATGATGTCTATTTTGACTTCTGGGGAACAAAAGATGGACGCCTCGTCACCACCACTACCCCTGTGGTCTATAACATCGTCAAACCGGCGGACACAAAGATAATTGAAACCGAAGACTTAAAGCCAGGCGAAAAAAAGTGCACCGAAAGAGCGCATAATGGGGCCGACGCCTATTTCGACTATACCGTCATCTATCCCGAGGGGGCGACTTCCTCACCTCTAGAACAAACTCGACGCTTTAGTTCCCACTATGTTCCCTGGCAAGAAGTCTGCTTAGTCGGAAAAACCGCTAGCTCAAGTGCTGCCACTAGTACCGCTAGCACTACCATTCCCAGCACCGCGACCAGCACCACTGAATAAATTACCTTGATTACAAAAAAGACCTCGCAATCGCGAGGTCTTTTATTTTAAAATAAAAATAAGAAAATGGTTCTGGTAATAAAAAAGACCGTCTCAAACGGGTAGGCAAGAAAATTTCTTCTAGGAATTGCCGAGCCCACCACTAACGCCTTAAAGCGGTAATGGTAGGCCCAAAAAACCCTAGTAAGAAAGTCCCCATGCTTGTCGTGCCTGACCCGTTTCAAACGGCCTTTATCTTTTTAAGCAACCAATTACTATATCACGTAAAAAACACTTTGTCAAGCGTTTTGTCCACAAGGAAAAAATAATCCAGCAATCTAGTTATCTTTTAAATATAATTCGCTATTATTAGAATAAAATAATAATTCACCATCTTGATCTGTACACCTAATTTCGATACCTTCCGCCCCAGCCCTGTTAATAACTTCAGGGCTGGGATGGTCATAGGGATTGTTTTCTCCAACCGAAAACACCATCACCTCCGGGGCCAATGCCCGTAAAAATTCTAGACTATTAGCCGAAATCGAACCATGATGAGCAGCTTTTAAAATTTGCACCGCCTGGATAAAACCTGAAGCCAATAAACTCTGCTCTCTTTTTACGCCAGCATCGCCCGTAGCCGCTAGTGACAATCCATCACAAATAAAATTAACGGCCAAAGAAAAATCATTTTCGTCACTGCTCGACAAAAATTCTGAAGAAGGCGGAAAAATACATAAACGACAATCAGCTTCCAAATCCAGACAAGCCGGCTCTTGAGGATAGATAATCGTGCTCCCCTGATTTTCGAGGACTAATAATAATTCCTCAGCGGCGGCGCCATGTAAAGAAGCGGGCAGAAAAACATGCTTAATTTGATAGCGCCTGGCAATTTCTGGCAAAGAGGAAAGATGATCCTCGTGGCTATGGCTGAGAATAAGCAAATCAATTGTCCGCTTCTGCCAAGGCAAATATTGACCAAGACCAAAAAGAGTCGACCAGTCAGGGCCACCGTCAACTAAAATTAATTTACCTGTCGGGGTTTTTAGAATAAAAGAATCACCTTGGCCGACATCAAAAAAAACTACTTCCGCTCGTGCAGAAAAACGCTCAAGGGAAGTCCAGATTATAATAAGAGAAAAACTAATTAATAAAATAAAAAATAATTTCATGCTAGTAATAATAGCACGCAGCCCTTAAGACCAGACTAAAAAGGAAATAAAGGCTCTCCCTATACAAAAACCGCCCTTACGGGCGGCTTTTGTATAATTTTCAAAATCAATAAAACAAAAGTTTTATTTCTTTTTGGAGACCTTCTTCACAGCTTTCTTCACAACCTTCTTCACAGCTTTTTTGACGGTCTTCTTAGGGGTCGCCTTCTTAGCAGCTTTCTTCACAACCTTCTTCACCGCTTTTTTGACGGTCTTCTTGGCAACCTTCTTAACGATTTTTTTAACAGCTTTTTTTGCAGTAGCCATATTACTCACCTCCTTTCTGGGAAATTTCCCATTTATATTTTTTAAAAAAATTAAAATAATCTTTTTAAAAATAATTTTTAACTTAATACTATTATTATACTCCCTCTCTTATTTTATAGCAATAGTTTTTCGAAAAAAAATTAACAAGCACCAAAAAAGAGCCAGCGGCTCTCTTTGGAAAAAATATTATTGTAAACTGATCTACTCTTAAAACTTTCCTTGAAAAAAACTTTTAATCTCATCTGCTTTTATTTTTACCTGCTGCATACTATCCCGATCGCGCACCGTCACTTCTCCATTTTCTAAAGTATCAAAATCAACCGTCAAACAAAAAGGGGTGCCGATTTCATCCTGACGACGATAGCGCTTGCCAATATTGCCATTATCATCAAACTCACAAGCAAATAAAGGACGCAAATCGTTATATATCTCCCGGGCTTTTGCCACTAGCTCCGACTTATTCTTCAACAGTGGGAACACGGCTACTTTAACCGGAGCTAAAGCAAAAGGCAAAGCTAAAACTACCCGCTCTTCATTGCCCTCTAGCTTCTCTTCCTTGTAAGCAGCATGTAAAGTGGCCAAAAGGGCGCGATCAACACCAAAAGTCGGCTCTAAAACATGAGGAACAAAACGACGAGCGGCCTGTTGATCAAAATATTCTAACTTCTGCCCGGAAAATTCCGCATGCTTCTTTAAGTCAAAATCACCACGATGAGCTAAGCCAAAAAGTTCTTTGGTGCCAAAAGGAAAATTATATTCAATATCAACGGTCTTCTTAGAATAATGAGACAACTTCTCCTGAGGGTGCTCGTAGCGACGATGAGAAGAGGCGGACAATCCTAAATCTAAACAGAAAGCTTCCTGTTCGGATAATAAATATTCAAATAACTCCTGCCAATCCTGTTCCGGATCGAAAAAATATTCAATTTCCATCTGCTCAAACTCGCGCACGCGGAAAATAAAATTCCCAGTCACAATTTCATTACGGAAAGCCTTACCAATTTGAGCGATACCAAAAGGCAACTTCGGTCGCATCGTATCTAGGATGTTATTAAATTCTACAAAAATGGCGCCAGCCGTTTCTGGACGTAGATAAACCGCTTCGGCAACACCGTTCATCTCCGTCTTAAACATCAAGCTCAAGAAACGGGCTTCGGTCCAAGTTTTAGCCCCGCAAGCCGGACAAGCAATACCAGTTAAAGCGGCGTTTAACTTATCTAAGTCACCCTCAAGATCTTCGCCGGTCGCTTCTTCGACAATATGATCAGCTCGAAATCTCTTTTTACATTTCTTACAATCCACCATCGCGTCGTTGAAGCCATCCGTATGACCACTGGCTTGCCACAAACGCGGGTGGAGAATAATCGGGCCATCAATGCCATAAACTTCATCGCGATTACTAACAAAACGGCGCCACCAGAGAGCCTTAATATTATTCTTTAAGGCTAAGCCGTAAGGACCATAGCTATAGCTACTACCAAAGCCGCCATAAATCTCACAAGCCGGAAAAATAAAGCCCCGCCGCTTTGCTAAAGAAACAATCTTTTCCATCAGCTGTTCATTAACTTCGTTTGATTCCATATCTTTTAAGAATAATTATTGAATAAAATTAAAATATTGGCAGACTACATTTCTTCCAAATAAGATAAACCGAGCAGATCAAAACCATTTTCTAAAACTTGACGCACTGAAGCCAATAAAGCTAAACGTGCGGCCGCCAAAGGTGCGGCCGCTTTCAAAACCGGAACTTCATGATAATAATCATTAAAAGCCTGAGCTAACTCAAACAAATAACGGGCAATTACGGAAACATCGCGCTGTTCGCCTGCCTTTAAAATAATTTCCGGAAAACGTTGTAAACATAAGGCTAGGGCTAATTCTTTGGGATGAGCTAAAAGCTGATAATCAAGAGAACTAGAGATAACTGCTGACTTGCGCACTAAACTGGCCAAGCGCGCACCCGTATATTGGAGATAGGCGGCCGTAAAGCCGTCAAAGCGCAAGGCTTCATTCATATCAAAAGTAATCACCTTGTCAGCACTAACCTTCAACATCTCAAACTTTAAGGCAGCAATCGCTAATTTTTCTACTACCCCTTGGATTTTTTCTTCGCTCCAATCTTGATGACGGCTTGACACTTCTTTTTGTGCCCGGGTTAAAGCTTCGGTAAATAATTGGTCATAGGTAATAACATTGCCGCTACGCGAAGACATCATGCCGTTCTTTAGAGTCACAAAATCATAGCCGAGATGACTGATTTTAAATTTTTCACCGGCTAATTCAAAAATTTTTGCTAATTGCTTAAAATAAAGACCTTGCCGAATGTCGACAATGTAAACAGATTCCTGCAGTTTATAGTCCACAAACTTTAATTTAGCTAGCGCTAAATCGGCTACCGGATAAAGAGCGGTGCCATCCGAACGAATAATCGGGAGCACGCCCAGGTTATAAGCCTCTAAGTCAGCAATTATCGCCCCCTGACTTTTAATAAGCACCCCTCGCGCTAATAATTCTTCGGTAATTTTCAAGCCGTCGGCGATGACTTCGCTTTCATAAAAGATGTGTTCAAATTTAATACCAAGACGCTGATAGATTTCGTCAAAATAGGCAATACTCCACTTTCTAGTCTCCTGCCAAAGTTCATAAATTTCCCCTTGCCGACTTTCAATTGCCTTCATAGTGGCGCTCACCTCCGCTTTAGCTTCTTGACTATCCCCAATATTCTGATTAGCGGTGCTATAACAATCACCCAACAATTTTCCCTTAGGACCAGAAGCCTGAGCATACTCTGGATGGCGCTGCCAGTTCCAAAGCGTCTTCGCGACGTGGATACCGAAATCATTAATATAAGAAACCGGAATCGCCTGATAGCCATTAAATTGTAAGGTCTTCTGAACCGCGTCACCGTAGAATAAGTTACGGAGGTGACCAACGTGATATTCTTTGTGGGTATTAGCATTGGAATATTCCAGCATGACCCTCTGACCCTGACCAGCCTTAGAACTGCCAAAATTTTTGCCAGCCTGCTGTATGTCACTAATTGTTCCCTGCAAAAAAGCAGCCGGAGCTAAGAAAAAATTTAAATAAGGACCAACCGCTTTAACGCTCAAAAATAAATCTGGACCCTCAGGAAGATTGGCCATAATCTCCGCCTGCTCCTGCGCTAAAAGGGCCGGATTTTTTCCCTGGCTCTTAGCTAGATTAAATAAAGGCAAACTTAAATCTCCCAACTCTGGTAAAGGGGGATAAACAAAATCCAGAGGGTCAACCCCCAATAAAGAAGCAATTTTACCTTTTAAATCGGATAAATACATAATTAAACCGTAGTAATTTTTATAAACTGTCTCTTCCCACGTTGAACAATTAATCCTGATTTAACTTCAAGCTCCTCTTGGCTATCATCAATAGCGACTAAATCTTGGCCAAAACCGATTTTAATTCCCCCTTGTTCAATTAAACGTCGAGCTTCACTCCGGCTAGCACTTAAGCCAAGAGCAACTACAAGATCAATAACCTTATACTGACCAGCGGCCAAGCTTTTCGATTCAATATCTGTAGGCATTTCTTTATTTTGAACTGTCCGAATAAAATAATCCTGGGCTGCCGTGGCTGCCTGCTCACCGTGATTAATCTTGGTAATCTCAAAAGCTAAGCGCATCTTCAGATCACGCGGATTAGCTTTATCTTCTTTAAGACTAAGGCCTAAAATTTTAGCTTCCTCCCAGGGAATAAAAGTACAGAGTTCAAAAGCGGAAGCTAAAACACCATCCGGCCAAGACATTACTTGACCATACATATCCTCTGCTTTTTCATTTAAAAAGACAATATTGCCCTCGCTCTTACCCATTTTCTTGCCCTCACTATCAGTTAATAATTTCATGGTCAAGACGCTTTTTTCCTTATTCTTTGTCGTCTTCAATAAATCTCGACCGCACATCATGTTAAACATCTGATCATTGCCGCCGACTTCAACGTCAACATCTAAGGCCACGCTATCATAAGCTTGGGCGAGAGGATATAAAAATTCATGCAGAAAAATTGGCTTTTCTTCTTCTAAACGTTTCTGGAACATATCGCGCTGAATCATTTGCTGAACCGTAAAATGAGAAGAAAGCTCAATTAAATCTTTAAAGCTAAGCTGATCCAGCCAATCATTATTATATTTTACTTCTGCCGGATTATTACCGGTAAAATCAAGGTAAGCCGCGGCTTGCTTTTGAAAATTTAAAGAATTTGCTGTTACTTCTTCTCTGCTCAATTTTTTCCGCGCCGTCCCTTTGCCCGTAGGATCACCGATCATCCCCGTAAAGCCACCGACCAAAAAGATAACCTTATGCCCTAAGCGTTGAAATTGTGCCAGTTTAGCCAAGGCAATAGCATTACCAACATGCAAGGAATTAGCACTGGGGTCAAAGCCACAATATAAACGCAAAACCTGACCCGCTTTGAGTTTTTTTTCTAATTCCGCCCGTCCGGGATAAATTTTTTCAACGCCTCTCTCTAAAATTTCCCCGATAGCTTGCTGGTCAATCTGTGCTTTAGGCATAAATGCTTGGTAATAATTTATTAAATATGTTATAATAGTAGCAAACCTAGCCGAATTTTTCAATTGAAAATGGTTAAGGTTTTAGCTTTATTATATTAGCTAAATTAACACAATTTTATGTTCTCCTACCGCTTTTTTCTCAAACAAGCTTGGAACATCACCAAGCGTTATCGCCACCTTTGGTTCTTCGGAATCTTTGCCTCTTTAACGGCAATTGGTGGAGAGTACCAGATTATTGCTCAAGGATTGAATAATAATCCGGGAGGAAGCTTTGTCAGCACTGGCTTCTTCATCTTTTACAGTCTCTTCGATCCCAACTTCTACCAGGGGATACACCAACTAGCCTCTACAAACCCGTCTCTCCTATGGTCAATTCTCAGCGTTGCTTTCTTAGTCTTAGCCTTAGTGGTAGTCATGGCCTATTTAGCCATCACTTCCCAAGCGGCTTTAGTTGAACAAAGCGCTCGCATCATTCTTAGTAAAAAGAAAAGAGAAGATTTAAGTATCAGCGAAGGCTTGCTGGCTGGTCGCAAACATTTTTGGAGAGTACTGGCTTTAAATATCACTAACAATATTGTTATTACCCTCAGCTTCTTTATTATCAGCTTACCCTTAGTTTTCTTATTAATTACTGATACCGCCGCCTTAGCCCTAGCCTACACTTTACTCTTCATAATTTTCGTACCCATCTCTCTATCCATTGCTCTTATCATTAAATATGCCATTGCCGCTCGCGTCTTAGAAGGCCGAAGTTTTGTATCTTCAATTGCTAAAGGCTTAAATCTTTTCCAAAAAAACTGGCTGGTCAGTTTGGAAATGGCCCTCCTCCTCTTTTTAATCAATTTTGCCGTCGGTGTTGTAACCATCGCTGCCATCTTCCTCTTCTTCTTGCCGCTCTTGATTTTATCTCTCCAAATATACGCCCCCATCCTTACCGCTCTCAGCTTCATCCTTACCATCAGCACCATGATTGTCGCCGCCTCCATCTTAAACAGCTTTCAAATCTCCGCCTGGACCGGGCTCTACCTGCATTTGCAAGAGAAAAAAGGGCGCAGCAAACTGGAGCGAATCTTCCAGCGCAAACGCTAAATTTCAAATCTCTTCTTAGCCGCGGCCAAGGCTGCCGAGTTTTCGGCGGACTGACTGCGGCTATTAATTAAGCCGCTATGAGCGATGTTGCTTCTATTGAAAATTTGATTGACCATGCTTCCGCCAGCGATGAAGATAGTATCCAGGGCAAATTTGCTAAAAAGCAAACCGAAATCAAATTAAAAGAAATTGAAAAACAAACGGAAAAAAGAGCTGCGGCTATCGGCTTGCCTTATGTTAATCTCTTCGGCTTTCCCATTAGCCCCGAAGCTTTAGTGCTCATTCCGGAAGAGCAGTCGCGCTTTTTAAACGCTGTCTGCTTTTTTTATGACGGCAAAAATGTTCGCGTTGCCTGCGTTGAACCGAGCTCAGAAATCGCTGATGAAATTCAAAGACTAAATGAACAGTATTTTACCGATGCTAAACTCTACCTTGTTTCCCAAAATAGTCTCAACCAAGCTTTTGAGGCCTATAAAGCCGTACCAAAAATAAAAAAATATGATTCCGGTGTGGAAATCACCGCGGAAAATTTAGAAAAATTTAAACAAGACATTGCTAGTTATAAAAATCTCAATGACAAAATTAATGAAGTTAATGTCAGCGACATCGTCACTCTGATTTTAGCGGCGGCCATTAAAACTGGCTCGAGCGATATCCATATAGAAGCCGAGGAAAATGGCGTGGCCATTCGTTTCCGTATTGATGGTGTTTTACAAGAAGCAGCCAAAGTTGACCGGGATAAATGGAAAAAGATTGTCACTCGCATGAAAATACTAGCCAGGGTAAAGATTAATATAACCGGCAAACCTCAAGACGGACGCTATACTATTCACCTTAAAGAAGGAAAAATTGATGTCCGTTCTTCTTTTCTGCCCACCGCTTACGGCGAAAGCGTGGTCATGCGCTTATTAAATTCCAAAGCCGTTTCTTTAGAATTCGAAGGCTTAGGTATCCGCCCAGGAATACTGGAGACTTTACGCCGAGAAATTCAAAAACCAAACGGCCTCATTCTCACCACTGGTCCTACCGGTTCTGGTAAAACTACCACTTTATACGCCGTTTTAAACAAATTAAACCAGCCCGGAACTAAAATTGTTACCTTAGAAGACCCGATTGAATACCAATTAGCCGGCATCAACCAAAGCCAAGTAGAGACAAAAAAAGGCTATACTTTTTCGGATGGTCTCCGTTCTATTTTACGCCAAGATCCCAACGTCATCATGGTTGGTGAAATTCGCGACTTAGAGACAGCAGAGATTTCCGTCCAGGCTTCACTCACCGGCCACTTAGTCCTTTCTACTCTGCACACCAATGATGCGGCCGGCGTTATTCCTCGCTTAATTGACATCGGCGTTAAGCCCTATTTCTTAGTTCCCTCCATTAATGCCGTCATCGGCCAACGCTTAGTGCGCAAACTTTGTCCCCATTGTCAGCAAGAACATACCGTTACCCCCGAAGAAGAAGAAAGAGTACAAAGAATCTTAGCCGTCATTTCTCCAAAGGCTAATATTGATATCCCCTCTAAATTACCGAAGATCTATAAGGCGGGAGCAGGTTGCGAACAATGTAATTACATCGGCTATAAGGGAAGAATTGGCATCTACGAAATCTTTACCATGGATGACAACCTTAAACAGCTAACCATTGATAAAGCGCCCTCCTTTAAAATTCTGCAGCAAGCAATTGAAAACGGCATGATTACCATGCTGCAAGACGGCGTCTTAAAATGCCTAGAGGGTGTTACCTCTTTAGATGAAATCTACCGCGTCATCGGCAACTTTGACTATGTTGATGAATTATATGACATTGTGATTTCTCAAACTATCGGCCGTGGCGTTAAAATCACGGAAGAAGAATATAATCGTGCTCAAGATTTAACAAAAAATATCGGCCAAACTATTAATCTCAGTGACGTCCCTTCGAAAGAACTGATTAAACTGATTATGAGCATGGCTAGCGCCAGTGATGCTGGTGATGTTCACATCGAACCAACCGAAACCGGCGTCAAAGTACGTTTCCGTATCGACGGCGTCATGCACGACATCCTTGATCTCCCCAAAACCAGCTATCTACCCATCCTCTCCGAAGTAAAAATCCTAGCCGGCTTTGCCACCAATATCAAACGGGCAACTTTAGACGGCCGTTTCAGCGTTTATCTCCATGGTAAAAAAATAGACTGCCGTCTTTCCATTATTGCCGGCGGCTACGGCGAAACCATCGTTGTCCGCCTACTCTCTACCTCGGCCGCGGCTTTAGATTTAGAAACTTTAGGCATTACCTCGGTTGCCAAAAAAAGGCTAGACCAGGCCATGACCAAAACCAAAGGCATCATTATTACCACCGGTCCCACCGGCTCCGGTAAAACCACAACACTTTATGGTATTTTAAATAAATTAAATAAATCGGACGTCAAGATTATTACCGTTGAAGATCCGATTGAATATCAACTACCCGGCGCCATGCAAACCCAAATTGACACTGAACATGGCTATACTTTTGCTGCCGCCATGCGCTCCCTCCTGCGCCAGAATCCAAACATCATGATGATTGGAGAAATCCGTGACGAAGAAACAGCCAAAATTGCCATTGAGGCGGCTATGACTGGACACTTAGTCTTATCCACTATTCACGCCAATAGCGCTGCCGGCGCTATCTCCCGCTTTGCCGGCTTAGGGGTAGAAAAATCATCCCTAGCTAATGCTATTGAATTCTCTATCGGCCAACGCTTAGCCCGACGCATCTGTCCCCACTGTAAAGTAGAAGACACGCCCAACGAAGAAACTATGCGCCGCGTCCAAGAAATCATTGCCAGTATCAATAACAAGGAAGTAAGCATACCTAAAACTCTCAAATTCTATCGTGGTGCTGGTTGTGAAGAATGCAAACATCTCGGCTACAAAGGCCGAGTTGGTCTCTACGAAACCATTTCCAATAATCCCACTATCCAAAAGATTATCCAAGACGCTGGTGCCACTGACTACGACATTGAACAAGCCGCCATCAAAGACGGCACCGTCACTATTGCCCAAGACGGAGTCTTAAAAGCTCTGGCAGGTGAAACCAGCCTTGAAGAAGTTTTCAGAGTAATCTAAATAAATAATAAATAACAATTCTATGATTAACGCTGTTTTCATCAAGAAACTAAAAACCGATTATCAAAAAAGAGAGATAGAAAGACGCCAAATTATTAGCCGTTCTAACGATGTTCTCTTCCAGGCCAAAAAGACGATCTTTTCTCTACAACGAGAAGAACTAAGTGTCGCCACTGAAAAACTAACCAGCATGGAAGCAACCTTAAAGAAAATGGAGAAAGACTTTGGTGTTAGCCGCCTGCGCGAAGAAGGAGCCTATCACGCGGCTGCTGAAGAATATGTGGAAGCTAAAACTCTTTCCATGATTGTCTCAGGTAACAAGATCACCCCGATTAAAGGCCTACAACTCGGCTACGACAGTTATCTCGGTGGCTTCTGTGATTTAATCGGAGAAATGGTCCGCTTCGCTACTAACCGCGCCGCTAAAGGTAAATATGAAAGTGTGGCTGAAATGAAAGAAAAAGCGGAAGAAATCATGAATAGCTTGCTGGACTTTGATCTCACCGGCTATCTCCGCACTAAATATGACCAAGCACGTGGCCACTTACGTAAACTCGAGCAAATGGCTTACGAAATCCGCTTACGCAAAGATAAATAACCTATGCTGATTGCTATTGCCGCCGATCTCCATGATAATCTAGCCAACTGGCGGACATTCTCTGACTATCTTCAAAAGCAGGGTATTAATACCCTGCTTTTCTGCGGTGACCTCGCTAATTCCGACACTCTCCACACCATCGCCGAAACTTTCACTGGAAAAATTTTCATCATTGCCGGCAATCAAGAGCTCTATGACGAAAGTGAAATGAAAAATTGGAAAAATATTAATTTCTTAGGTCGCTATGGGGCAATTGAAATTGCTGGTTTAAAAATCGGGCTAATTCACGAACCCTATTACCAAAACCGCTTGCGCCAGGAAAAACCCGAGTTAGACTACATTTTTTACGGCCACACCCATAAACCTTGGCTAGAGCAGGACGAACATTTAATTATTGCTAACCCCGGCACCTTAGGCGGCGTTTTCTATAAAGCCTGTTTTGCGGTTTTGGATACCGACACTAAAAAAATAGAATTAAAAATTTTAGAAAATATCTAATCAAGCGCAGTTTATGAAAAAAGATGACTATTATAAAGTCTTAGCTCCTATTATCACCGCCGCTGGTATCAAAGCTAAAAAAAGTTGGCAAAATTTCCAACGCCAAGAGGTTAACATGAAAAGTCGCACCGAAATTGTGACGGCGGTAGATAAGTTAACGGAAAAAATAATTATCCGTTCTCTGAAAGCTGTCTGGCCAGATCACGCTTTCTTAGGAGAAGAGTCTGGACGTAGTGAGAATAGTTCTGATTATCTCTGGATAATTGATCCGATCGACGGCACCACTAACTTTTCCATCCATAACCCGCTCTGGTGCCTCTCCGTTGGCCTGGCCTATAAAAACGAACTTATTTTTGGCATAATTTATGCCCCGGTTTTAGAAGAAACTTTCTGGGCCACTAAAGGCCGGGGTGCCTATCTCAACGGTAAGCGCCTGTCTGCTCCTAAAAAAATAGGTAAGGGAAAAAATATCCATACTTTCTGTCATGGCGTTAGCCCTCGCGACCTGCGTCTTGCTCTTGCCTATTACCGTAAACAAAAAATGCAGTCCTTAGACTGCCGCCAGCTCGGCAGTGCTGCTATTGAACTGGCCTACGTGGCCGCTGGGCGCCTTGATTCCCTAGTAATTCCTGGAGCCCGCTCTTGGGATGTGGCCGCCGGCGTTTTAATTGCTCAAGAAGCGGGGACAGCCATCAGTGATTTTCAACGCCGCCCTTGGAACCTAAAAAGTCGTGATTTAATCGCCTGCCGCCCCGATTTACAAGCCGATATCGCTTCTCAATTAAAAGGGTTGAAATAAAAAAATCCCCCGCAGTGCGGGGGATTTTTTATTGAGACCGAGATTGCTTGTAAATATATTTAATCAGAGAAAAGAGCACCAGCCACCAACCTAGTAAAATCGCATCTTTAAAAATTTGTAAATTATCAAGACGACCGGCCCGGAAATCTAAATAGTCAGCCTTAAAAACAATAAAAACAAAAATGCCCAGCACTAAAAAGATAAAAGACAAAACGGAAATTAAAACTAAACTGATAGTTTTCTCCTTACTCATATAAAAAATTCTTTTAAGTAAGCGCCGGTAATGCTCTCTTTAGCCTTGATAATTTCTGGAGGAGTGCCAGCTGCCACGATGCGCCCGCCCCCTTCTCCACCCTCCGGGCCAAGGTCAATTACCCAATCAACTGCTTTAATCACATCTAGGTTGTGTTCGATAATCAAAACAGTATTACCCTGATCAACCAGCATATTTAAAACCTTCAACAAACGGTCGATATCGGCGAAATGTAAGCCGGTAGTCGGCTCGTCGAGAATATATAAAGTACGGCCAGTCGCCCGACGGGATAACTCGGTCGCCAACTTAATACGCTGAGCTTCACCCCCGGAAAAAGTAGTAGCCGATTGACCTAAATGAATATAGCCAAGACCAACCTCATCCAGAGTAGCTAACTTTTGACGTAAAGCCGACTGATCACGAAAAAATTCTAAAGCCTCGCTAACGGTTAAATTCAAAACATCGTAGATATTCTTATCCTTATACTTAATATCAAGAATCTTCTGTTGAAAACGGTGACCGTGGCAAGCCTCACAAGTTAGATAGACATCATTTAGAAATTGCATCTCCACCTTAATCACGCCATCACCAGCACAACGCTCACAGCGGCCCCCGGAAACATTGAAAGAAAAATGACCAGGAGTCAGCCGTTTTAGACGCGCTTCCGGCAACTCGGCAAAGAGATCACGGACATAGGTATAAAGACCGGTGTAGGTCGCTGGGTTAGAACGAGGGGTGCGGCCAATAGGAGACTGGTCAATATCAATCACTTTATCAATATTATCTAAGCCTCTAATTTCCTGATGGGCACCAACCTCTACTTTGGCCCGATAAAATTTCTTATTCAAAGAATTAGCCAAGATGTCGGACATCAGCGTAGATTTACCAGAACCAGAAACACCCGTAATGGCCACTAACTTACCTAAAGGAATATGGACATCAATATTTTTTAAATTATGCTGACTGGCACCAATAACGGAAAGATGCTGGCCATTGCCAGCACGGAAAGAAGTGCGTAAAGGCAAGGATTTCGCTCCGGATAAATAAGCGCCTGTAACCGATTGGCGACAAACTTTTATTTCTTCTGGTTTGCCGGCAAAAAGAATTTGGCCGCCATGCTCACCCGCTCCCGGGCCGACATCAACTAAATAGTCAGCCGCCTGCATCATGGCCGCGTCATGTTCAACCACAATCACGGTATTACCATTATCACGAAGATTCTTCAACATCGCGATTAGTTTATCATTATCGCGTTGATGTAAGCCCACTGAAGGCTCATCCAAGACATAAAGAACTCCGCTTAAAGTAGAGCCAACTTGCGCCGCTAGACGAATGCGCTGAGCCTCGCCTCCAGAAAGACTAGCAGCCGGACGATTTAAGGTGAGATAAGCTAAGCCGACTTTATCTAAAAATTCTAAATTCTTTACCATCTCTTTTAAAATCGGTTGGACAATGGACTGAGAACCGTTCCAGGCGGCATTTTCTAGCCAATCAGCTAAGAGGGGACGTAAAACATCAACGGTTTTTGAACTTAAATCTTCAATACTAAGATTCTTTATTTTTACCGCTAAATACTCCGCCTTTAAGCGCGCGCCGCCGCAAGCTGGACAAACAGCCAAACGCATACACTTTTCAATCTCTTGTTTTACAAAATTAGATTTTGTTTCTTCATAACGAGAAAGTAATTCCGTATTGAGACCAGGCCACTGCTTATCACCATTTAAAATAGCAGCTCGCTGACCAGCACTTAAGTTCTGTAAAGGATCTTCCAGGGAAAAGCTATAACGGTCACCCAGATTTTTTAACTGAGTAAATAAAGAACTGTTTTGACCGAGATTGGCGTGGGCCAAGGGCTTAATTGCCCCTTGTAATAAATTTAACTTCAAATTAAAAACTAACTCCGGGTCTATTTCTGTTCTGGTGCCTAAACCAGAACAATGGGCACAGGCGCCATAGTTAGAATTGAAAGAAAAATGCCTAGGCTCTAAATCAGCTAAGACAAAACTGCAGGTGGTGCAAGCATAGGGGTAGGGATTATCCGATTTTTTCTTACTCTTGCTACTACTATTTTTTTCTATTTTTTTAAGACGGGTATGACAATGAGGACAATAGGGCCAACCGACCCGAGCATAGAGCAGACGTAGATAGTCATAGATTTCCGTAATCGTGCCTACAGTAGAGCGAGGATTATTACCGACCGTCCGTTGATCAATCGCAATCGCCGGCGACAAACCTTCAATTAAATCAAAATCCGGCTTATCCATTAAGCCGACGAATTGACGCGCATAAGCCGACAATGATTCCACGTAGCGGCGCTGGCCCTCGGCATAAACGGTATCAAAAGCCAAAGAAGACTTACCCGAACCGGAAAGTCCGGTAATGACAATCAGTTGATTGCGCGGTAAATCTAAATTAATATTTTTGAGGTTATGCGTACGCGCCCCTCTGATCTTGATATTATTTTCGAGCATGGAAAAAGGAATAAATTATTTTTTGAATAGTGTTTAGTATACACGAGAAATAGCAAAAAAACAAGGGAGCGCTCAGGCTCCCTTTAAGTTAGCGGTAATAGTTTAAAAAAATGGAAAAAACAGACGGAAAAAGGCCATTACCAAGCGACGGAATAGACCAACGCGCTTAAAATGAAGCTCGGATTGTCTAGATTCAGCCTGCCAACGGTTAACAATTTTTTCTAATTCAGCCACTGCCTGCTTCTGTTCAAAGAAGACACCTAACTCTAAATTAAAATTAAAAGAAAGAATATCTAAATTCTGCGAACCGACTAAAGCCTCGCGACTATCAATTAACATTACCTTAGCGTGATTCATGACTGGAGTAAAATAGAATTTTACTCCCACCGAGGCCAAGCGCGCGGCATTAATATGGTTAATCTGATTCAAAGGTTTGATATCGGTATCCTCAGGAATAATAATTTCTACTTTCACTCCTCGACGCACGGCGTCATCCAAAGAAGCGAGCAACCAACGAGGCGGTAATAGATAAGGAGTAACAATTTTAATTGACTCCGTAGCTTCGGCGAGCTTCTGACGGTAATAATTATTTAAATCATACTGCCCTTCGCCGAATTCCCAAGTATCAATCACCCATGATTTTATTTTCTTCACTAAAGGCAGGCGGCTATGAATAAGGATATTATCATTCTTACCACCGCACTGCTGATAGGTATAGGCAAAGGAGCGCAATAAGGGCTTTAACACGCGGCCCCGCAAACGAATCTGTAAATCTTGCCAATGACGAATCTTATTTTCAATATTAACACCTCCAAAAAAGGCAATTTGATTATCAATAATAACCAACTTACGGTGCGTGCGCTTCAACCACCGCGAAAAAAAGATAAATTCCACTCCCGCCGCCCTCAATTCAGAAACAGCGCTAGCCTTCAAACTGCTGCTGCCATAAGCATCGGCAATAATTATAATCTCTAACCCAGCCGCCGCCTTATCTTTCAGCTTTCCTAAAAAATCATGAGTCTGCTTAGTGTCGTCTAAAAAAATATACATCTCAATATAAATTGACTTTTTAGCACCATCAAGAGCGGACAGGATGCCGTCCCAAGCTTTCTGCGAGGTTGTATAAAATTTATAACGCATAAGTATATTATAACACGAGGCTAAAAAAATAGGCAGATAAGCAAAAAACCGGAGCACTAGCCCCGGTTTTCTCGTTTTAGGATTTATTTAAAATTTTAAGAATATCTGGTAAACATTTTTTAGCCTCCCGGCGGCCAATATCAATTAAGGCCCGGGCCACCGGTGGATCAAAATACTTCTTATAACGATTAGTCTGCATAAACGCGGAAGTGTCCGGATTTAAAACGACATCGGCGCCATGTAAAGAATGTTTGGAAAGATTGTGGACAGCAATTCGAGTCGAACGCAAAGCCACTGTAGCTAGGTTAAATTTCTTATCAATAAATTCATTACGATTATAAAGATTAACGGCAATAATTTTATCCGCACCCATGCTGGGCAATAAATCTACGGGCACGGGATTACTAAGCCCGCCATCAACTAAAAGGCGACTACGACTTCTAACCGGTTCAAAAACTAGAGGCACCGAGGAACTAGCCCGAACCGCTGTCGCTAAACTGCCTTGTTCTAGAATCTGGGCTTGACCGCTAACTAAGTCAGTGGCCACAATTTTAAGGGGAATACGGCAGTCATTAAAACTACTCCTACCCAAAACTTTCTCTAAAAAAACTTCAAATTTACGGCCGGAAACTAAGCCCGCTCGAAAACCTAAATCTAACAAAGTCGGCAGTTGGTTTTTATTGTTAGAAACTATTGCCTCCTCTAAGGGCCCGAGATCAGAATATACCGAAAAATAAGCGCCGACTAAAGCGCCGATGGAGGCACCACTGATATAATCAATAGGGATATCATTTTCCTGCAATACTTGCATCACGCCAATGTGAGCAAAACCACGGAAGCCGCCGCTACCAAGAGCGAGGCCAATTTTAGGGCGTTTGGGCATATATTAATTCTAAAATTTATAAAAATAGATTTTTTGACCACTGACAACAATGGTCTGATAGGGGATATAAAGGGGCAGAGAAAAACGACGGCTAACTAGTAATGTTCCCGACCGACACTCCAATTTTAATTTATCTGCCAATTTTGCCATGGTCGCGTTATTTAAATAGCAGTAAATCAAATCGGCATCTTTTAGATTAACCTGAAAAAAATCTTTTTTCAATAATTTAATTCTGCTTCCCCTAATTCTTAAACCAAGACGCACGAGTAAAAATAGACTAAGTGAATTTTCCACGCCGTAAATTTGCGCCTGAAGCCAACGACGCTGGGCCCGCTGGGCGAATAAAGCGCGGCCGCAACCTAATTCATAAACTACTTGGGGCTGAAAATCACCAAGAGTAGCAATTATTGCTTTAATCGTTCTCATATCTGTCGAGACAAAAGGAGCATAGCCTTTAAAGATAAGGTAATAGAACTGAGTGACAAAAAAAATAAAATAAACAGCAAATAGGACTAAGAAAATAATGAGATAAAACATAGTAGAAAAGCTTCAATAGATATAAGTCTTACTGGGATGAGTATCTAAAATTTTTTTTACTGACCAGCCAGGAATAAGGAAGCCATAAGAAATTACTCGTGTCCCCGCTTTTAAATCCTGCTTTAACTTCAAGCCGATTTTTGCCATCACCGAGCCGGTGAGAAAAATAAAGACGGCATCGGCGGCGCCTAAATTCTG
The DNA here is from genome assembly GCA_964616855.1 of uncultured Gammaproteobacteria bacterium. Lineage (GTDB taxonomy): Bacteria > Patescibacteriota > Patescibacteriia > Patescibacteriales > UBA12465. Next base: position 34,467 of record CAZTUJ010000002.1, on the reverse strand, counting down.
CTTAAAAAAATCTTGATGCCTAATCTGTATCTGGCTATTTTTAATAAATTTCGAAGCTAAAGTCTTCAAATAAGGATAAAGTGATAGTTCATAACCTACCGCCTTAAACCCCTTCTCTTCGGCAATAAACAAGAAGCGCCCATCCCCACAACCCAAATCATAGAGTAGGGACCCCGGGGCTAAATTGATTTCGGCCAGAATCTGCTCCAAATTAGCCTGCGGTACCCGCGCCCAGGGCACCGCTGTCGTAATATTTACATAAATCATGTTCAGACCAAAAATCAGCACCAATAACATGGCTAAAAATACAAAGGCGACAAAAACGATTAATAAAGATAGAAAAACTAGAAAAAACATGAAAAAATAGGTAATCAAACAATAATTAAGCCAATTTTATACTTTTATTATAGCACGCCCGCACCTAAAGCGGTAAAAGACAACAAAAAAACGCGTCGATTACGGCGCGCTTTTTAAAAGGTACAAATACGAGAATTACTCAGTTTTTTCCTGAACGACTCCCCCGCTCTCAAGTATCAGTAGCAGGAGCTGCCAGAACTTGGCAACCGAAGGGATGCTAACCCATTCGGAGGAAGTGTGGACCAATCCCATTTGCGGGCCGAAAGATAACTTTTCCGCTTCCGGTAAGGCGCTGTCAATTTTGGAACATTCCAAGCCGGCATGAATGCTTTCAACCTTAGCTTCGACACCAAAAACTTCCAGTGACATCTGCTTTACTAAAGTTAAAAGCTTGAAATCAAACTTCGGCACCCAGGGGGGGAAATTCATCAAAATGTTTGTACCGGCATAAGCCAGGTAAAAGGCCGACTCAATCATTTTTTGGATATACTCCATCTGAGCAGGAGAGGAAGAACGGAGGAGGCAGTCAATCTTAATTGATGAAGTATCTGACTTTATTACTCCCACGTTGTTAGAGCTCCTGAGGATATTGTTATCCAAGGGCTCCATACTCAAAACTCCATCCGGTAGAGCCAGGATTGCGGCCAGAAGAGGGTCCTGATAATCATCGCCAACGACATAATCGTCGTCAACGAAAGGCAGTGAAGTAAAAGCCAGTTGCAGGCTTTCTTTCGGAAAATCGGTGGCGATAAAAGCCAATTTTTCTTTCATGTCCGCCATCAGTTCTTCCCGGTCTTCATCAAGCAAGATAATGGTTACTTCTGATTTTACCGGAATCTGATTCACAAAATCGCCGCCATCAAAACTGACAATGGCAAATTTGTCACCATCAATGGCTTCCAGCAACTGAGCCATAACCTTAATGGCGTTGGCTTTACCTTCCCTGATTTTCAGGCCGGAATGTCCACCACTCAGACCAGTCAAACTGATGGCCATTTTACAATCGTACGCAGAGGTGCGGCTGAGTCTTTCCATAACTCCAGAAAATTCACCCTGAACCTGAATACCCCCGGCACAACCAACGAAAATAACGTTTTCTTCCTCAGAATCGAGGTTGATGATGAATTGACTCTCCAGTTCACTGAAGTCAAACGCTTCAGCCCCTTTCATGCCGGTTTCTTCAGCGACGGTAAACAAGAGTTCCAGCGGTCCGTGAGGAATGGTGGATTCAGTAATGATCGCCATCATGGCGGACGCGCCAATACCGTTATCAGCGCCCAGGGTAGTGTCGGTTGCCATCAACTTGTCATTTTCAATTCGCAATTGCAAAGGGAAAATTGACTCGACATGTTCTTCTTTTGCCAGAACCATGTCAATGTGTGATTGAAAGCAAAGCGAAGGATAATTCTCATAACCTTCGGTGGCGGGAATACGAACGAAGACGTTGCCGCCTTCATCACGGTAGGAGTAGAAATTCTTCCCCACCGCCAGGGCAAGGATGAATTCGGCCAAATGCTGCTCATCACCGCTACCATGCGGTATTTCTGATAAAGTAGCAAAATGGTTCCATAAAACTGCCGGCTCCAGACCAGCCAGTAAGACCTGATTTTTTGTCATGATACAATAATTTAGATGTTAATGAATGAATGAGTTTCCTGCCTATTTAGTATTAAAAAGGCTGGCTAGACATTACCAAAATAATTATATTTTGTCAAAATATAAGCTTTAAAAATGCAAAAATTACCCAAAAGGCAACCAGATTAATTAACTTTGGCTAAATATTAGAATAAAACATAGTGAGAGGCGTTTTGTGTTATAATATCCTTATATCGCCAAATTTATGACTAAAAGACTAAATGTTATTTATTCCCAAGCTAGTCCCAAAGATGAGCCTGCCATCTTTAATTTATTAACAGCGCTAGAGGGAGATAGATCTAATTTTGATATTAGCAAATTCTATATTGCCAAAGTGGGCAACAACCTGATTGGTTGCGTGAGAATAAAGCTACTGACTGACGACTGCTTAGAATTATCAAGTTTAGCGGTTAATAAAAACTATCAGGGCAAAGGCATCGGCAGCAAACTAGTTGAAGAATTATTATCAAAAGAGACCGCCCGGCCAATTTTTCTTTTTACTCAGTCAAATAAAGAGAGTTTCTATAATAAATTCAATTTTAAGACCATTGAAGCAGCCAAGCTTCCGGCTGAATTTAAAAAAGAATACGAACGAATAATTAATTTACCCTTTGCTAAAGATTTAGAAGTTATTGTTATGATTGTTAAATAGATGTAACGGTAAATGCTAAACTAATATGGATATTTTCTACCCCTTACAATACATTGCTGACCAAATAGCCTATAGCTTATTTGGTTTATTAAAAGGCTCGCATTTAGGCGATAGTATAAATTTTTTCATCTACGATTCTTTGAAAATATTGATTTTGCTTTTGATTATCAATTATTTCATGGCAATCTTGCGCCATTATTTACCGATTGAAAAGCTACGCGACTTTCTCGCTTCTCGCAAATGGTATGGTTTTGATTATTTCTTAGCGGCTATCTTTGGCACCATCACACCATTTTGTTCCTGCTCTTCAATTCCTCTTTTTATTGGCTTTTTAGGAGCCGGCATCCCCTTGGGTGTAACCCTATCGTTCTTAATTGTCTCCCCCTTAGTTAACCAGGTGGCAGTAGTACTCTTTGCCGGGCTCTTCGGTTGGAAAATCACGATACTATACGTAATCTCGGCAATTTTATTAGGAATGATCAGTGGTTTTATCTTGAGCAAATTGAAGTTAGAAAAATATGTAGCGGATTATGTTTGGAAAACGCAAAACCAAAAAATTGAAGTAAAAAATGAAAAAATACCTTTTAGAAAATTGTTGAAAAATTTTTGGGATGAAGGCTTCGCTCTGACAAAAAAAATTACTATCTATATTTTACTAGGCGTGACCTTAGGCTCCGCCATTCACGGTTTTGTGCCAGCCGGTTTCTTTGAAAAACATATAAGCGCCGACAATTTATTGGCAGTACCAATTGCCACGATTGTGGCTGTACCGCTCTACTCTAACGCCGTCGGTGTTATTCCTATTATGAGATCCCTGGTGGAAAAAGGCATTCCCTTGGGAACAGCTATGGCCTTTATGATGGCTGTAGTCGGACTATCTTTGCCCGAAGCCTTAATTTTAAAAAGGGTAATGAAGATGAAATTGCTACTATATTTCTTTGGCGTTACTACTATTAATATAATAATCATCGGCTATCTATTTAATATCTTTGTAAAATAAACTAAATCCAAGGTTTATGATTTAATCTTTCCGGCATTTACCCTGCCTCGATCTGCTGGACTTTAACCAAACTCTCTCCAAACCGTTCAGTGCCCACAGCTAGCACCGGCATAATAAAAATACTCCAACTTTCTGTGGAGTATTTTTATTACGTAGTCCCTAGGGGAGTCGAACCCCTGTTACCAGGATGAAAACCTGGTGTCCTAACCGTTAGACGAAGGGACCATATCTATCTAATATTACAATTCAAAATTATTGTATAAGAGTTCTTATAATATGTCAATTGGCCTGTTATCGGGACGTTATCACCCATATGTTACGATAATAGGCGTCCTGATCTTATTAAAGGTCGACGGGATTTATTCATCAAAACCATCCAAAAATATGAAAATTAAACCACTTATCATTCTTATTTCCTTGTTTTTAATACCTGTTCAAACCTATGCTTACTCATATAGCGGTATTCATTGTTCCGCTTCTTCTGTATCAGTAGATTCGGGTGACTCAAGTATTCCTGCTTCCTGGATAACGCCTATAGCGAGATCTATGAGCACTTGGAACGCGCCAACATCACCTTTCTATTTTTATGTAGGAAGCGACAACCATAAACTCTACGCTCAATATGCTGGTAATAATGGCATGCCGGCCGTAACATACTTTAGCTATAGTGGTAACGCCTTAATTGATGCGGATACTTACTTCAACACTTACTATCCATGGTCAACTTCTGGACAGTCGGGCTATTATGATGTGCAGAATGTACTTACCCACGAACTTGGTCACTGGCTAGTGTTAAACGATTTATACTCAAGCCAAGATAGTGAAAAAACTATGTACGGATATACTAGTACGGGTGAAACTAAAAAAAGAAGCTTGGATGCTGATGACATTAATGGAATTAACGCCATATATTAATAAAGTGGTATAATTTTAATATGAAACCATTATATATCATAAGCGTAGTAGCGCTCCTGGTAATCGGCTTCTTTGTTTTTAACAAAGATAATCCGGTAAGCACCCTGGTCACCAGTGTCCTCATCGAAAAAGATTCAAAATCGCTAATCGCCGACTCGTCCCTCATCATAGTCGGCCGAGTTGAGACAATTCAAGCCATAGAAGAAGCTTCCACGATAAGAAATGAGGAAAAGGATATCTACACTATTGCTGAAGTCTCGGTCGAAAAATATTTATTAACAAAAGAAGCTAAAAAGAAAACAATCTATATCAAAACTTTAGGCGGAACTATTGGCAACAAAGAAATGACAGCGACCGACTGGCCTCATTTTGAGCCTGGTGAACGCGTGCTCCTGTTTTTACACAAAGATACGGCCTCTGATTATTACTTAGTAAGCGGCCTGAGGCAGGGCAAATACGGACTAAGCGACGCCGATCAACTAGGAAACAATGACGAAGAAAGAGCCATGGTACAAAAAGTGTTTGGTAAAGACATGACTATCGCCGAACTTAAATTACAATTACAGTAAAAAGTAATCCGTAAAAATACAGAAACCCCCAAAAGGGGTTTTTGTTATTCTTGCCATAATTTCAAAAAACCTTAAAATAAGAAGGTATGTATATCCTTGGTATTGAAAGTAGTTGTGATGAAAGCGCTGCCTCAGTTTTAAGGGCCTCTGGTCAAAAAGCGGAGATTTTAAGCAACGTCATCGCTTCTCAAATTGATATCCATGCCCAATATGGCGGAGTCATCCCTGAAATTGCCGCCCGGGAGCATGTCTTAAATATCCTCCCCACCATCGAGGCGGCTTTGCGGCAGGCAAAAATCACCAAAAATGATCTTAAAGCCATTGCCGTCACCCAAGGACCGGGACTGGTGACTTCCTTAATTGCTGGCGTTGAAAGTGCTAAAGCCTTAGCCTTAGTTTGGAATAAGCCCCTAATTCCTGTCCATCATATTATCGGCCATATTTACGCCAACTTTATCAATCAGCCCCAAGCACCCCGCTTCCCCTTACTCGCTTTAGTGGTCTCTGGTGGTCACAGCAACCTGATTTACATGTCAGAGCACTACCGCTTTAAGATTATTGGTGAAACTAGAGACGATGCCGCGGGCGAGGCTTATGACAAAGCGGCTAAGATGATGGGTCTAAGCTACCCTGGGGGGCCGATTATCGCTAAATACGCCGAGGAACAACGCCAAAGCGGCATCCCCACCACCATCGAATTACCGCGGCCAATGCTTAACTCTCCTGATTTTGACTTTTCTTTCTCTGGTCTCAAAACCGCCCTGCTTTATCAACTCCAAAAAGATAAGAATTGGCGCCAGCGCATTCCCGAATATTGTCTCGCCTTTGAACAGGCTATTATTGAAACCTTAATTCATAAAACTATTAAGGCCGCCCGTAAATATGAGCCGAAAAGCATAGTCTTAGCCGGAGGGGTAGCCGCTAACACCGCCCTACGCCAGCAACTACAGGCGCAGATTAATGAAAAATTACCGAAAATAAAAGTAATTCTGCCGGAAAGACAATATACAACCGACAACGCCGCCATGATTGCTGCTGCCGGATATTTTAGCTATTATAAAAAGAAAGATAAGGCTTTCCTGCCTTATCACCATCTCAAAGCCCGCTGTGATCTAAAAATATAGATAAATTTGCTTTTTTACCTCTAATCCTTTAAAATATTGATAATCAAATTGGCTCGATGGTGAAGTGGTCTAACACTGCAGTTTGCAAAACTGCCATTCGTGGGTTCGACTCCCACTCGAGCCTCGGAATCCTCAAAAAGGCCTTAGTCCAATCTATTTTAGACTAAAGCCTTTTTGTTTTAAAGCCTTAAAAATATATCTGAGAAAACTGTGGATAACTTGTGTTTTCTGTGTATAAAAATTAATTTTTAGTCTAGGAATACCTAGACTTAAAGCTGAAAACTATTCAATATTTTTACTAATATTAAATAATATATTTAATATTTGCTATAAATTTAACCTTAGTCTTGCATTATCCCCAAATACATGCTATAATAGTAATAGTTAAATAGTTCTCTTCACTAAATCTTGATCATTTGTCGGAGCTAACACGACAAAGAACAGCATAATTGCTTACAGAGCGGGAATATCGCGCTAATCAAAAAGAAGAAAAAGACTTAATAGAATCTAAAAAAGAAATTTTATCAAGTTTTTATCTGAAAATTAGCGAAATCAATCAAAAAAAACACTTCTCGCAAAGAATTGGTAAGAGAAAAAGCTTGAAGTTAGCAAAGCTCCAATAGTCCTGGAAAAACATCTTTGGCAAAAAGCCAAAAGAAAACAATTCACCAGGATTGGGGCTCAAATGCACGGCCTATTATTTATTTCTCTATATTTAATAAAGAGGGGCCCATTTGGGCCCCTTTTTATTTACCCAAATCAGCCCCCTCTGATTGCTTTTTATCCTTAATTCTGTTAAACAAGTAGTAGATTATTACTCTCAGCCTTTAAATTAAAATTACTATGTCACTTTCTATCGGCATCGTCGGCCTCCCCAATGTCGGCAAATCCACCCTTTTCAATATTCTCACTAAAAAAAGCGTTGAAGCCGCTAACTACCCTTTTTGTACCATCGACCCTAATGTCGGCGTGGTTAAGGTGCCAGATCAACGTTTAGATAAGCTAGCTGCGGTCTCCAAGCCAGCAAAAGTAATCCCGACGGCGATTGAATTTGTCGATATCGCCGGTTTAGTGGCGGGCGCCAGTAAGGGCGAAGGTTTGGGTAACCAATTTTTAGCTCATATCCGCGAATGTGACGCCATCTGTGAGGTGGTGCGCAACTTCCAAGACAAGAACATCATTCACGTCAGCGGCGCCATTAATCCCAAATCTGATAAAGAAACGATTAATCTGGAATTGATCCTAGCTGATTTAGGTAGTATTGGCAAACGTTTAGACAAAACTAGAAAAGAAAGCAAAAGCGGGAATAAGGAGCTGATTGCCCAAACGGTTATTTTGGATAAAATCTACCAACACTTGGAACAAGGCTTAGCTGCCCGCGCCCTCACCTTTAGCGAAGAAGATTTACCTTTCGTTAAAACTCTTAACCTTCTGACTATTAAACCGATTATCTATCTCTTAAACGCCGACGATTTGGAAACGATACCGGAATTAGGGGAACTTGATGGGGAAATCATTGCCGTCAATGTCAAGATGGAAGAAGAAATTGCCGCCCTACCAGAAGAAGAACAAGCAGAATACATCCAGGAGCTCGGTCTAAAGCAAAGCGGCTTAGATAAATTAATTGCCGCCTCCTATAAACTCCTAGGCCTAGACACTTTCTTTACCACCGGCCCCGACGAAACCAGAGCTTGGACCATTAAAAACGGCGCCAAAGCTCCGGAAGCAGCCGGGGTTATCCATACCGATTTTATTAAAGGCTTCATCCGCGCCGAAGTAATTAACTGGGAACAATTCATTAATGTCGGCAGTGAGGCTAAAGCACGTGAACAGGGCTTAATCCGCACCGAAGGCAAAGACTATGTTGTCCAAGACGGGGATGTCTGCAATTTCTTGGTTAACCGATAAATAAAATAGAAGCAAAACAAAAAATCCGCCTAATTGGCGGATTTTTTTATTAACTCTTCTTAGCTATCGTGACAAAGGAATCATTGGCGGTCGACTAGGGCTCTTGGGGGCACCAGCACCGCCGCTTGATCCCGGTCTACCCGCTAAACCAGAACCAATATGCTCTCGCTGCATTTGAGAGATAGAAACCATCGGGTGTTCCAGTACGTGATCGCCGGCCTCTGGTGAAGATACACTGCTTAAGCCGGAACGATTAGCTAGTTGAGGTTGGTTGGCTAAATGCGGACCCTCTAATTCAAATTCATCCGCTCGATTAACATGAGCATGGGAAACCGTAGTATTTTCACTCAAGTGTTTAAGAATCTTTTTCACAACAATTTTTTCACTGGAACTCATCGGACTTTTCTTCTGAATCTGACTGAGAGCAGAATTACGCTGATTAAAGCCGAAGTGACCCTTACGAATCATGGTTTCATATTTACGAACCGCCTTCACAATCGTATCTTGATTATCCGAAAGCGAACGCAAAGTGCTGGTATTTTTGACGGCTGATTTAAGTTTAGCCTTAAAACTACCAGGACCAGCCATAGTGCGGAACTTGGCCCCGCCACCAGGTAAATGATCAATGACTCCCATAAATTTATAATTATTTTTCTAAAATAATTAACTCCCGCCACACTCGCTGACCTTCACGGTGATATAATAAAGTATCGCGATAGGTTAATTTCACCCAAGGTAGTTGTTTAAATTTTTCCGGCACGGCGCTCACAATTTTCCACTTATCTAAAGATGGCTTAATAAATTCTTTTCCAAAAAATACCGGCCAGACCATGGCCACGCGCCCACCTGGCTTTAAAATCTGATAGAAATCATTCAATGCTTGGGTATATAAAACTTGAAGTTCATCAATAACTGCTTCAACATCATTTAAACCACGCTGAGGACCGAGATAGGGTTCAGTAACGATAGTATCCACGCTTTTCGGTTTAAGAAACTGATTAAGACGGGTAGCATTTTTAATATGAAATTTAGGACGCACCTCCAGACCATATAATTCCCGAATCCACTCCGCATTAACTCGGCTATCTTTGACAGCTCGTTCGGACAAATCGGTACCCATTAAATTCTGATAACCCATCAACATCGCCTCGGTGATAATGGTGCCAGAGCCGCAGAAAGGATCAAGTAATAATCCTTCATAACCCTGCTGAGCGGCACAGTTAATAAGAATCTGAGCTAGCTTCGGCGGCAACATCCCAGAGTGGTCATCACGCGCCGGCCGACCGAAGTCGCGGCGAGATAAATCTTTAAAGGGCTGAATGGCCAGCGTGCGGACAATAAACAAATCTTGCTGATGGCGGAAGAAAATTAATTCCGCGCCCTTACTCAGTAATTTATTCTGTCCCACCACTACGCTGGAAAGTTCGCGCTCACGACTAGTCACTAGACGGGAAGAAATATCTAAGGCTTTCAATTCTTTCTTAATATTTAAACCCAGACGATCAGCGGCAAAACGGCCACCCACTCCTTGGTCGGAAAGACCAAAGACTAGTTTACCCTCGCCCCGAGCGGCTTTCTCGGCTAATAATTGAGCACATTGCTTGGCTAGCTTGGGGAAAGGAGTATCAATCGGCACAAAAGTCTCAATCTGCCCAATTTTCAACACTCCACCGAGCCGCTTAATCAGGCTATCAGCCACAAGATCAGTGTCTTTTTTAATCAAAATCCGCTCATCTTGCCAAAACAAGCCTGGCTCTCCTAAAACGGCAGCAATCTCGGCCACAGACCAGGCCGGATGCGTTCCTAAAATAAAAGCATAATCCATATATCCCCATAATGCCCTAACTCTTGCTTTTTTTCAAGCTTTATGATAAATTAGGGGCACAATCAAATATTTATCATATCTTTCCCATGTTCCGGCGATGGCGCCGGGATAATTCCGTTCTTAAATAATACGGAATTAAAGGTATTCTTAGAAGCCCAAATTCTGAAGAATACTTGGGTTTTTGTTTAATTAAGGGAATTTAAAAAAATGTTAAGCTTAGCTTACATCGTTTTTAATCCCGTTATGTTACATTATGTCTAAAAGCAAAGCATCAGGACCAAGTCGCTATGAATTGCTCTTCATCGTCCCCAACAATTATACGGAAGACGAAGCGAAGACTATTATCACTAAAGTAGAAGCCATTGTTACCGAACAGGGCGCCAGCATCGCTTTCCGCGAATTCTGGGGCAAGAAGAAATTAGCCTACATCATCAAGCAGAACCACTACGGCTATTACAGCCTTTGTGAGTTTGATGCGGAAAGAGAAGCTATCGCTAAAATTGATCGCACCCTGCGCCTATCCAAAGAAGTCTTGCGCCACCAGATTATCAGCATCCCGGTAGTGACAGAAGCGGAAAGAGCAAAGACTAAAGAAAAGCAGGAACAAGCCTCGGCTAAGAATGACAAGAAAGAAGAAAAACCGGTTAAAGAAAAAATGACTAAGCCCGGAATGTCCGCTCCTCGGACTGAAAAGAACGAGAGCAATAAAACCGACCTTAAAGACTTGGATGAAAAATTAGAAGGCATCTTAAGCGCCAAAGACCTCTTATAAACTAATTTGCTTAATTTTATAAGCGCGTTTATAAAGTTAAGTTCTAAGCACTATGAACTTAAACAAAGCCATGGTCATCGGCAACTTGACTCGCGACCCGGAGATGAGAAATACTCCTTCTGGACAAAATGTCGCCTCCTTCAGCGTTGCCACTAGCCTCACCTGGACCGATAATGCCGGTCAGCAACAGAAAAAAACCGAATTCCATAACATCGTTGCTTGGCGCAAGCTCGCCGATATCTGCGGACAGTATCTTAAGAAAGGCTCTAAAGTCTATATCGAAGGTCGTTTGCAAACGACTGATTGGACTGGCCAAGACGGCGTCAAAAGATATCGTACGGAAATTGTGGCTGAAAATATGATTATGCTTGATCGCGCCGGTAGTAATGAAGGTTTCAGCGGCACTCCCGCCCCGAAACGCCAAGAAGAAGAATTACCGGTCATCAACGCTGACGAAGAAGAAGAAATCCGCGTGGAAAATATTCCTTTCTAAAAATTTAAAAGCTCAAAACTCTATATGAACAACAAGAAACAAAAAGACTGCTTTTTCTGCGTCAATCAACTCGATGTAGATTATAAAGATGTCCGCACTCTCCGCCGCTTCATTAACTTCTATATGAAGATTTTACCCGGCGATCGCACCGGCATCTGCTCTTGGCATCAACGCAAGCTTACTCAGGCGATTAAACGCGCCCGGGTGATGGCCTTATTGGCTCCGACCCATAAATAAGCCTAAAAACTAAGCAGCGTAATTTATGTTGAACTTCAATGAAATTAAAATGGGGAAGGTCATCCTTTTAAATAACGAACCCTATGTTATTGTAAAGACTGATCATCACAAGATGGGCCGCGGCGGTGCCGTCTTGAAAGTAAAATGCCGAAACTTGATTAACGGCAACATCTTGGAACGCACCTATCAAGGCGCGGAAAAAGCTGAAGAAGCGGAAACCGAGCGCAAGAAAGCTAATTTCATGTACAAGGATAAGGACGAAGCTTACTTCATGGATAATGAAAGTTACGAACAGTTCAATCTCCATATTGATGAAATCGGCGACAAGGTCCAATTCTTGAAAGAAGGCACTGATGTTAACGTTCTCTATTTCAATAGTAAGCCTGTTTCCATTGACCTGCCGATTAAGATGGACTTCCAAGTCGTTTCCGCCCCTCCCGGAGTAAAAGGTAACTCGGCTGGTAACGTCAACAAACAAGTAGAACTGGAAACTGGTGCCATGATTAACGTTCCCATGTTTATCGAAGAAGGAGATATTATCCGCTTAAATACCGACACTGGCGAATACGTGGAAAGAGCTAACTAAGAAGCAAAACACCCAGCCGCCCCGTAATGGCCAGGCCATTTTACGGGGCGGTTTTTGGTCCCAGAAGCGAATAGACGCCCAGCTAATTCGTGCTATAATCAAAATATATGGAACTTCTAATGATTGTCAGCCTATTTTTCTTCGCTCTCATTGCTGTCCTCCGCTTGGACTGGGCTCTTTTTATTTTGCTAGCCGCCTTACCCTCCTATCTCCTCCGCTTCCATCTTGGTCCGATTCCCTTAACCATGCTCGAGGCGATGATTCTCATTATTTTTGCTGTCTGGTTTTGGCAAGATAAACCTTGGCGAAGACTGAAGCGCTCTGATTGGCAGGGACGACGCCGTAAATATCCCTATCAATTGGAAATCATCGGTATTTTAATCGCCGCTTGGACCGGCCTTGCTATCGCCGGCTTTGATAATGCCGCTCTTGGTGTTTTTAAGGCTTATTTTCTAGAACCAATCCTGCTCTATCTTGTAATTATTAATCGCGGCCAATCCTCAGACAGAAAATTCCTGTGGCCTTTAGCAATTTCGGCCGCGGTTGTCAGTGCTGTCGCTATTTTCCAACAGTTTACTGGACTCTTTATCTTTAATGATTTTTGGGCCTTAGCTTCCCAGCGTCGGGTCACCTCCGTCTTTTCCTACCCTAACGCCGTTGGCCTCTATCTCGGTCCCATTATCTTCTTGCTCGGCGCCCTCTTCTTTTCCTATCCCCGCCGCACAAATTTAGTGACGGCCCTAAAAAAAATATTACTGCTCCTGATTATTCTCGCTTCCCTGGCGGCCATCTTTTTTGCCCGTTCCGAAGGGGCCCTCATTGGTTTAGCCGGCGGCACTTTCATTATTGCTTTGTTAGCGAATAAACAGAGTCGCCGTTTAGCTCTTAGCGCCGCCGCTATAGGTGTTATCGTGCTCAGCCTCTATTCTCCCGCTTGGCAATATGTCCAGAAGAAAGCGACTTTGATGGATCTAAGTGGCCAGATTCGCCGCCAGCAATGGCACGAGAGTTTAGAGATGTTTAAAGACGGGCGTATTATTAGCGGCGCTGGTCTCAGTAATTATCAAACAGCCGTCGCTCCTTTTCATCAAGAAGGAATATTTGTAAAGAATGATGATCCGGATTGGTATCGCAAAGTTGTCTGGAATGATGAGTATAAAAAGAAAGTCTGGCAACCGGTAGAAATCTACATGTACCCGCACAACATTTTCTTGAATTTTTGGACGGAGATTACTTTTTTAGGAGCACTACTAATGATGTGGCTCATTGCCCGATATCAATATGAAGCCATTCGCCTCCTGAAACATCTTGATAAACCCCAGCGAGCTTTAGTCTTAGGACTGATTGGGGCGATGAGTGCCATCTTTATTCACGGTCTCGTTGATGTCCCCTATTTTAAAAATGATTTAGCCGTCCTCTTCTGGCTCTTGATTGCCGTTTTCGGAATTATCAAGCTTAAGCATAAATAATATGATTTACCTAACAAAATATTTAGCGCAAGCGGGAGTAGCTAGCCGCCGCCAAGCCGAAGTCTTGATTCGTAACGGGAAAGTGACTGTGGACGGTGAGCGTGCAGAGCTAGGCGCGATGGTGGAAGGCTCAGAAGAAGTCCGGGTCCGCGGCCAGAAAATAAATAGCCAGATGGCGGCTGCTAAAATTGTAGTGGCTTTCAATAAACCCATAGGCTATACCTGTACCACTCGCCGTTTTGCTAACGAAGAAAATATTTTTAGTCTCTTGCCGCCCCAATATCAAAATCTAATTATTGCTGGACGTCTTGATAAAGATAGCCGCGGCTTGATTCTATTAACTAATGACGGTGATTTAGCCAATCGTATCACTCATCCCCGCTACGGCCATGACAAAAAATATCTAGTGCGCCTAGCCGGGGAAGACCGGATGAATCTCAGTGAAAGAGATTTATATGCCCGCGCTAAAGAAGGTATCCGCTCCGAAGATGGTGAGCTCCTGACGGCCAAAAGCATTCGCCGCGAAGAAGATCGTTGGGCAGTGACTTTAGGTGAAGGTAAAAAAAGACATATCCGTCGTCTCTTTGCGGGCATGGGCTTGAAAGTCTCGGATCTACAGCGCGTCGGCATCGGTACCTTGGGCTTAGGCGGAATTCCTCAAGGGAAATACCGGGTACTCTCAGAAACTGATATCAAAAAGATAGTTAAATAGACAGGGAGAGGTGACTGAGTGGTTGAAAGTACCGCTCTCGAAAAGCGGCAAGGGTGAAAGCCCTTCGGGAGTTCGAATCTCCCCCTCTCCGCAGATTAAAAATAGCCCTGAAATAGGGGCTATTTTTTATGATTTAATTGAATATTTTCTATTTTGATGTAATAATAAAAGTACTTATATATTAATAATCTAAGATTATATGAGCATTGAAGACCCTTTTAATAATATTAGCCCTTTCGCGACAGAAAAAGAAAGCGCTATTGAAATAGTATCAGCAGAAGAATATTTGCAAAAAAATTTGGATCAGCCAACTAAAGAGTTTAGCATGGGTGAATTAATTGAACGACAACATAAAGAAGCGCAACCCATTAAATCTAAATTAAAAAATGATCTTACATCGCGTTGGCTAAAAGAATCATCTGATAACGGATTAATAGAAGAGCTCGGCTATTTCCCTCGTAAATATAAAGATAACGGGATGATTGATGATGATGACTTTGATAAGGTATATTTTGCGCAAGATCATAAAAAATACTATGTCCGCACAATTCCTATTTGGGGTGAAAATGGTGAGGTGAAAGGTTATATATGTTTTCGCGAACAAAAAGAACAAGACGAAGAAAAAAAAGAAATACAAACAGAGATAGGAATTAAATATGAAAAAGAAATCAACAATGAATGGCTTTTAGTAGAACAAGAAAGGGATAAAATTCTTCAGCAAAAAGTAAGGGAAGGCAAAATGGTTTATCTTGGCGAGTTAACTGACAATGAGTATATGTCTTTACGTAAAAAAGGTATTCCTGCGGGAAATTTTGAAAAAGTTGTTTTGTTTGATGAAAATCAAGCCTATATTAACGACCGACACAAAGTCTACGCCTATATTTTAAAGCAAAATTAGAGTTTATGTTTCCTATGAAAAAATTATCTTTTAGGGAAAAGGGCTTAATAGCTTTCCTTATTTTAATTATTATTTTTTTATTACTTGGTAAATATTTAGATAGGGGTCGGTTTTTTGTATAATAAAGCCCATAACTTTATTGTTAAATCAACCGTGATTTTATTTTCCGATCTAAACAAAGAAGAAAGGGCGTCTTTATATAAAAATGATCCGTTGTTTTGTTTAGTTGCTGATGATTGTACTTTTCATGGCAAATTTGCTTGCCCTACAGCAATAAATAAATTTTATTTGGCCGAACATGCCAACGATTACAAGAGTCATTCTTCTAAAGTTTCGACAGATATTTATTGCAAATTCAGCGGTGATGTCGGCTGTAAAGACGGAAAATGTTTTTTAGGGGAAAATTAAGAGTTAATCCCTACTTCATAATTTTTTTGTAGAAATAATTAATATTATAAATATGGCTTTTAAAGATTTAACATCATCAAATAAATTAATGATATCAAAAATTACCAAATGGCTGATACTATTACTCGTCTTCTTATTAATATTTGCCACACCTTTAGTCTTAAACAAAGATATCTCACCGATTGATGACTCATCAATGATTTTGCCGGCAGTCAGTGTATCTCCATCGGAAAATTCATTTTATGACTTAAATAAAATGAGCGAGATTACGATTCCCGTCAGTATGACTAAAAACGGAAATCGACTAAAAGACTTTCTTACTAGCGATACTTGGGATGATGCTGAGGTAGGGGCCTTGTTGAGTGATAATAAAATAGCTTTAGAATATTTTACCGATGCCTCCCAAAAGCCAAAATTTCAATCACCCGCCACGGCTGACCCGAAAGATATGTCTCAAGAAATTATTGCGATGAATACTTGGCGCCAAGCTGCTCAGCTAAACTGCATAAGGGCAATTTGGCTGGCTAAAAACGGAAAAGGGGAAGAGGCTTTAGCGGAAAGTCTGAAAGTAATGGCCGTTGGCGATGCTATTGAAAAATCTCAAACAAATCTCATCACCTATCTAGTCGGGCTAGCCATGAAAGAAAATGCCATCGACACTTTGCAAAAAATATTAACCATCACAGTAATTAATGATTCTCTCCGTCAAAACTATCAAGAAAAAATAGCGAATTATGATTTAAGTAATAATGTTTCGCCTTGGAAATTTGAATATTTAGTCCGCAAGCACTCAATTGAAGAAATAGCCACCGGCAATTATGATATTTCTGATGTTTCTATACCAAAATATACTTCTCTTGAAACCAATTATTATTTCAAGCCAAACTTAAGTGTTAAAGAGTTATTCGCTTACTACAGCGACTTAATTGATGCATCTCAAGATCCTTGCCTCAAAAGAAAAACTTTAGGAGAATCCGAATCAAGCTCAGAACTAAAACTTAAATTATTATTTACCGAAAATGCCGTTAGTAAAATACTGATAAACAGTAGTGACGTAGCTTTCCAGGGATCACTAGACAGCAAGTGCAGAATTAAAAACAAGTATTCAGAGCTACTTACAGCTTTTAGCAAATAGAAGGGCGTCCAGAACGAATGTTTTACTTAAAACCTTAATCATAAACTAAAATAGCCCCCATTAGGGGCTATTTTGATAGAAGTTTATACCTTTCAGACAGCGTGGTATAATTTAAAGATAATTACCAAATCATATGAAAACAATCACCTTAGATGGAGCTAATATGGACATCGATCTTACTTCTGCAGATCAAACTTCATGGAAGCAAGCAAAATGCCCTTGGAATGAAGCAGAAAAAACTAACGTTCATAGATGCGCCGTTAAAAATACTTCAATCTGTGAATATTTTTGTGGGATTAAATATTTAGACAATGTACTCTGCTGTTATCCCGATAAAAATGAATCAGTTGATAAAAAGTAATTTTATTTATATGAAAGCACAATTTACCATTAGCGGCTTTGGATTAATATTTGATGAAGAAAATAAAGTCTTACTCTGTCATCGCCGCGACTACGACTTATGGAATTTGCCCGGCGGCACCATGGAATCTGGAGAGGCGCCCTGGGAAGGGGCCGTGCGCGAGGTAAAAGAGGAAACTGGTCTAGATGTAGAGATAGTAAGACTGGCTGGTGTATACAATAAACCCGAAAAAAACGAATTAGCTTTTTCTTTTATCTGCAAAATTACCGGCGGGCAACTAACTTTAAACGAAGAAGCGGATAAAATAGAATATTTTAATGTTAACAAGATTCCCACTAACACCTCCCCAAAACAGATAGCGAGAATTCATGATGTTTTAGAAGAAAAAGGTTTAGTTTTAAAAAATCAAACGGGAAAATCAGCGATTGATTTAATAAAAGAGGGCAAACTATAAACTATGGCCTCAATTAGTCTCCGCGCTAATTATAAAAATACCTAACAATACAATAATTTTGCTATATCTATTATTAGCCAGAGAGAGTATACTCAAATTATAGATATAAATTTGTTTAATATTTAATAAAAATATGAATAAAAAATTAATTATTGGAATTCTGCTGGCCGCCCTTATCATCGTGCTCGGCTATTTCCTTTTATTTAAGGAGCCGACTAAATTACAGTCGCCAATTGTAAATACTCCTCCCGCTAGCGTGCCGACAACTGACTTAACAGAGGAAACTCCGACAGAGGTAAAATATCAAAACAGTGAGTATGATTTTGTTTTTTCGCTACCGCTCAGTTGGAAAAATTATTCCATAGTCTTGGATAAATGGAGTGGGCAAAGAATCGACTCGGAAGAAACTAGCAATGCCCTTGAAGGTACTAAAATACTAATCAGGCACCCCGAATGGACTACAGAAAATCCCCGACAAGATATTCCGGTCATGATCTTTACGATTGAAGAGTGGAATTTAATTCAACAAGAAAAGATGGCTGTTTCGGCAGCACCAATAAAACCGACCGAGCTTGGTCGCAATGCAAACTATTATTTTGCCCTTCCCGCCCGCTATAATTATGCTTTTATCTCTGGCTACGAGGAAGTGGAGGAGATTTTAAAAGAAAGGCCACTAGTCGACGCGAATTGGACAAAGGTTGTATCCGCAGTTACTGCTTGTAAGGCAAAAACAATTAACCAAAATCACAGCAACTTAGTAAGTGTGGAATTAAAGGACGGAAGCGAAATTACAGCCTATGAACCCATAATCGATGCGGTCATTAATTTAGCAGTTGGAGCCGAGAAAGGATGCGGCAAAATCATCATGGCGACTGAATAATTTTATAGATTTAAAATTATGTCCGGACAACATATCAATATTGAAATCAAAGCGAAGTCTTCAAGCCATGACAAAATCAGAGACTTCCTTATTTCTCATAACGCTGACTTTAAAGGAGTCGATCACCAAGTCGATACCTATTTTCAAGTAAATAAAGGGAGACTGAAGTTAAGAGAGGGTAATATTGAAAATTACCTAATTTATTACCAGCGCGAAAATAAAGGCGGGCCCAAACAATCAGATGTTATTCTCTTTAAATCAGAGCCAGAATCGTCATTAAAGCTGATTCTTACTAACGCCTGCGGAGTTCTGACCATTGTCGATAAAAAAAGAGAAATTTATTTCATCGACAATGTTAAATTTCACCTTGATACCGTCTTAAATCTTGGCACCTTCATGGAAATTGAAGCAATCGATAGTGAGGGTAATATCGGTAAAGAGAAATTGCTAGAGCAATGCCATCAATATCTCAAAGATTTAGATATTTCTGAGGCTGATTTAATCTCCGTTTCCTACAGCGACTTACTGTTGGGGGATAAATAACAATATCTACAAAAAAATAAGGTTAAAACCTTATTTTTTGATATCTTTTTTTCTAATTAGTCCTTATCTTCAACAAAGTCTCTTAATTTCCCGCTGTCCACTTCCCAGAGGGACAATGGTTTGGGAATTTCTTCAGCTTTATCATAATGAGTACGGCCGTTAAGGGCGACGTCTAGAGTGATAAGGTTGGGATGATGTCCAACCATGTAGAAAAAAACCTTCTCCGTATTCTCGCTAAATAAAGATTCAATATTTTTAAGCTGCTGCTTAAAACTAGTGGCTCTTTGCTTGTATTGTGAATCCGCGCTGGCCAAATCTAGATTAACCGCCTGCCGCAAAACCTCATCTTCGCGGTCAAAGGTGATATTTCCTTTTTTCTCCAAGTAACGTTCAAATTTATCATCATCGGGATACTGTTCATTTTTTAAATTTCTCATCAACCTTTGATTAGCTGCCGACTCTCCCTTCATATCACCGATATCAGTTAAACTAGGCTCCGTACTTTTCGGATCTTCCCATAAAAAACTAACGCTAATATTTTTCTTGCCCTCATCGGCAAATGATAAATCGCATAAGGCTTGAGAAATTAGATCAGCGGTTAAACGGGTGCGCGGATAATTAGTTGAGGTAAAAACAACTAAAGAATTATCGGGCAGACTTTCAAAAATATCCCGCGCTAATTCTTCAATTCGTGGCATATTTTCATAAGTAATCTGCGGATCGTCTTTAATTCCCAATTTTTCAATCGATTCCGCCCATCTCTGTTTCTGCGCTTCTGTTAAATTAGAAGAATCTAAAGAAGTCTCTTCTTTTTCGGGATTAATTTTTTCACCGTGACGAATAAAGCCAAACCTTATTCCTTTTTCCATATAATTTAGTTAATTATCTTAATCATACCCTTGTTAGCATCAACTTCAACCATCATCCCCTTTTTGAGAACCTGACTGGCTATTTTGGTGCCAACCACGCAAGGCTTGCGGAGCTCTCTGGCAATAATCGCGGCGTGGCAAGTGAGACCGCCTTCATCGGTGACAAAAGCGGCCGCTTTTTTCATAGCCGGTAAAAATGAAGTCCTGGTCATCGGCGCTACCAAAATATCACCCTTTTTCACCAGCTTAAGCTCTTGTTCGTGTTTAACGACAATGACGCGACCAGAAACTTTTCCTAAAAAAGCAGGAGAACCTTTAATCTCAGAAATATTTTCATCAATATTCTCCCGGGTGTTTTTTAAGAATTTTTTTGTATAGTTTTCAGCTTGTACTCCCGTTAACAAACGCATTTTTTCACCCTTGCTTTCAATGACATATTGATGGCGTCGTAATTTTAAGATATCGGCCTGGAAATCTAAAGAAATAATTTCCTCAGGTAAAGAATATTTGAGTAAATCAACCTCAATCCCCTTAGCTTTAGCGATCTGTCGATAAAGCTTGGGTAGAAATTCGGCCGTTGCCCGGTGCTGGGCACTACGAGCGCCGCGAAGGCGGGAAATAATATTAATAATCTTTTGGTCTTCAGTATAAAGGCCGATAAAGAAAGCGGTAATTTCATGGACCCACAATTTCCTGAAGATTTCCATGAACTCTTGGCGGTTGTCCAAGGGGTTTTTATCAAAAAATGGCAAAACTGACTTTTCAAACTTTTCAAAACCAGACAGAAGTTCCTTAAAATTTACAGTTTTCACTAACTTTTTAAAAGCGTCTAATTCTTTCTGATCAACATACCTTTTAATAATCCCATCCTCGCCTAAAACAACGGTGTCCATATTAAAACCACCCTTTCGTACCGGGAAATGAGGATAAACTTCGGTTGCTAGCCAGATTTCTAACAAGCCGAAGATGCGCGTTGTGATATGATGCCAAGCCATATAGTTATAGGGGTCTGTACCTTTAATAATAGCCTCTTTCCCGCTTTACGGCAATTAACTAATATCAGGATTGTGATATAATTAAATAAACTACAAATCTATGCTTAATCCTCTAAAAAATAACCTAGTAATAGAATTACATGTTCCTGACTTGGAGGTCGCCAAGGCCTTCTATTCTCAACTAGGCTTTATTACCAGTCTAGAGGATGTAATTGATGATACGCATCTCGGCTATTTGACCATGACCAGGAAGGATAAACTCGGTCAAACCATGCTTAATTTCTACGGCGGCGATGACCGCGTCTATCAACAATCATTTTTTAAACAATTTCCCCAAGACACCAAAAGAGGCTATGCTCTTAGTATTACCGTCAGTGTTAATAATATCGAAGAATTATATCATTCAGTCCGCGCTAATTTACCAGAGAACCTAGCACGCGAACTGACGGAGTTGGAAGACCATGGTCATAAATGGAAAGACTTTCGCATGGTCGATCCCTTCGGCTTTTATCTCCGTTTTACCGAGCTGTTAGACTGGGGACAGGAATAAAACTAACGCCATTAGTTACTAGAATAAAATTTACTTTTTAATACCAAACTTATGAGTAACGCCTCCTATTGGTTGATCCAGGGACCAGCTATTTACTTATTTAAAACAGGCTTTAACCCTTACCTCCTTTTTATTGTCTTGGTTATATTTATTTTTACTATCTATTTCCTAATTTTATATAGAGGAAATTTTAATTTGTTAATAAAAGATTTTAAAGAATTATCACCACGTAAAAAAAGGGACTTATATATTTTTACTATCGGCGGCCTATTGATGGGTTTGATTGTCCTCTACGGCGTGATTGAATCGGGATATCGCTCCAGTTATATAGATAATAAGGGCACGACCTTTGGCGAGTCTCTTCTTTCTTTTTTAGAAAAAATCGGCTTAGTGAAATAAGTTTTCAAAAAATAATTAAAATAATTTAAAAACTATGTTCGACCTGCTCTTTGCGCGCGTCTTTTTAATTGTTGGCGGCATGTTGTTAATTACTGCCTTTACCTCCCGTCTCAACAAATTATTCGAGACTAAAAAAGAAATGTGGATAACAATAATTAGTACCTTTGCTTTTCTCTTTGCCATTGTCTTTTTTGCCGACATCTTCCCACTCAATCTCATCTTAGTGGCTATTTTTTCCGCTTTGATTGGCTGGCAAATGGGGCCGACCATTGAATTATATCGAAAAAGATTCATGTTAAAGAAATATTTAAAAAGTAAGGGGATAAAAATAGAAAAGGGAAAAATCAGTCCCGAGCAAGAAGCGGAATTCGAAAGATCCATAGCCGGCAATCCCGATGATCATGAATGGGGGAAAATTATTTCTCAAACCTTATTAGCCACCGCTCTGGCAATTTTTGCCACCGCCAGCACCGTCTTTCTTACTAACATCAATTTCAGCTTTCTGGGTAGTTTTCTTTTGATCGCCCTCATTGCCCTAATCCTCCTAAGCATCTCTAATGCCCTATTTTTCCACTCTCGCTTGTTTTCCTTAATTAAATCCTACCTAGGAGCTCTAATTTTTACCCTCTATCTTCTCTATGACTTCAACCGCCTGGAAGAAATGGCGGGTGATAAGTCCTGGGGTACAGCCGTTGACATCGCGGTTAACATTTACCTAGATATCATTAACTTATTTTTAGATTTGTTAGATATTCTCTCCGATTAACAGCTAATTAATTTAATATTAGCTATATATTTAATAAACAGCTAGCTCTATCAATCTTTACTCTTGACAAAAGTTGAAAATTGTTGGAAAATAATAACCACCTTTGTTCCGTACATTAAACCCAACATATATTCCCTAACCATTATCTACCAAAACCCAGAAATCATGAGAAAAGATAAGAAATATGGAAAACCGCCCTGCCTCTTCAAGAAAGAGATAAGTGCGGAGGAGTATCAGATGCTTCTCAAAAATTTTCAAGAAAAGGGTGATTGGTCGCAAGCTTTCTATATATATCTCGACACATCTGTCGAAAAAGAACGTGCCCAGTTGAATGGACAGAAGCTGCGCCTCCGCGCCCGTATTAAAAATGGAGCTTACTCCTTAGAATTAAAGAGCTGTCAAAGCGAAGAACATTGGGAGGCGTCACAGCACATCAGCTTAGAAGATTTTTGTCTCCTAACTAAAGGGGTTCTCCCCGAAGGAGAGATTAAAAGGAGCATTTCTTTAATCAAGCTTTCCGCCCCCATCCAAATTATCGGTCTCACCAACACCATTAGAAAGAAAGTCGGCCTCAAAGAGGGAGTGTTGGTGATTGGCCAAACGTTTTGCTTATCAAAAGTTTATTATGAAATTGAATTTCGATCAGAGAGAACGATGATACCGGAAATCATCCAAAAGATAAGCGAAAAACTTCATTTATTAATGCGCGGCCATCAGCCAAAAATAGAGCAACTACTCGTCGCGTAAAAAAAGAGGCCCCACTTGCCTCTTTTTGCTTGCTAAAATATTATCGTCTTTACAAAAAACACGCTCTTAGCGTGTTTTTTTAATTTACCCAAATTACCATTCCTTCACATATAAATCCAAAGGTGAAAAACGGTCAATCGCGTAAAGAGCGTGCCGCCAGCCATTTTTTTCTAACCAAGCTTTAATCTGATAATTTTCATAATCCGCAAAAGCCAGCCAGATGCGCTGAGGCTGAGAAGAATTAATAATATATCTCATCTTTCTTTCCCGGTCTTGATCGCTAACCGCAAAGCCACGTGACTGGGCTTCATTTTCCAAAAAACCCAGGGTCTCACGACTAGCGTAAGGATCACGCCGCCAGTCAAGCAGACGCGGAGGATAGAAGCCATAAGCAGAGATATCGGAACGCAGATAATAATTGAGATTGCTGCGGTCATAGGAAAAATTATCAATCACGATATCACCAGGTTGATAAGCCTCATTAATCTGCAAAGCAATTGTTTTCTGGGCTCGATCCTGATCAAAAGCAAAACGGCTTGCTAAAATTTTGGCATTAAAGGGAATAAAGGTAATAAGAATAATGCTAATTAAAACGGCGGCTTGTTTGGTTTTTAGCTTTAATGCTAAACCAGCAATCAATAGAGCAAATAAGACTGATAGCCAACAAACGTGTTTCTCATAAATAGCAACGTAATTTTGCGAAGCCGGAGAAAGTAGGAATAAAGCCGCGGAGACGGCCACTAAAAATAGTAGACCAAAAACTACCACGTTTCGCTTCTTCGCCTCTACCGCCATCATCACTTTAGAGGCAGCTAGGAAAATTAGAATCTTGGCCAGCCAAAGTGAGAAAATTTCTAACTGGGTAATCTGCCGGCTTTTAACCGTCCAAAGTAACTGATTGAAAGTGGATTCGATAAAATAGAAGGCGCGTAAATGATTAGTGCTCCGAGGCGTACCTAGTAGTTCATAATTACCCAACACAATTTTATAGAACAAAGCCGGCAACCACCAATAAAAACCCAAAAAAATAAAAACCAAAGCTCCCAAAATATCGCGATATTTTTTCAAAAAATTTCCCTTAGCCATTAGCCAGACGAGCCAACCTAGAAATAAAGGGATAAGAATAAAAATAAAAGAATAATGGAGATAGAGACCAATTACAGCCGACAAGGAAAAATAGAAAATTAGCCGCTTCTGGCCGCTCTGTAAATAGCGCCAGAGCCAAAAGAAGCATAAGAGCCCAAAGAAAGAGAAAATAATGTAAGGCCGGGCTTCTTGACTAAACATTATCTGCATCGGCATCACTGCTACTAAAAGAGCTGATAGTAGGCCGGCGCGGCTACTTTGCCACAACTCTTTCCCTAAAACATAGGTGAGAATAATCGTGGCTAAGCCAAAAAGTAGAGAAAGGCTGCGAACAGCTGCTTCCGCAAAGCCAAAAAGATGAGTCCAGCCCAAAAGCAGGAGATAATATAAAGGCGGATGGACCTCTACTGCCCGCAAATACTGAATTAGGCCTACTGGATCAAACCAATAATGCTTCACAATCTGCAAGCTTAAAATCTCATCACCCCAATAAGGCTGACTTAAACTAAAAAGACGCAAAGTCAAACCCAGCAAGATAATTAAAGCCAGCAGGAAATAGGGATTATTTAAAAATGTCAGTTTTTTAGTTAGTTTCATCTTTAATATTTTATCATTAAGTGCCGGGAAACGGTAGTCTCTGGCCGATACTGATAAAAATTGTCTTTTTTCGCTTCTCCCCCTATAATTTAAAGATAATCAAGTATTCAAACCTATGAAACTATTTCTTTTTGGTGGGGCCGAAACTGGAGAAGTGGCTAGAGAGTTAAAAATGATAGAAAAAGTCATAAAAAAACTAAAACCCAAACAAATTTTGCATATTCCTTTTGCCCGTACCAGCACACATGAAGAAGAATGGCAGGGCGACTGGTTTCACCGCTACATTAAACTCGACCCGCAAATTAAATATTTAAATGCGGAAATCAATCAAGACCTAGATCGGGCTAAAGCCCCCTTGCTTTTTATCAGCGGTGGCAGCCAAATTACTAACCTCGCCCGTAAATTAAAAACGGATAAGCGCCTCGTGCCCTTAATTAAAGCCGCCGATTGTATTATCGGCGAATCGGCGGGTGCTAAAATTCTTGGTAAATATTTCCGCACTAAAAGTAATAGTCCCAAAATCTCCATGGCCAAAGGTTTAGATATTATTAAGGATACGGTGATTGAACCGCACTATACCCAAAGAAAAAGAAAGAAAATATTGAGCTTAGGGCTTAAAGAAAGTGGCGCCAAATATGGCCTAGGCATTGATTCCTTGACCGCGGCCGTAATTGATACTGAATCTTTTCCTAAAAAATTTAAAAAGATAGGAGTGGGACTAGTCGATTTAAAAAAATAAAATGACCAATAAAAAACTATTTTTTCTCCTCGTTATTTTAGCCGCCATCTTAGAAGCTGGCGGTGATATTGTGCTAAAGAAATGGGCGCTGGATAATAAAAACCTAATCTTTGCCCTTGGCCTCGCCCTCTATCTCGGGGCCGTTATTCTCTGGGCCTTTTCTCTCAAACATGAAGTCTTATCGAAAGCCATCTCGGTAGTTACTATTATCAATCTCATTATCGTGGTCTTAGTAGGCGTCTTCTATTTCCATGATGATCTATCTTTGGTTAATAAACTCGGCATTGTTCTCGGGATAATCAGCATCGCCTTAATTGAGGCCTAAAAAATATTTATTAAAATTAAGGCTAAGATAAAAGCGCCCAGAGTATGGACGCTTTTTCGAAGCAAAAAATTAAACTCATTTTAATAACCCAGAATATTCTTGAATAAAACCTCTTCATTCTTTAACAAGAAGCTCGGGTTAAAGAGTAAGCCCCAGGTATCAAAGTCTGATTGCTGGCTAAAAACTAATTTAAGCACCCGGTTATATTCATCAACCGTGTGCTGGTCAGCTTCCAAAGATTCGGAAACACGTAAGTTAGCGAGAGGGATAAAACTCTCGATGGAAACAATCTTTGGAGCTTTTAAACGGCTAAAAGCCGCTAACTGCGATTCGGCCTTTTCCAGAGAATTAGGAACACGGTTACGAATGGCCAAGCGCGCAGCCTCTACTTCAAAAACATTAAAGCAGGCCAGTTGAACGATGCGATAGGCATCTTCATAACCGAAATTAAATTCGGCCAGACGAACTTTAAGGAATTCTTTCACTTCCGAAGAAGCGTAGACGCCCCGAGAAAGATAAACTTCTTCCAACATATTGTCCGGATAAACTTTAAGGTTGGAAATGACAATGTTGGCCACCTTTAAAGATTGACAGAGGACATGGAATAAATCCGGCCAGGCAATCCGTTCTGCTGAAGACTGTTCAATTGAACGTTCTTCCCAGGTTTTAATACCATCGACAATCATGCCGCAAAAACCTTTAGCCATCCGGGCCATACCTTCAAGCTGTTCTGTCCTGATGGTATTTTTTTTGTGAGCCATGGCTGATGATCCTTTCTGCTTTTTCCCAAATGGTTCCTGCATTAAGGGTCGACCACTCCGGGCTGCCAAACGAATATCACCACCGATTTTATCCAGCACCAAGGCCAAATTCATTAAAGCTTGGGCTAAGGGCACCTGCATCGTCCGGGGCATAATCTGTGTGGCCCCGTAGAAAGGCTTAAAGCCTAAAATTGCCAGCGCATAGCGCTCTGTTTCCGGACTAATACTGCCATACTTACCAATAGCACCGGAAAGTTTACAATACTGGAGATTTTCAATCGCCACTTCCACTTCATAATAAGCCTGATGATAATCAACCAGCCAGGTAAGAGCACGAGCGCCAAAACTTTGCAGTTCCGCTTCCTGTCCATGAGTTCTCGCCATCATGATGGTATAGCGATATTTAACCGCTAAGTCAGCCAGGCTACGTTCAAATTTGGAGTAAAGCTCTTGAATAACATCGTAAGAATCTAAGAGCATGCGATGGAAAGCCGGCTCCTCGGTGTCATAAGAAGTGATATTCTTGTGAACATACTGATGCAAGCGTGAGGGCAGAAAGCGCATTCTTTCATCTAAAAAAGCGTTCAGGTCATGATGAATTTCTTCATCTCTGTTTTGCCACCACTCCAGATCAATCGGGTTATCCTCCCAGATTTTGGCAATCTCTTCATGGGTGCCAGCAGGGATGAGTTTCAGGTCTTCGCAAGCTTTGATATTGGCCAGTTCAACTTTTTGCCAGCCATAAAGCTTGTTTTGATCGCTGAATATTTCAGCAATCCGCGGATGTTGATATCGTGCAATCATTTTAACGGGGGTATTAGGGTTAGTAACTAATTTTAAAGGACTAATTAAGAATCTTTAATCTAATCATCTTGGCTATTAATTGTCAATTGTTTTATGTTGTTGATTATTTTTAACAAACAGAAAGTATATTAAATAATATTTAATATTAAACAAAAAATTAAGTAATAATAATTATTGTCAGAGAAAAGTTGACACTTATTACCAAGAAGATATATAATATAATCCATAAATAATAAACTCATATGGAAATTACGATTCTCAAAAAATTAGGCCTAGCCGAAAAAGAGGTGACAATCTATCTCAAGCTCCTTGAAGCCGGCCCCATCTCCGTGCGCCGCTTAGCGGAAAGTGCCAAGCTAAACCGCGGCAGTGTCTATGAAGTCCTCAAAAGTCTACAAGAAAAAGGTCTCGTCAGCTACTACAATGACGCCACCAAACAAAAATTCGTAGCCGAGAGTCCGGAACAACTGCAACGCTTAGTACAAATAGAGGAAAACCGCGTCCGTGATTTAAGCGAACAAATGGGCTCTTTAGTTTTAGAATTAAAATCAATCCGCGGCCAAGCCGACAAACAACCGGTGACAAAATTATATGAAGAAGATGCGGGCATCCGCGCCATCTTAAATGATCTCTTGGAAACTCTGCAGGACAAAGAAGAAAAAGAATACTTTGTCTATTCCGCTAAAGATGCCAGCAGTGATATCAAGCGCGCCTTCCCCAATTTCAATGATGAACGCAAAAAGAGAAATATCTACGTTAAAGCCATCTCCTTAGCTAAAGGCGGCGGCACTAACGGTTTAGACGAAAGACGCTGGTTAGATAGCGACGACCAGTCTGCTACCTTCATCCTCATCTACGCTAACAAGTGTGCTTTCATCTCTAGGGATAAGCAGGGCTTACCCGTGGGCGTCCTGATTGAAAACCAAATGATTTATAATACACAAAAAACGATTTTCCTCAGCTTGTGGAATCGCTTAGCTTAATCTATGTGCGGCATTGCTTCCTATGTCGGCCCCAAGCCGGCCTATCCCATTATTCTCAATCTGCTCAAACGCTTAGAATACCGCGGCTATGATAGCGCCGGTATTGCTCTATATGACGGCACTCGCCTGAGTTTAGATAAAGAGGCGGGACCGATTGAACGTTTAGAAAAATCTTTAATCGAACAAGAGCCAGCTGGTAACCTAGGCTTGGGTCATACCCGCTGGGCTACGCACGGGCCCGCCACCAAACTCAATGCCCATCCTCATTATTCTCAAGACGAACAACTCACCATTGTCCATAATGGCACTGTCCTCAACTATTACAAACTAAAGGAAATTTTAGACACCCAAGGCGTCTCTTTCTACGGTGAAACCGACACGGAAGTCTTAGTTAATTATTTCCGCCAGCAGCAACTACAAGACGGAACTGGTTTGCAAGAAATTATTTTCAATTATTTTCCCGAACTGGAAGGGCGCTCTGCTTTTGTCCTGCATGACCGCCAAGAGCCGGAAAAACTCTATGCCTGTAATTTAGGCGGTGAACTTTTTCTGGCCCGGTCAAAAGATAATGAGTTAATGATTTGTTCTGACCGTAATGCTCTGGCGGGCTATGCTCACGAAGCCGCCCCTATTGCGCTAGGCCAAATGGCAGTCATTGGCAAGAACGGATTATGTAAATTATTTAACCTCTCTACCCGCCAAGAAGAAATCATTCCTTGGGAAACCCTGCATACCAGCGCCGACAGTCTGGAAAAAGGCGCCTATCCCCACTTCATGCTCAAAGAAATTTTTGAACAAGAAAAAGTAATTGCCGAAACGATTAAGCGCTTTAGTGCTAATGAAGGGGAGGGGTTAATAGAAGCGCTTCAACCTTGGCAGACAAAAATAAAAAAGCTGCGTAAAATTGTCATCATCGCCTGCGGCACTTCCTGGCACGCCGGTCTGGTGGCCCGACATTTCTTTCAAGAACTCGCCGGCCTCCCTACCTATTGTGAATATGCTTCGGAATTCTTAGCCGGCAACGTTGGCCCCGACGATTTAATTATCGCTATTTCTCAATCCGGCAGCACCGCCGATACCCTCCAGGCGGCGCAAGCCGCTAAAGAGGCTGGAGCGACTATTTTAAGCATCTGCAATGTGGCTAACTCCGCCCTTACCCGCCTCTCTGATGCCCATTTTTTAACAGCGGCTGGTCCGGAAATCGGCGTCGCTTCCACTAAAGCCTTCACCACTCAACTAGCAGTGCTCTTTCTGCTGGCTAGTCAGTGTGGCCAATGGCGGAAAAAGATAACAGCTCAAGAAAAACAAATACTCTGGCAAGAACTAGCCGTAATACCTTTGAAAATAAAAGAAATTCTGCTCAACAGCCCCCTAATAGAATCCTTGGCCCTTAAATATCAAGACGCGCCCAACTTTCTCTATCTTGGCCGCGGTCAAAATTTCCCCATCGCCTTAGAAGGAGCTTTAAAGCTAAAAGAAGTTTCCTATATCCACGCTGAAGGTCTCTCGGCCGGGGAAATGAAGCACGGTTCCATTGCCCTTATCGATGACAAACTTCCTTCTTTCTTCATTGCTGTTAAAGATGAGCAATATGACAAGGTGATTAATAATCTTTTAGAAATCCGGGCGCGGCAAGGACAGATTATTGCCATCACTAGCGGCGATGACCCTGTGGTACGAGAGAGAGTGGATGAAACTATTGTCATCCCCGAATGCCGACCCATCTTCTACCCCTTCCTCACCGTCATTCCCACCCAGCTCTTCGCCTATTACGTGGCCCGCGGTCGTGGCACCAACATCGACAAGCCGCGCAATCTCGCGAAATCAGTCACCGTAGAATAAATAAATACAAAAAACGCCGCTGAGCCAGCGGCGTTTTGTTAATAAAAACTATTTTTTCTTTTTCTGGCGACGGAGACGATACAACTCTTTGGACTTACGGGTAATTACTAAGATGGTAAGGACCGCGATATAGGCGGAAACAACGGCGCTCGGGAGTTTATAGGCCTCCCCGTAAAAGAAATCTAAAATTAAAAGAGAAATTACGAGAGCTGACCAGATAACTACGAAAATTTCACCGGGATGACTCTCCTCGTGCTGGTCATACCAGCGCTCGAACTCTTTGTTACTGACATAGATAGCGAGAATACTGATATAAATAGTGCCAATGGCATTTAAAATCTCTTCATAGGCATTGGCGTGAAAGAAGTCGGAAATAATTAAGGCAAAGAAGATGAAGGACCAAACATTAATCAACTGCCGCCAAAAACGGAAATCATTCTTGAGAATCGTTTTTTTCATAATTACTTAGAGACCTAATAATTTCAACATCGGGGCCGCTAAAGGATCAGCCGATACTCCGTAGACCATCACGCCGCCCAGCAGACCGGTGATAGCGATTAAGACGGCACCCACTAAAGCTAGCAAGCGGAACAACCAAGGGGATAATAGTTTTTTGACCTTCGCCAATAATGGTTGCAAGCGACGACCAGTCTCATTATCAAGCCATTGAGGAGGGATAAAAATAATTAGCTCTAAAATCAATAAGACGACATAGAGATTAACAGAAGCGCCGGCAAAGCTCTCATGCATTTCCACTAAAGCATGGTCGGGGCGGACGAGATCACTCGCAATTTCTCCAGTCACGTTTGCCAACCAAGCCCCTAAGAGGCCAACGATGAGAAGAACAATGCGGGGTAAATGCCAGTCAACCATTGGCAGTTTTTTTGGCCACGGCAGAAGACGCAGCAAGGAGTACAGCAAAAAGAAGGCGATAGGGAAATGAACGAAGATGGGGTGAAGATTGTAATTCATAAAATAAGATTATAAGAATACAATAACACAGATAGGACTTAAAAATCCAGACAGCAAACAAAAAGCCTCCAACAGGAGGCTTTTGAGATTAAACAATTTTGATAATTTAGGCTTTACCTAAAGTCTTATCACCGCTATGCCACTCTAAAGGGCAAAGTTCGCCGCTCTGCACCGCCTTTAAGACGCGCAGGGTCTCAGTGACCGAACGGCCAACCGAACCAGCAGAAACGATGATGTATTTAATCTGTCCTTCCGGACTAATAATGAAAAGACCGCGGTCAGCCGAACCGTCAGTTTCGTTGAGTACCCCGTAAGCACGTGTCAGCGCTTGGGTGGTGTCGGCTAAGACCGGATATTTCACTTCCGGAAGATCTTTTTCAAACCAGTTCTTATGTGACCATTCTGAATCCGTCGAAGCGGCCAAGATGTCACAGTTGAGAGCTTTAAAGTCATCTTCTTGTTTGGCGAAACCGCGCAACTCCGTCGGACAGACGAAGGTAAAATCGCGAGGATAGAAAAATAAGATAAGCCAGCGGCCAGCATAGTCGGCCAGGCTGATGTCTTTGAATTCGCCTTGATGATAAGCTTTCACTCTTTTAAAGTCAGGAGCGGCTTGATTGATGTTTAACATAATTTATATCGTTATAAATAATAAATCACTTGCGCTTGCTTGATGCTCTTGCCCAAAATTTTATCGGGTAGAGGCAAGCTGGCAGAAATTTCTAGGTCGTAGACGCGACCATCAGCGGTATCAACCGCGTGGCCATGAGTATCTAACTTGGCGTCATAACGAGGGGCTTCGCCCGGAATAGGAATTTCGGTAATTAGTCCCAGATCCGCAAACTTCTTCAGATTCTTGTATACCGTAGCTAGAGAAATATTCGAAAATTCTTCCTTAACGCGGTGATAGATTTCTTGAACGCCGGGGTGGGTACAGGAGTTGGCTAATGTCCGGAAAATCGCTAATTTCTGCGGAGTAAGGGGTAATTTGTGTTCACGGCTTACTTTTTTAAAATTTTCTAGGCGGGCGTCGAGCTCCTGTTTACTGACCATCATAAAATAATTGATAATATTTATTAATGGATAACTATTATCCATTATAGAGGAGAACGGAAATAAAGTCAAGGCCTAGGGATTATTGAATAAAGCTTGCCAAAAGATAGGCCCTTAATTATAATTAAACCGATATCCTCAGCCTCCATAGTTTAATGGATAGAACGCAAGCTTCCGGAGCTTGTAGTAGGGGTTCGATTCCCTTTGGGGGCACTAAGATTTAAGGAAGAAAAGCCTTTACAAGGCAAAATCTTTTTGCTAAGATTTTCCCTGTACCGCTCTTGGCGGTATTATCTTAATTATTGGATCGGTAGCTCAGTTGGTTAGAGCGCTGCCCTGTCACGGCAGAGGTCGCGGGTTCGAGTCCCGTCCGTTCCGCCATAAAAAACACTCAACGCAGGTTGAGTGTTTTTTATAGCTAAGGAATTATCATCAAACCAAATAAAGATTTAGAGCGGGTTATTTTTGTAAAAAAATGGCCCGCTCTTAGTTTGTATCAGTTAAATCTGGTGTCAGTAAGATGCTAAACAACCCAGTAAATTAAAATTAACTAGAAAGGTGGTTAGCTAATTAGGATGTTAGATAATCAAAAAACAAAATATTTAAAATATCTCAAGCATCACTAGATTTAATAAATAGGCACACACCTCCAAGTTCCATCTCTGGCCCAGTAATTTATTTCAATTAATATAAAATCTCGTTCACATTTCCGGCAGTAGAGTGGGTCTAGATAAGTAGTCTTTTTCACTCTTTCTCGCCAACTAAGAATATTTGGCTCAAATAATAAGTAGACCCGTCCATAGAGAAAAACTAACCTTTCTGCTAAGATCTCCAAGGTTTTTTGTTTGCACACATTAGCATACATCCCATAGTATCTAATCATATTGAAGTGTTTCTCAGGGATATGTCTAATTAGGGAGCCAATGAAATTTTCAATCGTAAAGTCTAAAGCAAGATTCTCTTTAGTCAGTTTGTCTCGGTAATTAAAGCGCACCAGATTAAGTTCTTTTTCATAAGCAATAATCTTAGCCTCAGACAAGCAGGGTCGTTTTGCATAGCGACCAATGTAAGCAATCGCATGTTCAGCATTATCTAATTTCTCACCAATCCATAAGTACCATTCTTTTTGCCAGAGAATATTTTGAACATCAAAAAAAATATCGGTTCCAAATTTCTGGCGCCAGATATTTTTTAGATTAGGACTAATTAATAATCTCTGGCTAATAAACTCCTGCCTAAGTTTGTGCAGTAATATCGTTTTAAATCTGGCCTTAAGACTACTAGCCGGAATAAAGCTATATTCTTTAAACTGGGCGGTCTGGAGCCCCACTCCGCCCAGAGAATAAAGAACATGAATATGACAATTAAAATTTAGCTTAGCCCCGAAAGTATGCAAAACAGTGACTACTCCAGGCAATAAGTGGACTGTTTTGGCCCAGTCTAGAATTGCTTGTCCGGCAGACTGATGAAGTAATGACAGTAAATGTCTATTTTCTAAAAACAATAGTCTAATTTCCCAAGGAACGGTAAAGACTAAATGTTTATGAGAAATATTAAATAGTCTAGTTTGCGCTTTCTCGACCCACTCATCATTTTTTACTTTACCACAGCTATTACAGAATCTAGATTTACAGGTATGGGCCACAAACAATCTCTCTTTGCACTCTGGACAAACATAGGTGTTATATCCTAAAATATTCTTATCACCACAGGCCATTACTTTTCTAACATTCTCTACTACCACTGGTCTAATTAACTTTTGGTTAGTATGATAGAAAGAGTCCCAGTTTTCCTGGAGAATTTGTTTGATTGTATACTCTGATGCTCGTATGGTTTCGATCATATGAAATATATTTGCGTGTATAATCTCAGTATACAATCTAACAAGTTTTTGAGGAACAAAAAAGCCAGCACTTAGTGCTGGCCTATTTTATAGGGAGGAGGTTGTTATTTTCCAAATAGTTAATAAGCTTTTGCAAAGATAACTCTTTTCTCTGATTTCATTTTACAAATTAAACATTCGCCAGCCTCTTCTTTTTGGTTAAG
>CAZTUJ010000001.1:616298-626278 GCA_964616855.1 uncultured Gammaproteobacteria bacterium | reverse complement strand
AAGAAAGTCATTGCCGCCCTCCTTATTCCTGCCTTCATATTTAATGGTTTTATTTGCACTTAAAACGGGTCTCCGTTTTGGTGAGTTGATTGCTTTAGAGTGGGGTGATATTGATTTAATGAACAGTTTAGCAACTATCCAGAAATCTATCGCCAGAGGCTGTTTAGGCAGCCCTAAGAGTAATAAGATAAGGTATGTTCCCTTGTTGGTTGACGTCAGAGAAACACTTAATCTTCGAGCTAAAAAGGATGGGTTTGTCTTTTGTAAGGATTGCGGCAAACCATTAGGCCCAATGCTTTGTTTGAGGTGGCTGCATTTAGCGTGTCAGAGAGCTGGACTCCGTAAAATTGGTTGGCACACTCTTAGACACACATTCGCCTCTCATTTAGCTCAGAACGGAATATCAATAGTTATAATTAAGGAGTTACTCGGTCATGCTGACATTAAGACTACCATGAGATATTCTCACTTGACTTCACTTGCTATTAAGGAGGCAGTAAAGACTCTGGAAAACAAAAGTGGAGACAATACGGAGACAATCCTTCGAATTGAAGATAAGAAGATAATAAATATTATTCCAGTATCTTCTAAAATATCTCAAAAAGCCCAATAAAAAACAGGCTTTTAACCCGTTTCTTAGTGTGTAGTCCCTAGGGGAATCGAACCCCTGTTACCAGGATGAGAACCTGGCGTCCTAACCGTTAGACGAAGGGACCAATTTTAGCTGGCGATCAGGCCAATAATATCGGAGTTGCCTTTTAAAAAGTCGGAGGCTTGAAGGGCGGTCCGATTTTCTCGTTGTAATTTTAATATATGCAGAGAATTTTGTCTACAGTTTAGGTATAAGTTGCCATTTTCAAGATAAATTTCGCCAATTTTCCTATCTGTAGAGCTTTCGCTAACAGCCACCTCTAAGATTTTTAGGTGCTCTTGATTGGATAATAAAAGGTAAGTTCCCGGCCAGGGCTGACAGGCACGAACTTGTCTTTCTAATTCCACGGCGCTCTTTTGAGGGTTGAGATGGCCGTCTTCCTTTTTTACCAGACTAACGTAAGTCGCCTGGCTATCATCTTGAACCTGAGCTTCAATTTCACCACGACAATAGGCTCGAAGGGTACTAATTAGATTATCGGCTCCTAGTTGAGAGAGGCGGTCGTGCAGATTTTGGAGATTTTCGCTACCGTTTAATTCTATTTTCACTTGTTTTAAAATTGGTCCGGTATCCATGCCGGCGTCCATCTTCATAATGGTAACGCCAGTTTCGGAGTCGCCGTTAAGAATCGGCGCCTGCAGACAGGCGGCACCGCGGTAGCGGGGCAGGAGGGAAGCGTGGACATTAATACAGCCGTATCGGGGAATATCTAAAATTGATTGGGGGATGATTTTGCCATAAGCAATAACCACAATTAAATCAGGTTTTAATTTTTGGATATTTTCTAACTCTGTTTTAATTTTTTCTGGTTGGAAAACTGGGAGACCGGCATCGATAGCCACCGTTTTTATCGGCGGCGGTGTGAGGGTTTGCTTGCGGCCAACTGGTTTATCCGGTTGGGTATAGACGCCGACCACTTCAAAATCTGGCGCCGCTAGTAAGCGCTCTAATCCCGGCACGGCAAAGTCCGGCGTGCCCATGAAGATTGTTCTGATTTTAGTTTCCATGTCTATAAATTTAGCTGATTATAGGGGGAAAAGCAAGTGGCGCTAGTTTTTTGCTTTCTTCTCTTTTTATAGTATAATAGAAAAATGGCTGCTGATGGCCATTATTTTTGATAATATATCTATTGATTCTATGCTTATATCTTTAGTTAATGCTTTATTAAATTTTGCCCAAGAAATTGGTTATTGGGGGGTGGTTTTATTAATGGCTTTAGAGAGTTCTTTTATTCCTTTTCCTTCGGAAGTGGTAGTGCCACCAGCTGCTTATTTGGCAGCTCAAGGGAAGATGAATATCTGGTTAGTGGTCGGGGCTAGCGTTTTAGGTAGTTTAATTGGAGCAATCTTCAACTATGTTTTAGCCTACTATCTCGGCCGACCTTTGGTCTATCGTTTAGCGCAAACTAAGGCGGCTCGTTTTCTCTTGATTAAGCCGGCGCAGATTGAACGGGCGGAGCAATTTTTCGGACGCTATGATCGATCTTCTACTTTTTTCGGCCGCTTAGTGCCGGTGGTTAGGCAATTAATTTCTCTGCCGGCTGGTTTTGTGAAAATGCCTTTTTTCAGTTTTATTTTTTACACTTTTCTTGGTTCTTTGGCTTGGACTTTAGTTTTAGCGGCCCTAGGTTATTTCTTTGGCGCTAACGAAGAATTATGGAAATCATACTATTCAGAAATTTCCTGGGGTATTATCGCGCTAGTAATTGTAGTGGTGTTGTATTTATTCTGGCGGCGTCGAGAAAAGAAATAAGCGATTATAAAATACCGGCCTTGGAGCCGGTATTTTTTTAGGAAATTAGGCGATCAATAAAGAGAATACCGTCGAGATGATCAATTTCGTGCTGAATGACGCGGGAGAGGTGTTCGTCGGCTTGCACTTTTTTCTTCTTGCCCTGCTGGTCAAAGTATTGGCAGGTAATGTGCTTGTGTCTTTCCACTTTGCCGTAGATAATCCGTCCTCGACTGTCAATCACTGAAAGACAGCCCTCTTCGCCTATAACTTTGCCCCAAGAGCGGCGGGTAATTTGCGGGTTGATAAGAAAAATACTTTTATTATCGCGACCAGCAATTACTACTATTCTTTCGCTAACACCAATTTGGGGCGCTGCTAAACCAGCTCCATCTTTTTTGAGCATGGTTTCTTCCATGTCGGCCAGTAGTTGTTTGAGTTCGGCTTGGTTAAATCTTTTCTCTGCCACCGGCTCTGAGATCTGGCGCAGGACGGGGTGAGGGTGGTGTAAGATTGGTCTTATTTTTCCAGGCATATATTTATTTAAGCTTGTTTGTCGTCTTTATTTTTATCAGCTTCGTTTTTAATGGTATATTGATCAGCGATTTTGAAAAAATATTTCCAAGCGGCGCCAGTTTGGCAGAGTTCTTTGGTGTCGTTTAAGGCTCTCTCTACTAAATTTGCTGGCAACTCTTTGCAGATTTTAAAAATGGAACCTCTTTTAAAAGCAGGAATACCTAGTTCTTGAATAACGCGCAAAGCTAAATCTTGCCAGGGGTAGGCTGGCGCTTTTTTGCGGGGGCGGTTTCTTAATAAATCAGCGATATTTTCCATGTTTACTTTTAGATGAGGGCTAATTGTAAGTTAAAATTTACACTTAGATAGCCGACGCCGAAGTCATTTTGGTAAGCTAAGATTTGAGCCTCACAAGTTTCACCCATTATACCTAGTAATAGACTTAGTTGTTTGAGGCCGCTTTCTAGGGCTTCTTCCGCAATTTTATCGTCTAGATTTAAAAGTTTTTCTCGACCATTTTCACGGTCATTGAGATATTCGATAACGCGGTTATCAAAACGGGCGCCTTTGGGGGAATAACCAGCGGGTGAATTTTTTTTCAAACGATGAGAAAGATCACCAGCAGCAATGATGGCGATTTTTTCCGGACGCTTGTGTAGAATCTCTCCTAGTTTTTGTCCAAATTGGTAATGATAGCTTCGGTCTTTTTTAGTAGCTGGTAAGAGGCTTAGTACTTTAGGCGCTTTGAGGTCGGTGCTGAGTAGATGGAGAGGAATGGCGCTACCATAGTCTAGATGTTTTTCTGCGCTTAATTTTACCCCTTCCTCTCTCCCTAGTTGTTGTTGGATGTCATCAGCTAGGCGCAGGGCTGGAGTCAGGGTCTTAACAGTAGCGAGATAGCCGAATTCTTGAAAACTAATGGCTAGTTGTGGATGGATATTGAAACTAACATTTTGGTCTTGAGCTTTGCCATGAGGAGAAATAATGACGATGATTTCCACTTCTTCTTTTTTTAAAATTTCCGCCACAGCCTGATAAGCTTTGACGGTTTTATTGAGAAGGTGGTAGTTTTGTTTGCCAATTTCCGGAATAAGCAGGGGAGAGGGTGGTAAAAAGGCGCTAGCAATAATAGGCATAATAAAAATTTAAGGCAATTTTAGTATAATATACTTTCAATCTTTCTTAAATATTGACACATTTATATTTTTATTGTTCTTTAAAAACACCCCGTTAAGAGCTCGGGGTGTTTTTATTATTTTCCTTATTCGCTGACGTTGTAAGTTAGAGGTTCGCCTAGAGGGTAGAGATAGAGAAGCTGGGGCGAAACGGTGATAATATTACCCCATTTATAACCAAGCTTTTCAAAGTCGGCACCGCTTTGGAAGGGCCGTTTTTTGCCGTTGCTAATGAGATAGACAGCATTAGCACTATCCGATTTTAAGAGTTCACCATCATCAAAGAGCAGGGGGGCGATTTTAGTATATTGGGCTAATTCAGCGACGGTAGTTTTAAGAATGGCTTGGCCTTTGAATTTAGCGTTAAGTAGAGCCTTATCAATGATAGGGGCTTTGGTCCCGTCTTGGACGAAGTAGACGCCGCCACTCTGCGGGTCGCGGATTAAAGCACCGGTAGGATAAACTGAGCTAGCTTTAAGCGGGGTGCCATCTTGGTAGTAGCTCAAATCTTGGGCACTCGCTTCAATTACTTCTTCAGGGTTAAAACCGAATTTTTTAAAGACTTCCTGGCTTTCAAATTTTCTTTTTTGATCGCCAATGATTAAGTATAAGCTTTTATCAGGAGAACGGACGATGGAATAGTTGGGCAAGCTGATGGGGTCACCTTTTTCGTAGCTTTCCAGTTCACTATTATCAACAACAATAATTTTATTGAGGTTGTAGCGAGAAACCAGAGCGCTCTTGCTTAAGAAGGGGCGCTTGTAGCCATTTTGAATCAGCCAGACGCCGGCTTCACCCTGAGCTTGCAGTAGGGAACCGTCAACATAGCGGGCGGGACGCTGAGGAAAATAGCGTTCGTATAATTTATAAACGTTGTAATTACCATTAAAAACGTGGGGAGTGTAGTTGTAGAGGGAGGCGGTAGCTTGATTAACAGGAGTAACGGTCATGGCTTCATTAGAAATAGTTCCGTAAGGATTGGAAAAGGTATAAGTCTGGCCTGCTTTGTAACCATATCTTTGCGGTTCCTTCATGTAAGCCAAGAATTGGAGGGCGGCGCTATTAACTTGTTTACCAAAACCTTTGTAGTAAGGATTACAGGTCCAGTTGTCGGGACAGCCATAACCGGTCGCCCAGTCTAGACGTGCTTGGGCGGGGTTTGACTCTTCGATTAAGCTAGATTCTTTCTGCAAAAGCACAATTAAAAATTTAGGGCTAACGGTGGTGATACTACGACATTTTAATTTCTTTTCGGCCTCTGTGGGGCTGTCGCTGAGACTAGCGTTACTGCAGTCGTAATTATTATTAGCGGCGTCGTAGATAATTTCCGCCGCTGTTTTAGTGGTGCCGTGGGCGTTATTAGTGCTGTAGTTGGCAAGGTAGCTATTTTTACTTTTCAAAAAACTTTGAATCTGAGAGAGACTCAGACTGTCGTGATCTAAAAGTTCGGCATCGCTGATAATGAGATTAGGATTGAATTTAGGATCAATTTCTTGAGCCTTAGCAGTGGCAATTCCTAATAATAAGGTTATAGCCAGCAGGAAGACAATATTTAAAGATGTTTTTTTCATAGGGATATTTTGAATTAGAGTATTCTCATTATAATATATTTTCTCTTTGATACCAAGTCAATTTAGTTTATTTTCTGGATAAATAACAAAAACTGCCGAGTACTAGGAAAAATCGGCAGTTTTTATTGTTTGTTTTTTCTATTTTTTGGTCTTATTACTCAGTCGATTGATGCTGATATTATCTTTATCGCTGACTTCAATCTTGACCTGATCGCCTTCTTGAATTTTATTTTCAATAATTTGGAGTGCTAATTCATCAAGAATGAGATTTTGGATGATGCGTTTTAAGGGGCGAGCACCGTAAGTGGGGTCATAGCCTTTCTCCGCCAAGAATTTTGTCAGCTTGGAACTGAGACGTAAGCGGATATTTTTAGCGTTGAGGCGTTTTTCCACTTTTTCCAATTCAAGAGTGACGATTTGTTCTAAGTCCTGGGGTTGCAGACTCTTAAAGAGGACAATTTCGTCGATGCGGTTAAGGAATTCCAGTTTAAAATGCTCTTTCAG
Organism: uncultured Gammaproteobacteria bacterium; assembly: GCA_964616855.1. GTDB lineage: Bacteria > Patescibacteriota > Patescibacteriia > Patescibacteriales > UBA12465. The sequence goes on along the minus strand of CAZTUJ010000001.1, from coordinate 620,129 downwards.
AATCTTATCAACTTTGTCGCGCATTTCTTTGCCGCGGGCCTGGTCTTTTTTAGGTTGTTCATCCTCGCCCCCGAAACCAATAGAGTATTGTTTGATAATTTCGTTGCCGAGATTGGAAGTCATGATCACTACCGTATTTTTGAAGTTGACTGTTCGGCCCTTAGAATCAGTAAGACGACCATCATCTAAAATTTGCAAAAGCATGTTGAACATATCCGGGTGAGCTTTCTCCACTTCGTCAAAGAGGAGAACGCTGTAGGGATGACGTCTGACTTTTTCGGTTAATTGTCCGCCTTCATCATGGCCGATGTAGCCGGGAGGGGAGCCGATTAATTTCGCTACAGAATGTTTCTCCATGTATTCGCTCATATCTAGGCGGATTAAGGAGTTTTCGTCATCAAAGAGAAAACGGGCCAAGGCTTTGGCTAGTTCAGTCTTGCCAACTCCGGTGGGGCCGATAAAGAGGAAGGAGCCAATCGGTCTCTTCTCTTCATTGATGCCGGCACGGGAGCGGCGGATAGCTTTAGCAACGGCGCTAATGGCATCTTCTTGCCCGATAACCTCCTTAGTTAACTCTGTTTCGGCAGCGGCTAATTTTTGCAAATCATTCGCTAACATTTTGTTGACGGGGATGCCGGTCCAACGAGCGACAACCTTAGCAATATCTTCTTCACCCACCTCTTCTTTTAAGATGCGCTGTCCTTTTTTTTGAATCTTAATTAATTCTTCTTGGCTTAATTTAATCTTATTTTCTAATTCCGGAATGAGCCCGTATTTAATCTTGGCGACTTCGGTCAGATCGGCGCCTTGGCGCTGGCTGATTTCGGCTTTAATTTTTAGTTCATCAATTTCTTTCTTATGCTGGCGAATTTCCGAGATGATATTTTTTTCGTTGTTCCAGTGTAATTCTAGTTGGTTAGCCTGTTCTTTCAATTTGCTTAATTCCTGGTTAACGCCCCTCAATTTGGTGGATTTTTTATCAGCTGACAGCAGAGCCGCTTTATTTAGTTCTAGTTGTTTGATTTTTCTTTTTAACTGATCTAATTCGTCCGGCATGGAATCAATTTCCATACGCAGGGAAGAAGTGGCCTCGTCGATAAGATCGACGGCTTTATCAGGTAAAAAGCGATCGCTGATATAGCGATTAGATAATTTAGCGGCCGCGCTTAAAGCATCATCGGTGATGCGGACGCCATGGTGAACTTCATATTTTTCTTTAAGGCCGCGGAGCATGCTGATAGTATCTTCAACACTCGGTTCGTTAACCATAATTGGTTGGAAGCGGCGCTCTAAGGCGGCATCCTTTTCAATATATTTTTGATATTCTTTAGTAGTGGTGGCGCCGATGGTACGCAGTTCTCCCCGAGCTAAAGCGGGTTTAAGCATGTTCGAGGCATCCATTGAGCCTTCGGAAGAGCCCGCCCCAATGAGGGTGTGAAGTTCGTCGATAAAAAGGATGATGCGGCCGTTTTGATTTTGGACTTCTTTTAATACGGCTTTGAGACGGTCTTCAAATTCTCCCCGGAATTTAGCTCCTGCGACTAAGGCCCCTAAATCTAGGCTAATGATTTCTTTATTCTTTAAATTTTCCGGGACATCGCCCGCGATAATACGCTGAGCTAAGCCTTCGACAATCGCGGTTTTACCGGTGCCAGCTTCGCCGATGAGTACCGGATTATTTTTAGTCCTTCTTAAAAGTACCTGCATAACGCGACGGACTTCGGTGTCGCGGCCGACAACGGGGTCAAGCTTTTCCTGGCGAGCTAGTTCGGTGAGATTGCTGGTGTATTTTTCTAAGACTTTGAACTTGCCTTCAGGATTGGGGTCGGTAATGCGGTCACTGCCTCTTAGTTCCTGTAAAATTGCTGAAACCTTTTGGTACTCAACATTGAAATTTAAGAGAATCGCTTGGGCGGGAGAGGCTACGCCGATTAGGGCTAAAAGGATGTGTTCGGTGGAGATAAATTCGTCCCCCATGCCATCGGCTTCTTTTTTAGAGCGTTCTAAAATTAAGGCCGTCTCATTAGTACCTGAGACTGCTTGGATCGGGCCATTTTGCAAATCAATCTTACTTTTTGGTAATTTTTTAATCTCCGCTACGGCATAGTTTTCAAGGATTTCCGGATCAACTTTCAATTTTTCTAAAACCGGCTTTACTAAGCCTTCTGGCTGTTGGAGCAGGGAGAGGAGAATGTGCAAAGCTTCGATATTGGGCTGGCCAAAATTGGCGGCAATTGCTTGAGAATTAATAATGGCCTCCTGGGCTTTTTCTGTAAATTTATTAAACATATATTGATTTATTGCTTATTTTATTTTTAGCACTCTTACTTTGTGACTGCTAAAAGATATCATAATATATCACCCGACGCTTGTCAATTACGTTTTTAAATTTATTATTTTTAGTTTTCTTGCTTACGTGGTATATTATATAAGGAATGGATTTTTTATTAAAATTTTTTTAGGATTTTGTTTAGTATATGTTTAAAAATAAATACATAAAAATTTGGCGTTATTTAACTTTTTCCCTCTTATTGGTGGCGGGTATTTTAGCTTATAGTCATTTTGCGCAAGCTTTAGCGACTAGTTTATCAATTTCTTCTCCAAATACTTTTAGCAGGGCTTACGTTAAACCTAATAGCACTGTCCCTGTTTTATTTTATGTGACGGCTGATCCTCCTGGTTTCAGTGCTTTTTATACGATTGAATTATTTCGGGGCAGCACTGTTTACACTAGCCGTGAATACAGCACTACTTTTAATTCTGGTTCACAAGGGTATTCTCAAAATTTTAATGTCGGGGCGGTAGCGGACAATCTTTATAGTTTGCAAATTTTTGTGCCTGAACTCGGTGCCCAGTCTTTAAATTCGGTGGTAGTTGACGGCACGCCGCCGACTTCACCGACAGTGACTTATCCTAATGCTGCTGGGATTTATCTTGACCCGACTGATAATGTTGTTATTACTTGGAATCAGTCGACCGATGCTAATTTTGGGGCAACCCCAATTAGAGTTATTTATTCTCTATCCGGCACCTTTCTTGATGGACAAGAAATTGCCACTTTACCAGCAAGCGCCACCTCCACCACTTGGGATCCGCCAGATGTTAGTAGTGCGACTGTAAAGATAGCGGTTATCGCTACAGATTTAGCAGGTAATATTACCAGCGATGCTTCTAATAACGCTTTTGCTTTAGATAACCAAGCACCGACTGTGGATGCTGGTGCTAACTTCTCTGCATCGACGCCGACGCGGCCAGGGGCGACCGCTTCCGATAATATCAGTGCGGGCGCTAATCTCACTTATGCTTGGGGTGTTGTTTCCGCTCCGAGCGGCGGCACTATCATTTTTTCAAATTCTAATATTCTCGATCCTTTTTTATCTGGTACGGTGACCGGCGAGTATGTTGCCTCTATATTAGTAACTGATCAAGCTGGGAACCAATCTTTTGATACGGTTACTTTCAACTGGGACGGCAATCCGGCAGCATTTAACGTTACTGCTCCGGTGGGTGGTGCTTATTTAGCCGGCGGTAGTCAAACGAATATCGTTTGGAATTTGCCTGGCGATAGTGATATTAATCATTTTAAACTTTATTACTACGATAACACCAGTAATTGGACTTTAATCAGTAATAATACTGCTTCTACCACTACTTCTTATCTCTGGAGTGTGCCTTTATATAATTTGGGTAGCCGGCAAGTAAGGGTGGTGGCTTATGATAATGACGGTAATTCCACAATCGCGAATTCTGGTCTTTTTACGATTGACAGCACTAACCCCGCTATCACCATTACTAATTCTAATTTAGGTCCTATCAATACCCCCACTGCCT